>NZ_JBNHFC010000002.1:0-372641 GCF_059089885.1 Arthrobacter sp. Y3221159
CCTCGCCAAAACCGTCAAGGGCTACGGACTCGGACCCCACTTCGAAGGCCGCAACGCCACCCACCAGATGAAAAAACTCACGCTGGATGACCTGAAGGAATTCCGGGACTACCTCCGGATTCCCATTTCCGACGCCCAACTGGAGGCTGACCCCTATCGCCCGCCCTACTTCCATCCGGGAGCGGACGCACCCGAGATCGCCTACCTGCTGGACCGCCGGCGGGAGCTAGGCGGCTTCACTCCGGAACGGCGTTCAAACCACCAGGCCGTGGAACTGCCGGATGCCAAGTCTTACGAGGTGGCCAAGCGCGGCTCGGGCAAGCAGCAGGCAGCCACCACCATGGCATTCGTCAGGCTCCTGAAGGACCTGCTCCGCGACAAGAAGTTCGGGCACCGGCTGGTTCCCATCGTGCCTGATGAATCCCGTACGTTCGGCATGGATGCGTTCTTCCCCACGGCGAAGATCTACAACCCCAAGGGCCAGAACTACCTGTCCGTGGACCGTGACCTGGTCCTGGCCTACAAGGAATCCCCCGCAGGCCAGCTGATCCACCCCGGCATCAACGAAGCCGGCGCCGTGGCAGCCTTCACCGCCGCCGGCACCGCCTACGCCACCCACGGCGTGCCCCTGGTCCCGGTCTACGTCTTCTACTCCATGTTCGGCTTCCAGCGCACCGGGGACGCCTTCTGGGCAGCCGCGGACCAGATGACCCGCGGCTTTATCATCGGCGCCACCGCAGGACGGACCACCCTCACCGGCGAAGGCCTCCAGCACGCCGACGGCCACTCCCCCCTGCTCGCCTCCACCAACCCGGCAGTAGTCACCTACGACCCCGCCTACGGCTACGAAATGGGCCACATCATCCGCGACGGCCTCGAACGGATGTACGGCCCCGACAGCACGGACAAGAACCTCATGTACTACCTCACCGTGTACAACGAGCCCATCGTCCAGCCCGCCGAACCCGAGGAACTGGACGTCGAGGGCGTCATCAAGGGCATCTACCGCCTGTCCGGATCGGACGCGAAGGGACCCAAAACCCAGCTCCTGGCCTCCGGCGTCTCCGTCCCCTGGGCCCTCGAAGCCCAGCGGATCCTTGCCGAGGACTGGTCCGTCTCCGCCGACGTCTGGTCCGTCACCTCCTGGAACGAACTCCGCCGCGACGGCCTCGCCGCCGAAGAGGAAGCCTTCCTCAACCCGGGCGAACCAGCCCGGATCCCGTTCGTCACCCGGCAGCTGGCCGAGGCACAAGGGCCTGTCGTCGCCGTCTCGGACTACATGAAGGCCGTCCCGGACCAGATCCGGCAATTCCTGCCGCACCAGTTCGCCACCCTGGGCGCCGACGGCTTCGGCTTCTCGGACACCCGCGCCGCAGCCCGCCGCTACTTCAAGAACGACACCCACTCCATCGTGGTCAAAGCCCTGCAGATGCTGGCGGCGAGGGGCGAGGTGGAGGAGGCAGCGCCGTCGTACGCGATGGACCGCTACAAGCTGCTGGACGTGAACGCCGGAACCACCGGAGGAGCCGGCGGAGAGGCCTGACCCACGGTCGGAGTTTTTGTCCAGTTATAGCGACTTCAACGCCCCTAAGCCCGCCGTACCTGGACAAAAATTCCACTAGGGTGCAGCTATGGGGAACATGCGCACCACCGGAGTCGTCCTGGCCGCCGGCGCCGGGACCCGGCTGGGCCTGGGCCCCAAGGCATTGCTCGCCTACCGCGGCCGGCCGCTGGTAGAGGCGGTCGCCGGAACCCTGCTCGACGGCGGCTGCCGCGACGTGGTGGTGGTCCTTGGAGCGGGCGCACCGGACGTCGCAGCCAAGGCCGACCTGGACCGCTACCGGGTCATCGTCAACCAGGACTGGCGCACGGGCATGGGCAGTTCGTTCCTGCTCGGCGACCTGGAAGCGGACCCCGAGGACCATCTCCTCATCGCCCTCGTGGACCAGCCCGGCCTGACCCGGACAACGGTGGGCAGGCTCCTCGCCTCCCACCGGCCCGGACGGATCACCGCCGCCGCCTACCGCCCCCCGCAGGCGCCCGACGCCGGCCTGCCGCCTGCGCTGCGCCGCGGCCATCCCCTGCTCATCGATGCCTCGCTGCGGAAGGCGGTCAGCGCAACGGTGACGGGCGACGCCGGGGCGCGCACCTTCCTAAAGTCGCATCCTGAGCTGGTGGACGAGGTGGATTGCAGCGACCAGTCCACCGGCGGGGACGTGGACACCCCGGACCAGTTGGGCCTACTCCAGTAGCAGTTCCTGCAGTCCCTGCTTGAAGCCGGTCCGGCCGCCGTGGGACGGGTGCCGGATTTTGGGCACGTCCAGGCCGGCCTGAAGCAGGCTGCGGTGCGCCACATTGCCCACGGCCACGAGCCTGCGGATGGCGAACAGCTCAGCCAGCGCCTGCCAGAACGGCGTCCCCAGGGCTGTTTCCGCAGGCCGTGGCGTCCGGTTGGTCTGCGGCTGGCCGGGCCGGTGCGGGTGCCAGGGGAAGGCGCTCCACAGCAAGGGCAGGAACTCGAGCTCGGCCAGGACCTGCCACATCACGGTTGCTGTCGGCTCGGCCGGGACACCCGCAGCGTCAGGCGGCAGGACGTATCCCGTGCCCGCGCCGAAAAGGCCAAAACTGTTGGCCGGTCCTTCAAACATGGTCCGGTTGGTGAACGGGACCCCGGTGATGCGCATGCCGCGGAAGCCGGGCGCTTCGCCCACCAGAAGCACGTCCGGCGAGAAATCCAGCATTGCCGAAAGGTACAGCCGCAGGTTCGCCCGGCGAACTGCATTAGCGGGCACCGAGTGGTCGAAAAAGTTGGTGCATGCAGGCCCGGGCTCCGCCGCAGCAAGGGCCGCAACGAACCTGTCGAGGCCTGCAGCGGGACTCATCAGGCAGCGGACCCTACCAGCGCGGGTGGATGGCCTCGCGGAAGTAGTGGTCATAGATCCAGCGGACGCCGCCGTCGAACTCCTCGCTGATGGGCACTGACGCAGCAGCAGCGTTCGCCGCCGCCTGCTCGACGTTCCGCGCGCCGGGGATCACGGTGGTGACGCCGTCCTGCGCGGCGATCCACGCGATGGCCGCCTGCGCCGTGGTGGCCCCCGCGGGCACCAGCTGCTCGAATTCCGCCACGGCCTTCAACCCAAGCTCGTAGTCCACGCCGGAGAATGTTTCCCCGACGTCGAAGGACTCGCCGTTGCGGTTGTAGTTCCGGTGGTCGTCCGCGGCGAACGAGGTCTCCTTGGAGTACTTGCCGGACAGCAGGCCGGAGACCAGCGGCACCCGGGCGATGATGCCCACGTTTGCGGCCTTCGCGGCGGGGAGTACCTCGTCCAGCGGCTTGAGCCGGAAGGCGTTCAGGATGATCTGGACGGAGGCCGTGCCTTCATGCCGGATCGCCTCGAGGGCTTCGTCCGTCCGTTCCACACTGACGCCGTAGTCACGGATGGCACCCTCGGCCTTCAGTGTGTCCAGCGCGTCGTAGACCTCGGCGTTGCTGTAGACGGGCGTGGGCGGGCAGTGCAGCTGGACCAGGTCCAAAGTGTCGGTGCCGAGGTTGGTCCGTGAGCGGTCCACCCACTGGCGGAAGTTCGCGAGGGTGTAGTTTTCCGGAACCTGGTCCACCCGGCGGCCCATCTTGGTGGCCACGGTGATGTCCAGCCCGGGGTTGTCCGCGAGGAACTTCCCGATGGCCTGTTCGCTGCGTCCATCACCGTAGACGTCCGCGGTGTCGAAGATGGTGACGCCGGCTTCCACAGAAGCCGCCAGGATGGCCTGCGCCTGGGCGGGGTCCACGTTGCCCCAGTCAGCGCCGAGCTGCCACGTACCAAGCCCCACGACGGACACGTTCCGCCCGGTCTTGCCTAAAATCCGCTGTTCCATCCCTCGACTATATGCAACGCGGGACCACATCCGGTCCAAGGATGTCGCGCCGGAGGGTATTTTGTGACCTCGCGTCGCCTCAGGACAGCACGCGCTCGGCAGGCACCAGCCCCGCTTCCTTCAGCCCCAGGTAGATCCGGTCCCGGGCGATGGGCAGGGACGCGAACCGCACGCCGGTGGCGTTGCGGATGGCGTTGGCCAGGGCGGGTGCCACGGGGTTGAAGGGACTTTCGCTCATGGATTTCGCGCCCAGCGGCCCCAGGGAATCGTTGGTCTCGGCGAAGTACACCTCGCTGCGCGGCACGTCCGCAAAGGTGGGAATGTGGTACTGCCGCAGGATGTCCGTGGTGACCTTGCCGGCGTCGTCCACTACCACTTCCTCATACAGGGCGGCGCCGATCGCCTGGGCAATGCCGCCCTCGATCTGGCCGCGGCACTGGCGGGGGTTGACCACCACGCCGGCGTCGGCCGCCTGCACGCTCTGCAGGATCTTCAGCTCGCCAGTCCCGCGGTTCACCGCAACCCGGAAGCCGTGGACATTGAACGCCACGGAACGCGGCGTCCCGCCCCAGCGGCCCTCGGCAGCAAGTTCGACGCCGGCTTCCGCGGCCGCCTGCGCCAGTTCCGCCAGGGCCAGGGGCGTCCCGTCGATCACCACGGCGTCACCGTCAAGGACGCACGCGGCGGCCTGGGTCTGCCGGATGCCGGCCGCGAAAGCCCGGATGCGGACGGCCAGTTCCTCGGCCGCCGCCAGGGTGGCCTTCCCAGCCACCACGGTGCCGGCCGAGCCGAACGCACCGGTATCGTGCTCGATCAGGTCCGTGTCCGACTGCCGTACCGCCACCCGCGAGGCCTCGGTGGACAGGGCGGTGGCGGCGAGCTGGGCGTGGACGGTGGTGGTACCGTTTCCGAACTCGGCGGTTCCGACGTCGGCCTGGTAGGTCCCGTCCGGCAGGAGCCTCAGCCTGGAGTGGGCAAAGTGGCCGCGCGGCGGGACGGTGTCGATCATGGACAGCGCCGCACCTTCCCCGGTCAGCCAGTCCGGGCCCAGCTCGGCCAGGCCGGCGGCCCGGTACCGTTCGCGGCCCCGGTCCAGCGCGTCACGGACCAGGTCGAGGCACTGGTCCAGGCCGTAGCTGCCGTAGTGGACGTCCTCTTCCGGTTCCGGCTGGGTGGACAGCATGTGGTCGCCCTCCCGGACCATGTTCCGGCGGCGGAACTCCAGCGGGTCCATCCCGATGCCCGCGGCCAGTTCATCCATGGCGGATTCGATGGCGAAAATCATCTGGCTCAGCCCGTACCCGCGGAACGCACCGGCGGGCACGGTGTTGGTGTACATGGCGTGTGCGTCCACTTTCTTGTTGGCGCACTTGTACACGGCCAGGGACTCGCCGCACCCATGGAACATCACGCCGGGGCCGTGGTTGCCGTAGGCGCCGGTGTTGGTGAGGACGTCCAGTTCCAGGGCGGTCAGGTCACCGGACGAGGTGGCTCCGGCCTTGAGCTTGATGGTGAAGGGGTGGCGGGTGGTGGTGGCGGTGAACTGCTCGGTGCGGGTCAGCTCCAGCTGGACCGGACGCTGCAGCTTCAGGGCTGCCAGCGCCACCAGGTCCTCCACCAGCACCTCCTGCTTGCCGCCAAACCCGCCGCCAACGCGGCCGGCCACCACGTGGACCTTGCCCTCCTCCAGCCCGAACACCCGGCACAGTGTCCGGCGGACGAGGAAGGGGACCTGGCTGGACGTGCGCACCTGGAGCCGGCCGCCATCGTCCACGGAGGCGATGGCGGCGTGCGTTTCCAGGGCGACGTGCTGGACGCGCTGGGTGCGGTAGGTCTGCTCGTGGACGAAGTCGGCGGCGGCAAAACCGTCCGCCGCGCTGCCCAGTTCGGAGTGGAGTTCGGCCACCACGTTGCGGTCCGGCCGGGAGATGCGGGCAGTTGTGCCGTCCTTGTCGCCGTGCACCAGCGGTGCGCCGGGTTCCAGGGCGTCCTGCGGCGTAAAGACCGCGGGCAGTTCCCGGTATTCCACCTGCAGGGCGCGCACTCCCGCTTCGGCGGCAGCAACGGATTCGGCGACGACGGCGGCCACCCGCTGCCCGATGAACCGCACCACGTCATCCAGCACGCGGGTATCGTCCGGGTCGTCGGTGAACAGCTCGTGCTGGGCGGTGGAGAACGCTTGGGCCGGGGCATCCTCGTGGGTGAGGACTGCCACGACGCCCGGTACCTGCAGGGCCGCGTCCTTGTTGATGGAGATGACCCGCGCATGCGCGTGCGGCGAGCGCAGGATCTTCATGTGCAGCAGGGCCTGCTGCTGGTCCACTGGGATATCCAGGGTGTACCGGGCGGTGCCGGTGACCACGGCCCGGCTGGCGGGGGCCGGGACGTCGTTGCCCAGCCGTCCGGGCTCGGAATCGGGCTGGCCTTCCCCGGCGATGCCGGAACCCGGGCCGTGCGGATCGGGGTGGCCGGCGTGGCCGCAGATAGCGTCACCGATGGCGCGGTAGCCGGTGCACCGGCAGAGGTTGCCCTTGAGGTTCCGGGGCAGGTTGTCCCGTTGTTCGTCGTCGAACGTGGCGGCGGTCATCACCATGCCCGCGGTGCAGAAGCCGCACTGGAAGCCCTGCCGCTCAATGAACTGCTGCTGGACCGGGTGGAGCTCCGCGCCGGATGTGGCGGCCAGGCCCTCGATGGTGGTGACGGTGTGTCCTTCTGCCCGCACGGCGGGGTAGATGCAGCTGTGCACCGGGGTGCCGTCCACATGGACGGTACACGCCCCGCAGTCGCCGCCGTCGCAGCCCTTCTTCACGCCGAGCGCGCCCTGCTCGCGCAGGAAGGTCCGGAGGCACTGCCCCGGGCGGGGTGCGGCATCCGCTGATGTTCCGTTGATCTCGATGGCCATGCTCAGGCCCCTTTCGAAAGTGCGTCGCGGCCGGCCCGCGGTGGAAGCGCCCGGGGTGGCCAGAAGTCTCCGGAGACCTGGAGCCCGGCCGCCCCTTCCGGGGCGGCGAGTTCGGCGCGGATTTCCTCGGCGAGCCGGGAGGTCATGTCCCGGCGCCAGGCCGGCAGTCCGTGGATGTCGTCGTGGTAGAGCTCCTGCGGTATCCCGTCGTCAAGTGCCGCCGCCAGCTGGTCCTGTTCCGGGAGACCGTCGAAGCGCAGCTGCACGGGCCGCTTTGTTGCGGCGGTGACGGTGAGGACCAGGGAGGTGCCGCCGTCGAGCCGTCCAATGAGGAGCACCCCGGACCTGCCCAGATTGCTCAGCGAGAGGCGGCGGAACGCCACCCGCGAGGCAAGGGCCGACGCGGGGAGGTGGATGCTGCGGAGCAGTTCACCTGGTGCCAGGCAGTTCTTCGTGTCGCCGGTGACAAAGTCCGCCACCGGAACGGTGCGGCTGGCACCGCCGGGTCCCAGGATGATGGCCATCCCGTCCAGCCCGGCGCAGAGCGAGATCATGGGCCCGGCCGGAAGCGAGGTGCACAGGTTGCCGCCCACCGTGGAGGTGTTCCAGACCTTGAAGGAGGCCACGAACGAATCGCAGCACGGCCGGACCAGGTCCAGCCCCGGCCAGGGGCGGCCCGCGGCTTCGGCTGACTCCGGGAGCTTGTACAGCTCGGCAACGGTGCATGTCGCGGCGAGGTCGATGCCGTCGCCGGAAACAGTGACGGGCTTCCAGCCGGCGGTGCCGAGGTCCAGGAGGCGGCGCAGCGGCTGGGGGCCGAAGGCGAGGCTGCCATAGGAGAACAGGACGGTTCCGCCGGCCAGCCAGGCGTCGCCGTCGCGCCATTCTGCGGGGTCGGTGGTGGGAACCACCGCCTCAATGGTGTTCATGTCCATGCGATCTCCTGTGGGGTGGCGGTGTGCGGCTGCCCGGGTGCGGGCTGCTGGTGGATGGGACCGGAGGTGTCCCGCAGCGGGATGCAGCGGGCGGCGCGGTTGCGGGAGGCGAGAAGCTCGGCGGTGATGGACACCGCCACTTCCGCCGGCGTGACGGCGCCGAGGTCCAGTCCGATGGGCGAGTGAAGTTCGGCGATCCGTTCGGGACGGACGCCGGCGGCAAGCAGGTGGTCCACCCGCTGCAGGTGGCTGCGGCGGGAGCCCATGGCGCCCACGTAGGCGAGGTCCAGGGCCAGCGCCGTTTCCAGCAGCGGAAGGTCGAATTTGGGGTCGTGGGACAGCACGGCAACCACGGCGCGGCTGTCCAGCCGCCCGGCCGCCGATTCCGCGGCGAGGTAGCGGTGCGGCCAGTCCGTCACCACTTCGTCGGCCGCCGGAAACCGCGGCTGTGCGGTAAAGGCAGGGCGGGCGTCCACGAGGGTCACGTGGTAGCCGAGCAGCCTGGCGGCCGGGACCAGGGCGGCACCGAAGTCGTTGGCGCCGAACACCAGCATCCGCGGCGGGGCGAGGCGTGCTTCCACCAGGACCATCGCCGCGTCCCGGGGCAGGTCCTGGGCAAAATTGTCAGGCGGGCAGGTGCCGGCGCCAGCCAGCGGGACCACGCCCGTTCCGCCGCTGCAGAGGATGGCCTGGATCTTGCGGACGGATTTGGGATCCGGAGCGGTGCCGGGCTGCAGCAGGTTGGCGAGCCCGGCGTGTGCCTGGGCGCGGGCCGGATCTGACATTACGACGGCGGCTCCTCCCCCGGTGCCCAGCCGGCGCACCAGGGCCACGGGTTCGTCCGGGCCGCGGTCAGCGAGCAGGTGCAGGGCAGTCCGCAGCGGGGCGTCATTGCCCGCGGGCACCGGTTCGATATGGATGTCCAGCCGCCCCCCGCAGGTGAGCCCGGCGGCGAAGGCGTCGGCGGCACTGAAGCCGAACGCCTGGCGGCGGGTCCCGCCGTCGTCCATTGCCTCCTGGGCGAGCGCCACCACGGCGCCCTCGACGCAGCCGCCGGACAGGCTGCCCAGCACGTTTCCGGATTCGGTGACAATCATGGAGGTGCCCACGGGCCGCGGAACAGAGCCGGTAGCCGAGAGGATGGTTGCCACCGCGAACGGCTGGTGCGCGAGGTGGGGCAGCCAGGCGCCCAGGGAAGGGATCAGGTCAAGCATGGCGGCACTCCTTCTTCCGCGCGGCGGTGGTGTCCATTGTCGTTCCTGTCGGGTGGTACGGAAAGCAATTGGTTCGGAAAAGCTGATGGCCGGGACATCCGCACCCGTATGACGGATGCGGATGTCCCAAACGGCCGGGAAAACGGCGGATCAGGCGCCCATCAGGACGTTGATGGGGCCGCGGGCGAAGTACACCAGGAAGCCTGCGCTGACCACCCACATCAGCGGGTGGATCTTCTTGGCCTTGCCTGATGCCGCGCCGATAATGGCCCAGCTGACGAAGCCGACGCCGATGCCGTTGGCGATCGAGTAGCTCAGCGGCATGGTCACGATTGTGAGGAACGCCGGCAGGGCCACGCTGAACTTGCTGAACTTGATCTCGCGGATCTGCGCCATCATCATGGCGCCCACCACCACCAGGGCCGCGGCGGCGACCTCAAGCGGAACGACGCTGGTAAGCGGGGTGAGGAACATCGAGCCGAGGAACAGCACGCCCGTGACCACCGATGCCAGGCCGGTGCGGGCGCCTTCGCCAATGCCGGCCGCGGAGTCGATGTACACGGTGTTGGAGGAACCTGAGGTTGCCCCGCCGGCCACCGCGCCCACGCCTTCCACGATGAAGGCCGACTTGAGCCGCGGGAACGTGCCGTCCTTGTGGGCTACCCCTGCGCTCTTGGCGAGGCCGGTCATGGTGCCCATGGCGTCGAAGAAGTTGGTGAAGACCAGGGTGAACACCAGCATGGTGGCCGCGAGTCCGCCGATCCGGGCGAACGAGCCGAAGAGGTCGAACTGGCCCACCAGGCCCAGGTCCGGGGCGGACACCAGCTGCCCGGAGAGCACGGGGGTGTTGAGGTGCCAGCCGCCGGGGTTGGTGGCGCTGGCCGGGCCGATCTTGAAGATGGCTTCGACGACGGCGGCGAGCACGGTGGTGCCCACGATGCCGATGAGGAGCCCGCCCTGGACCTTGCGCGCCACCAGGATGCCCATGCTGAGCAGGCCGACGACGAACACGAGGGTGGGCACGGAGGTGATGGAGCCGCCGTCGCCCAGCTGCACGGGCGGCCCGCCGGCGGTGGCCCGGACAAAACCGGAATCCACGAAGCCGATGAAGGCGATGAACAGGCCGATGCCCACGGTGATGGCGGCCTTCAGTTCCTTGGGGACGGCCCGGAAGATGGCGGTACGGGCACCTGTAACGCCGAAGAGCACGATCAGGATGCCGTTGATCACCACCAGGCCCATTGCCTCGGCCCAGGTGACTTCCTGGATCACGGAGACGGCAAGGAACGAGTTGATGCCCAGTCCTGCGGCGAGGCCGAAGGGAAGGTTTGCCACCAGGCCGAAAAGGATGGTCATGACGCCGGCGGTGAGGCCGGTGACCGCCCCGACCTGCGCTGCGGAGAGCCAGCCGCCGGCAACGTCGGTGGGGGCGTTGTCCGCGCTGAAGCCGCCCAGGATCAGGGGGTTCAGGATGACGATGTACGCCATGGTGAAGAAGGTGACCAGGCCGCCTCGGAATTCACGCGCCAGTGTTGAGCCGCGCTGTGTGATCTGGAAGAAGCGGTCAAGGATGGAGTTCGACGCCGGCGGCTTGGGGGAACGCGGTGCCGGCCGGGGGGTGCGGGGTGTTGGAGCCGAATGCTCCTCGTGGGAGGAATCCAGGATGGTCATGGTGAGCCGCCGGGCCTAGTAGTCGATCCTGGTTTCGAGCGTGTTCCAGGTGTTGAACGGCTCCAGCGGCGCCGGCGCCTGGGGATCGCCCAGTTCCAGCTTGGAGACCGGCATCAGGGAATCCCTGTCCTGGTTATCGAAGTATTCGTAGAAGACGGCGTCGTCGAAGCCGACGGATGCGGCGTCGTGCCGGTCTGCGGCGTACACCACCCGCTCCACGCGGGCCCAGAGCGCCGAGGCGAGGCACATGGGGCATGGCTCGCAGCTGGTGTAGAGGACGGCGCCGCTGAGGTCGAAGGTGCCGAGCTCGCGGCAGGCGGTGCGGATTGCCGTGACTTCGGCGTGGGCCGTGGGATCGTTGTCCGCGGTGACGCGGTTGACGCCGTCGAACGTTTTGCCGTCCGCGGTGACGATCATGGCGCCGAAGGGCCCGCCGCTGTTGAGGACGTTGGCCGTTGCCAGCCGGATGGATCTGGCCAGGAACTGCTCGGCCGTGACGGTGGTACTCATGATGCGACTTCCTTTTGCCGGGAAGCCCGGTGCCGCTTGCAGTACCAGTAGAACCAGGTGCGACGGTTACCAGGCTTCAGCATGTGCTGTGAAGGTTAAGTTGCGCCTGGTAGATAGCTTCCCGGGAACCGGGTGCCCGCCTTTGGCAAAATCGAGATTAGCACCGGATTGTGGTCCGCGCCATAGTTTTCTGAAAACTTTATTCCGCAATGTGAAATCTGTGTTTCCACGCCTTCACTGGCGCAGAAAACGGAGGGCAGTCACAATCCGCGCGTTGACGGAACCCTGCCGGCTCCCTACGCTGAAGCCACCCGCGCCCCGCACCGGAGCCGCGGCCCTGGATCAGCAGACAGGGCTTCACTGAGCTGGATTTACTGCAACTGCGCTCAGATAGGGACAGCCCCATGAACTCCTCCCCTGCCACCAGCTCCCGCCTCTGGATCAAGGATCCGCAGGCCGCCTTCACCGCAAACAGCCTCGACGCCTCGGGGGGGATCGTGGTCAGCGGCGGCGTGATCGAGGAAGTCCTGGCTGCGGGGCAGCAGCCGGCGGTACCCGTCCACGAAACGTTCGACGCCCGCCGGCACGTCCTGCTGCCGGGGCTGATCAACACGCACCACCACTTCTACCAGACCCTTACCCGCGCGTGGGGGCCGGTGGCCAACGCCCCGCTCTTCCCCTGGCTGCAGAACCTGTACCCGGTCTGGGCGCGGCTCACCCCCCAAGACCTTGAGCTGGCCGCCACCGTGGCCTTGGCCGAACTACTGCTCTCCGGCTGCACCACCGCCGCCGACCACCATTACCTCTTTCCTGCCGGGCTGGAGGAAGCCGTCGATATCGAGGTGGCGGCGGTCCGCCGGCTTGGCATGCGCGCCACGCTCACCCGCGGCTCCATGACCCTGGGGACGGACGACGGCGGCCTGCCGCCGCAGTCAACGGTGCAGGCTCCGGAGGTGGTGCTGGAAGACAGCGAGCGGCTGGTCTCCGCGTATCACGAGCGGGGGGAGGACGCGGTGATCCAGATCGCTCTGGCCCCCTGTTCGCCATTCTCGGTGACCAAGGAAATCATGGCCGAAAGTGCAGCCCTCGCGGAGCGCCTGGACGTCCGGCTGCACACCCACCTGGCCGAAACGCTCGACGAGGAGGACTTCTGCCGGGAGATGTTCGGGCTTCGGACCATCGACTACCTGGACAGCGTCGGCTGGCTGACGGACCGCACCTGGCTGGGCCACGGCATCCACTTCAGCGACACCGAGATCAGCCGGCTCGGGGCAGCCGGGACCGCCGTCGCGCACTGCCCCACCTCCAATATGCGCCTGGCCTCGGGCACGGCCCGGGTCCTGGAACTTGAGGACGCGGGAGTTCCGGTGGGGCTGGGCGTGGACGGCTCGGCGTCGAACGATGCCTCGAACATGATTCTGGAAGCCCGGCAGGCGCTGTATCTCCAGCGGCTGCGGTATGGCGCGGATGTCCCGGTGGAGCGGGCACTGGGCTGGGCGACGCGCGGCTCGGCCGCCGTCCTCGGGCGGAGCGGGCTGGGCCAGCTGGCTCCCGGCATGCAGGCGGACCTTGCACTGTTCACACTGGACGATCTCCGCTTCTCCGGCAGCCACGATCCCCTCGCCGCCCTGCTGCTCTGTGCGGCGGACCGGGCCGACCGGGTGATGGTGGGCGGGCAGTGGCGCGTGGTGGAGGGGCAGATCCCGGGCCTGGACGTCGCCGGGCTCATCGCCGAGCATTCGGCTGCCGCCCGCCGTCTGGTGAACGGCTAGGGCGTGTTCCGCCGTTTCGACGGTTCCCTGCGCACACGATGTCCGGTGACGTCGTCCCGGCAGTGAACCGTCGAAGCGGGCCTATGCCGCGGGATCACATCGTTGCTAGCGTGGCCGCATGACTCCGTCAAAGACGCCGGCCGAGATCCTGGACATCGATGGTGAAGAGGTCCGCATCTCCAGCCCGGACAAGGTGGTGTTCCCGCAGCCCGGCCTGACCAAGCTGGACCTGGTGCGGTACTACGTGGCAGTTGCCGACGGTGCGCTGCGCGGGGCGGGCGGCCGGCCGATGGTGCTCAAGCGGTTTCCCAAGGGCATCGGCGAGGAACCCTTCTTCCAGAAGCGCGTACCGGAAAACCACCCTCCTTATATAGACACCACCACGCTGCATTACGCGTCGGGGACGTCGGCCGAGGAGGCGGTGATCCGGAACGCGGCAGGCCTGGCCTGGGTCATCAACCTGGGCTGCCTGGACCTCAACCCGCATCCGGTGCGTGCAGAGGACCTGGAGCACCCCGACGAACTGCGGGTGGACCTCGACCCCATGCCGGGCGTGGAGTGGTCGCAGATCGTGGACGTCGCCTACGTCGCGCAGGAGGTCCTCGACGACGTGGGGCTGGTTGGATGGCCGAAGACCAGCGGTTCCCGGGGGCTGCACATCCTGGTGCGGATCGCGCCGCAGTGGTCCTACCGGGATGTGCGGCTCGCCGCCGAAACCCTGGCCCGGGAAGTGGAGAACCGCGCGCCCGGCCTGGCCACGGCACGGTGGTGGAAGGAGGAACGCGGCGAGAGCGTGTTCGTCGACTTCAACCAGAACGCCAAGGACCGGACGGTGGCCTCCGCGTACTCGGTCCGGGCATTACCTGACGCGCGGGTATCAACGCCGCTGTTGTGGGAAGAGGTCCGCACTGCCAGGCCGGAGCGGTTGACGGTTCCCACGGTTCTGGAGCGGTTTGCGGACGTCGGCGACCCGCACGCGGGCATCGACGACGCCGCCGGTTCCCTTGACGGGCTGCTGGCCCTCGCCAAGGAGCTGGGTCCGGCCGAGAAGGCACCGCGGGGAGCCAACGGCTCGGGCCGCCGGCAGTCAACGATGCCGCTGATCGAAGTGGCCCGGACCCGGACGAAGCCGGAGGCCCTGGCTGCGCTGGACGAGTGGAAAACCCGGCACGCCGCCGTCGTTCCTTCACTCGCCCCGGCCGACGTGCTGGTGGACGGGATGCGCGGCTCAAGCTCGCTCTGGTACCGGGTGCGGGTGAACCTGCAGCACGTTCCCGAGGCGGAGCGGCCGCCCCAGGAGGAGCTCATTGCAGATTACGACCCCTGGGCCGGAAAGGAGTGGCCGGGACGTCCGCCGTCCTGACGGCGTCAGCGGCGGTTGAATCCCGGCAGCGCGTGGATCCAGCGCGAGAAGCGGCCGCGTTCGTGGACCCGGTCCTCGGGCACGTAGAAATCGGGATCCGTTCCGCCGCCAAGCGGGAGGTAGAACTCCGACGCTGTCTGGGCGGCCGCCGGTGCTGGTGCCGGCGTCGCGTCCTGCTGGTACATCTGGCCCTCCTCAAGCTGCTTTTCGTATGGCGGAAAATAAATCTTGCTATATGAAAGATTAGGCGCGCCGGGGCGAAACCGTCAATAGCTTCTGGTGCAGCGCCGAGGCCAGCCCGGTCACAAAACGAATTTTGGCCTTGTGATGTACACCACCGGATTGCGGGGGTACGCTGGAAGGCAACTCGTGGCGCACGTCACGTAACCTGGGAGCAGCAGGCAGGGTCGTAATGAGCTGGCATCAATGGATGCCGGCTCTTTTTTGTTGGGTCGGCTCCACCGGAAACGCGCCAGAAACGCGCGCTTAATTTCAGTGATGGAACCTTGGTTCCACTTACCGGAGATTGGGAAATGACCATGAGCAGCAAGATCATCCTCGGCGAAAACCAGTACGGCAAGGCCGAAGTCCGCGTCGTCAAGATCACCCGCGACACCAACCGCCACGAGATCGAGGACCTGAACGTCACCTCGCAGCTGCGCGGCGACTTCACCGCGGCACACCTGGAGGGCGACAACGCCCACGTGGTTGCCACGGACACCCAGAAGAACACCATCTACGCCTTCGCCCGTGACGGCGTCGGCTCCCCCGAGGCCTTCCTGCTGCGCCTCGGCGAGCACTTCACGTCCAGCTTCGACTGGGTGACCGGCGGCCGGTGGGAAGCCGAGTCCTACGCGTGGAACCGTATCCAGGCCCACGGCAGCGAACACGACCACTCGTTCGTCCGCAACGGCCAGGAAGTCCGGACCGCCGTCCTGGTCCGCGACGGCGCCACAACGCACCTGGTCTCCGGGCTCAAGGACCTGACCGTCCTGAAGTCCACCCAGTCCGGCTTCGTCGGCTACCCGCGGGACCGCTACACCACCCTGCCGGAAACCACGGACCGCATCCTGGCCACGGACGTCTCCGCCCGCTGGCGCTTCAAGACCGGAACCGACTTCAGCAACCTTGACTTCAACAAGAGCTACGACGACGTCAAGGGACTCCTGCTCGAAGGCTTCACTGAGAAGTACTCCCACGCCCTGCAGCAGACCCTGTTCGACATGGGCCAGAAGGTCCTGGAGGCCCACACCGAGATCGACGAGATCAAGTTCTCCATGCCCAACAAGCACCACTTCCTGGTGGACCTCACCCCGTTCGGCCTGGACAACCCGAACGAGGTCTTCTACGCCGCCGACCGTCCTTACGGCCTGATCGAGGCCACCGTCCAGCGCGAGGATGCCGCCCCGGCCCCGGCCGCCTGGTCCGGCATCGCCGGCTTCTGCTAGACCGCCTGCATCACCCCACCCCGTCCGGAGTTTTTGTCCAGATAAGTCGACTTCAGTACCTCTGAAGTCCCCATAAGTGGACAAAAACTCCGGACCCACAGATTTACACCCGTTAGCCAGACACAGTTAGCCAGACGATGACGTCTGCCATGAACCCAGAAAGTCTGCCATGAACACCAAAAAGAAACTGGCCGCTGCGGCCGCCGGTAAAGGGGCCCAGCAGGCCCGGCCGGAGGACCAGCGGCTGTCGATCGGAAGCACCTTCGCCTACGGCTTCCAGCACGTCCTCACCATGTACGGCGGCATCATCGCCCCTCCCCTGATCATTGGCGCGGCGGCCGGGATGAGTTCGCAGGACATCGGACTGCTGATTGCTGCCTGCCTGTTCGTCGGCGGACTCGCCACCATTCTGCAGACCGTCGGCGTTCCGTTCTTCGGCTCGCAGCTGCCGCTGGTCCAGGGTGTGTCCTTCGCCGGGGTCTCCACCATGGTGGCCATCGTGCACGGCGGCGGCGGGATCCAGGCGGTATTCGGATCGGTCATCGCCGCGTCGCTGATCGGCTTGCTGATCACTCCGCTGTTCTCGAAGATCATCCGGTTCTTCCCGCCGGTGGTCACGGGTACGGTCATCACCACCATCGGCCTCACGCTGATGCCGGTGGCCGCCAACTGGGCCATGGGCGGCAACAGCAAGGCCTCCAACTACGGCAGCATGGCCAACATCGGCCTCGCGGCAGCCACCATGGCCATCGTCCTGCTCCTGAGCAAGGTGGGCAGCGCCGCGATCTCCCGGCTCTCCATCCTGCTCGCCATGGTCCTGGGCACCGCCATCGCCTTCGCCTTCGGCATGGCCGACTTCTCCAAGGTGGGCCAGGGCGAAATCGTCGCCTTCCCCACCCCGTTCGCCTTCGGCCCGCCGGTCTTCGAAATTGCGGCCATCATCTCCATGCTGATCGTCATCCTGGTCACCCTGACCGAAACGTCCGCTGACATCATCGCCGTGGGCGAGATCGTGGGCACCAAGGTGGACTCCAAACGGATCGGCGACGGCCTCCGCGCGGACATGCTCTCCAGCGCCATCTCCCCGCTGTTCAACTCCTTCACCCAGAGCGCCTTCGCCCAGAACGTCGGCCTGGTGGCCATCACCGGGGTGAAGAGCCGCTTCGTGGTCAGCGCCGGCGGCCTGATCCTGGTGATCCTCGGCCTGCTGCCCGTCCTCGGCCGGGTGGTCGCAGCAGTGCCCACCCCCGTCCTGGGCGGCGCCGGCGTCGTACTCTTCGGAACCGTGGCAGCCAGCGGCATCCGCACCCTGGCCAAGGTGGAGTACAAGAACAACATGAACCTGATCATCGTGGCCGCCTCGATCGGGTTCGGCATGATTCCCATCGCCGCCCCCGCGTTCTACGACCAGTTCCCGTCCTGGTTCGGCACCATCTTCCACTCCGGCATCAGCTCCGCCGCCGTGATGGCCATCCTGCTGAACCTGCTGTTCAACCACCTGAAGGCCGGCAACTCGGAGAACCAGTCCGTATTCGTGGCCGGCACCGAGCGGGTAGTCCAGGAACAGGACATCAAGTGCCTGATGGACGGCGACCGCTTCGAGGGCGGCAAGCTCATCGACTGCGACGGCAAGGAAGTCAAGATCGAGTCCGCGGAGAAGGCGTCAGAACACTAGAGAAGGCAAAGGGACAGCCCCGGGGCCTTTGGCTCCGAGGCTGTCCTTTCCTGCGGATCAGACCACAAGCGGCACGGGATGAATCTCGTCCGCCGGATGGCCGGTCCGCTCATGAATGCGCCGGACCGCCTCGGCAGACGGAGCCTCCGACAGGCAGTAGACCAGGCCCGATTCAGGGTCCGCCCATGCCTGCTGGAAATCGACGCTTTCTTCACCCTGGATCGCCAGGTCCGCATCATGCGCAGCCCTGAGCTGTTCGGCAGTGATGCCGACCATGTTGTGGTGAACGTCCATGAATTTCGTCATGATGACAACCCCCGATGGGTTCGAATCCGATGGATGCCGCACATGGTACGCCCAGCTGCGAACACGGTCAACGGTCGCCGGAGGCATGCATTAAGCCACTGGCCGGGGAGGGGATCAGGAGCGGTTGAGTTCCGCGGAGATTGCCTCGGCTGCCTCCCGCAGGACGGGAACAGCCTTGTCGGCGAAGTGCTCGTCCACGCGGGACACCGGGCCGGAGACCGAGATCGCCGTGGGAGTGGGGGCGTTGGGCACGGCCATGGCAAAGCAGCGCACGCCGAGCTCCTGCTCTTCCTCGTCGATGGAGTAGCCGCGCTCGCGGATGAGCTTCAGGTCGGCAAGGAGGTCGTCGACGTCGCGGATGCTCTTGACTGTTGGCGTGGGCATGCCGGCGCGGGTAACGATGCCGCGGACCACGTCGTCGTCGAGCTGGGCCAGGATGGCCTTTCCGACGCCGGTGGCATGGGTATGCGCCCGGCGTCCCACCTCGGTGAACATGCGCATGGAGTGCAGGGACGGCACCTGGGCCACGTAGATGACCATGTCCGAATCGAGCACGGCCATGTTGGAGGTCTCGCCCAGCCGGTCAACCAGCGTCTTGAGCTGCGGGCGGGCCAGGGCACCGAGCTGCTTGTTGGCCCCCTCGCCCAGCCGGATCAGCCGCGGGCCCAGGGCGTATCGGCGGTTGGGCAACTGCCGGATGTAACCCAGTGCGACGAGGGTGCGCAGGAGCCGGTGGATGGTGGGCAGCGGCAGGTCCGTGGACGAGGACAACTCACTAAGCGTGACGTCGCCGCCAGCGTCGGTGATCAATTCCAAGAGTTCGAAGACGCGCTCAACGGACTGCACGCCTCCGGCGGCTTTCTCAGCCATAACCAAGTCTCCTGTGGCTCGGATTCCGACAAGTCTTATCCGCATCGTGAAAAGAGTTGCCCTAGTTGTTTCAAGATACAGCACGGGCCGTGCCGATGCGATCAGTCACAAACAGGGGTTGTCTTTCCATAAGGTAGATAATAATATCCATAATACGAAAACATTCGAGTTGGTCAGCAACCCGGACATGGCCCAACAGGAGGACATTCAATGGCGAACCCCAGCCCCGGAAATTCGATCACCCTGCGCGTGGAAGCACCGTCAAGCTTCAGCGCCACCAGCGAACTCGCCGCAGCCGTCGGAGCAGCCGGCGCCGCCATCACGGCCCTGGACGTCAGCGAGTCCCACCACGAGACACTGGTTGTGGACGTCACCTGCAACACCACCGACGACGCACACGCCGCGCGGGTCAAGGACGCCCTGAACGCGCTTGACGGAGTCACGGTCCAGCACGTCTCGGACCGCACTTTCCTGATGCACCTGGGCGGCAAGCTGGAAGTCGTCCCCAAGGTGGCCCTGCGCAACCGCGACGATCTTTCCCGCGCCTACACTCCCGGCGTCGCGCGCGTCTGCCTCGCTATCGCCGAGGACCCGGCAGCGGCCCGCAACCTGACCGTCAAGCGCAATACCATCGCCGTCCTCACCGACGGTTCGGCCGTCCTGGGCCTGGGAAACATCGGTCCCGCCGCCGCCCTGCCCGTCATGGAGGGCAAGGCTGCGCTCTTCAAGCAGTTCGCCAACGTGGACGCCTGGCCGGTCTGCCTGGACACCCAGGACACCGAGGAGATCATCAAAATCGCCAAGGCCATGGCCCCGGTCTACGGCGGCATCAACCTGGAGGACATCGCCGCGCCCCGCTGCTTCGAGATCGAAAACCGGCTCCGCGAGGAACTGGACATCCCCGTCTTCCATGATGACCAGCACGGCACCGCGATCGTCACCCAGGCCGCCCTGGTCAACGCCCTGCGGGTGGTGGGCAAGAAGCTCTCCGAGGTGAAAATCGTGGTCTCGGGCGTCGGCGCCGCCGGTTCCGCCATCATTCAGCTCCTCAAGGCGCAGGGTGCCCGGCACATCATTGCCGCCGGCCGCTCGGGTGCCATCCACGCGGGCGAAAAGTACGACGACGAGCACCGCACCTGGATTGCCGCGAACACCAACCAGGACGGCTTCTCCGGCAGCCTCCACGACGCCCTCAAGGGAGCGGACGTGTTCATCGGCGTCAGCGCCCCGCACGTCATCGGCGAGGAACAGGTGGCCTCCATGGCCGAGGACGCGATCGTCTTCGCCATGGCAAACCCCACCCCTGAGATCGACCCCGTCATTGCGTCAAAGCACGCCGCCGTGGTGGCCACCGGGCGCAGCGACTTCCCGAACCAGATCAACAATGTGCTGGCCTTCCCCGGATTCTTCCGCGGCCTGCTGGACGCCGGGGCAAGTGACATCACGCCGGACATGCTGGTGGCCGCGGCCGAGGCCATCGCCAACCGGGTTGCTGACGACGAGCTCAATGCCAGCTACATTATCCCCAGCGTCTTCGATCCCCATGTGGCCGCCGACGTGGCTGCAGCAGTGGCAGGGGCCGCCCGTTCCGCCAACGTGGCAACCAAGGGCACGGATGCCGCCGAGGTTCCCGTGGCCGCCCTCGCCAACGCCTGACCGCCCGACTTCCAGCCATAGGAAAGGACCAGAAATGGCCATCACCGTCACAGATCCCCGGCCGATCAACCGCGCCGAGGAGATCCTCACCCCCAAGGCGCTGGCTTTCGTGGAGGAGCTTCACAAGCGCTTTGCCGGAACCCGCAACGAGCTGCTGGCAGCCCGCGCCGCCAAGCGGCAGCGCGTCGCGGAGACCGGAAAGCTGGACTTCCTGCCGGAAACCCAGGACGTGCGCGACGGCGACTGGAAGGTCGCGCCGGCACCGGCAGCCCTGCAGGACCGCCGGGTGGAAATGACCGGCCCGGCGTCGCCGGCGAAGATGGCCATCAACGCCCTGAACTCCGGCGCCAAGGTGTGGCTCGCGGACCTTGAGGACGCCAGCACCCCCACCTGGAGCAACGTCATCGACGCCATCCTCAACCTCCGTGATGCCGCGCAGGGCACCCTGAGCTACACCTCCGACGAGGGCAAGGAGTACAGGCTCCGCACCGACGCGCCGCTCGCCGTCGTGGTGGCCCGCCCCCGTGGCTGGCACATGCAGGAAAAGCACCTGCTGATTGACGGCGAACCGGCCGTGGGTGCGCTGGTGGATTTCGGCCTGCACTTCTACCACGTGGCCAAGCAGCTGGTCCTCAACGGGCACGGTCCGTACTACTACCTGCCCAAGATGGAGAGCCACCTTGAGGCCCGGCTCTGGAATGACGTGTTCGTCTTCGCCCAGGACTTCCTGGGCCTGCACCAGGGCACCATCCGCGCCACAGTGCTGATCGAGACCATTCCGGCAGCGTTCGAGATGGACGAGATCCTCTACGAACTCCGGGACCACGCCTCCGGCCTGAACGCCGGCCGCTGGGACTACCTGTTCAGCCTCATCAAGTACTTCCGCGACGCCGGCGAAGAGTTCGTCCTGCCGGACCGCGCCTCGGTGGCCATGACCGCGCCGTTCATGCGCGCCTACACCGAACTGCTGGTCAAGACCTGCCACAAGCGCGGCGCCTTCGCCATGGGCGGCATGGCGGCCGTCATTCCCAACCGCCGCCACCCCGAAGTGACCGAGGCGGCGTTTGCGAAGGTCCGGGCGGATAAGACCCGCGAAGCGAACGACGGATTCGACGGCTCCTGGGTTGCCCACCCGGACCTGGTTCCCACCTGCCGCGAGGTCTTCGACTCCGTCCTGGGAAGCAAGCCGAACCAGCTGGACAAGCAGCGCCCGGAGGTCAACGTCACCGCCGGCCAGCTGCTGGACGTCTCCTCCGCCGAAGGCCAGGTCACCGAGGCCGGCCTTCGGCTGAACCTCTACGTCGCCGTGGCCTACACCGCGGTCTGGCTTTCGGGGAACGGCGCGGTGGCCATCCATAACCTGATGGAGGACGCCGCCACCGCCGAAATTTCCCGTTCCCAGGTGTGGCAGCAGATCCGGAACAAGTCCGTCCTGGCGGATACCGGCAACACGGTGACCAAGGAGCTGGTGGAGCGGATCCTGGGCGAGGAAACCGAGCGGCTCCGCACCGAGTTCGGTGACGAGGCGTTCCGCCGCTACTACCAGCCGGCCAGCGAACTGATCGCGAACATCTGCCTCTCGGACGACTACACCGACTTCCTCACCACCCCCGCCTACGAACTGGTGGGCTGAGGCATGCCCGCATCACCCAGACCCTCGCTCACACCCGGGGACCTGGCGCACATCGACGGCCAGCTGGCCGACACGGACCGGCTCCTGGAACACAACTATCCCGGCGACGACGGCTCGCGCCAGCCCGTGCACACGGTGTACGTGCCCGCAGACCGCTTCACGCCGTCGCTCGCTGCCGAGTGGGGCACCGAAGCCAAGGCTGCCGTTGAGGCCCACGGCGGCTTCGGGAGGCTGGGGAGCCTGCTGGGCCAGGAGCCCGGCCTCGCCGAGGCCGTCGCCTCGCGGGTGGAAGCGAAGCTGGCCTCCGAACCCATCGAGGATCTCCGGCTCGACTTCGAGGACGGGTTCGGAGACAGGGGCGACGACGCCGAGGACGCAGCGGCGGTTGCCGCGGCTTCCGCTGTGGCCGCCGCAGCCGCGGCCGGGTCCGCTCCCCCATTCATCGGTATCAGGTTCAAGTGCTTCGAAGCGGCCACCCGGGCCCGCGGGCTGCGCACACTGGACCTGTTCGTCTCCGGCCTGGCCGCCGCCGGCGAGCTGCCGGAGGGGCTGGTACTGACCCTGCCCAAGGTGACCACCGTGGCCCAGGTCCAGGCCATGGACTTCGCCGTGTCCCGGCTGGAGCAGGTGCACTCGCTGCCCGCCGGCCGGCTGCGTTTCGAGGTCCAGGTGGAAACGCCCCAGCTCATCCTGGGTCCGGAGGGCACGTCACCGGTGGCGCAACTGCCGCACGCAGTGCCCGGCCGGATCAGCGGCCTGCATTACGGCACCTACGACTACTCGGCGTCGCTGCAGATCTCCGCGGAGTACCAGTCCATGGAGCACCCCGTGGCGGACTTCGCGAAGGAAGTCATGCAGCTCGCGGTGGCCGGCACCGGCATCCGGCTCTCGGACGGCTCCACCAACATCATCCCCGTGGGCGACAACGTGGAGAACGCCTGGCAACTGCACGGGCGGTTGGTCCGGCGGTCCCTGGAACGGGGCTACTACCAGGGCTGGGACCTGCACCCTGCCCAGCTGCCCAGCAGGTTTGCCGCCACGTACGCCTTCTACCGGCAGGGCCTGCCCGCGGCGGCAGCCCGGCTGCGCAACTACGTGGAACAGACCGCGGGCGGCGTCATGGACGAACCCGCCACCGCCCGGGCACTGGCCGCGTTCGTCCTGCGCGGCGTCCAGTGCGGTGCAGTGGGGGCCGATGAGGTCCAGGCGCTCGCCGGCGTCGGGCTTCCCCAGCTCACCGCGCTGGCCCACCCGAGGCTCGCCACCACCTCCAACTCCTAAGCAAAGGAATCCCTCCATGGGCAAGTACTACTACCCGCAAGGCGGCCTGCCGCCGCAGACCCACCTCACCACCGAGCGCGCCATCGTCACCGAGGCCTACACAGTGATTCCCAAGGGGGTGCTGACGGACATCGTCACCTCCAACCTGCCGGGCTTCAGCAACACCCGCTCGTGGATCATCGCCCGCCCCATCTCCGGGTTTGCCACCACCTTCTCCCAGCTGATCGTGGAGATCGCCCCGGGCGGCGGAGCACCGCGCGCCGAGTTCGAGGAAGGCGTGGAGGGCGTCATCTTTGTCACCAAGGGCAAACTCAACCTGACGCTGGACGGCGAGCTGCACCAGCTCGAGGAAGGCGGCTACGCCTACCTGGCTGCTGGCTCGCAGTGGGGCCTGGAGAACGTCTCGGACGATATCGTCTCCTTCCACTGGATCCGCAAGGCCTATGAACGCCTGGAGGGATACGAGGCCAAGTCCTTCGTCACCAACGAGAAGGACGTGGAGCCGACGTCGATGCCGGACACCAACGACGTCTGGAAGACCACCCGCTTCACCGACTCCAACGACCTTGCACACGACATGCAGGTCAACATCGTGACGTTCCAGCCCGGCGGCGTGATCCCGTTCCCCGAAACCCACGTCATGGAACACGGCCTGTACGTCCTTGAGGGCAAGGCCATGTACCTGCTCAACAACGACTGGGTTGAGGTAGAGGCAGGCGACTTCATGTGGCTGCGCGCCTTCTGCCCCCAGGCCTGCTACGCCGGCGGCCCGGGCGAGTTCCGGTACCTGCTCTACAAGGACATGAACCGGCAGGTCCGCCTCACCTGAGCCGCACTCCCCAACCAGGTAGCGCCACCTCTCGTTTTGGAACCCCAAAACGACAGGTGGCGCTACTTAGTTGGGGGAAGAATAGTTCCATGGGTAGCCGCAGGGGCCGCATCACAAGGTGCATGACGGCTGTGCTGTGTGCCGTCATCCTGCTGGCCGGTCCGGGCTGCATCGGGCAGCCAGAGCCCCCGGACCCGGACCCGGACAAGCCCGCCGCCATCGCGCTGCTGGAGGCTTTCAGTTCCAGGATGGTCGACGACGGCGCCCCGGCAGTCCTCATCGCCGTCACCATGGGCGAGGACGCATGGACCCACGCCGCCGGGGTCCGGAACCTGGAGACCCGTGAAGCGGCAACGGTGGCCGATCCCGTCCACGTCGGCACCATCACGGAGTCCATGGTGGCCGTCTCCGTGCTGAAGCTGGTGGAGGAGGGCAGGCTGGACCTTGACGGCCAGGCCAGCGAATACCTGCCGGAGTTCGGCGCCGTCCTGAAGCCGCCCGGCCCCGTCAGCGTCCGGCAGCTGCTGACGCATGAATCCGGGCTTCCGGACTTCTCCCTCCCCCTGCTGGCATCCGGACACTGGGAGGAGCTGGCGGGCCGGCCGCTCCCCCTCGAACAGCAGCTGGGCCTCGCCGCCACCCTGCCGTGGGACGGCAGGCTGGCACGGATCTTCGACTACTCCCGCTCCAACTACGCGGTGCTGGCCCTGATTGTTGAGCGGCTCCGCGGCCAGGACATCGGGCGGGTCCTGGCAGCCGACATTGCCGGCCCCCTGGGGCTGGAGGCATCCACGCTTGGGGGCCCGCAGCCCGCAGGCATGGTGCACGGCTACGTCACCATCGAGGGCATCCCCAGGGACGCGGCCGCGCCCGCCTGGCTGGCCGAGGCACCTTCCAATGGAGCCGTATCCACAGTGCAGGAAGTGAACAGGTTCTACGCGGCGCTGCTGCAGGGCAGGCTGCTGGCACCTGACACCGTGACCGCCATGAAGGGCGGCTACTCGCAGTACTACGGCTTTGCCCTGCGGCGCTGGAACAACACCTGCAACAACCGCTTCTACTACGGGCTTCCCGGGGATGTGGACGGCTACGGAACCATCGCCATGACCAGCGAGGACGGCAGCAAACAGCTGGCCATCACCGTGGCCTACCCTCCCGGGCCGCCCACCCTCGGGGTGAACCCGCTGCTGTTCGAGATGCAGGAGGTTGCCCAGGAGGCCATGAACAGCTTCTGTTGACGTTCAGGCCTCCCGGCCCCTGCCTCCGCTGGTAAACGGCTCAGGCGCCCGGGTTCAGGACCACCTTGATGCAGCCGTCCTCCTTCTTCTGGAACTTTTCGTACAGTGCAGGGGCACCTTCCAGACCCGAGCGGTGGGTGACCAGGTCCATCACCCCCAGCGGATCGGCGTCGTCCTCAACGAGCGGCAGCAGGTCGTCGGTCCAGCGCCGGACGTTGCACTGGCCCATCCGCACCTGGATCTGCTTGTCGAACAGCGTCAGCATCGGCATGGGGCTCGCCTGCCCGCCGTACACGCCGCTGAGCGAGATGGTCCCGCCGCGGCGCACGGCGTCGATCGAAGTGTGCAGGGCCGCCAGGCGGTCCACGCCGGCGGTCTCCATCGCCTTCTGGGCCAGCTTGTCCGGCAGCAGGCCCAGCGCCTGGTGGGCGAAGCCTGCCACCGGCGAACCGTGGGCTTCCATCCCGACGGCGTCCACCACCGCGTCAGGGCCGCGGCCGGAGGTCATCTCCCGCAGTTCGTCCGAAATGGTCTTGGTGTAGTCAAACACCTCCACCCCGTGCCGCGCGGCCATCTCCCGGCGCTCCGGGACGGGGTCCACACCCACCACGCGGAAGCCGCGGTGGACGCCGATCCGGCTGGCGAACTGGCCCACCGGCCCCAGGCCGAACACGGCAAGGGTGCCGCCTGGCCGGACGTCCGCGTACTCCACGGCCTGCCAGGCGGTGGGAAGGATGTCGGAGAGGAAAAGATAGCGCTCATCGGGAAGCTCTGTTCCCACCTTTACCGGGCCGTAGTCCGCATGCGGGACCCGCAAGTACTCGGCCTGCCCGCCGGGGACCGAGCCGTACAGCTCCGAGTAGCCGAAGAGGGCCGCTCCTGAACCCTTCTCCTTCACCTGGGTGGTTTCACACTGGGACTGCAGGCCCTGTTCGCACATGTAGCAGCGGCCGCAGGAGATATTGAAGGGCACCACCACGCGGTCCCCGGGGCGAAGGTTGGTGACTGCGCTGCCCACTTCCTCCACGATGCCCATCGGTTCGTGGCCGATCACATCGCCTTTGTGCATGTACGGGCCCAGGACCTCGTACAGGTGCAGGTCCGAGCCGCAGATCGCCGTCGAGGTGATGCGCACGATCGCATCGGTAGGCTCCTGGATCACCGGGTCCGGCACTTCCTCGACGCTTACCGAGCGTTTCCCTTGCCAGGTCAGAGCTTTCACAGTTTCCCTTTCTCTTCTGGTGTTCCCGTGGAACGGAACGCCCGTCCTTCGACGCTATCGACTTGTGTGAGAAAAAGTAAGCAGGCTGATCAAATACTTGTCGTCCCGGCCGGGGGCTTCTAGCGTAGGAAGGGCCAGCCCTACGCCCGTGCGAGTGAAAGAGGAACACCATGTCGCTGTACCAGCCGGAACCGGTCGAGATCTCTACCCGCATACGGCCGGGCGAGTGGACGGAGGAGAGCCTCGAGGCGCTGGTGAAGACCTACCGCACCAGAATCCTGGAGATGGGCGCCAGCGCGGCAGATATCGTCACGGACATTGACCGTAACGACGACGGTTCCGTGCGGGTTGCGGTGTCCTGGGCAAAGCCCGCCAATGCCGGGGACGAGGATACGGTCACGGGCGGGCAGACGGTCTGAGTAACCTAGGAATCCTGCCGCAGCAGCTGGCCGATGGCGCTTGACCCGAGATTCTCCAGAAGGTCCCGCGGGCCCTCGTAAATCTCAACAGCGCCGGCCTCGCGCAACTCTGCAGCATTGATACCGCCGCAGGTGACTCCCACCGAGGGTATGCCGAGGGCTGCGGCGGCCTTCATGTCCCATACAGCGTCGCCCACGAACACTGCGTTCCGGGCCTCCACGCCGAGCTTTTCCAGGGCGGCAACCAGGATGTCAGGGGACGGCTTGCTGTTCTCGGCGTCGTTGGCGCTGGTGGCACCGTCGATGAAGGGGTCGGCGCCCAGGATGCCCTTCATGACCTGCAGGTCCTTCTTCCGCGCCGAAGAGGCGAGCGCAACAGCAAGCCCGTCGTCGTGGCAGCGGGCCAGCAGGTCCCTGGCGCCGTCGAAGGCCCGCAGCGCCGGCCAGTGGGAGGCATACAGCGCGCCGTGGCTGGCCATGACGTCCTTGTCCGCCTCCCGGTCCCGGTCCGGGGGCAGGAGGTTATCCACCAGGCGGTCCCCGCCCATGCCCACGAAGTGGTGGATGGAAGCCATGGGTATGTCGTAGCCCTGCTGGCGGAAGGCTCCCCACCAGGAAATGGTGTGGATGTAGGACGAGTCGATCAGCGTCCCGTCGACGTCAAAGAGAACCCCCCGGCGCTGCCCGCCAGGGGGTGACATCCGCGGCTGGACCATCAGCCCACCGCTGCCCGTTTGGCCTCCGGCACCCTCTTGTGCCGGGCGGCCGCCTCTTTCGCGGTATTAACCGGTCGCACACGCTCCCGGATGATGGTGCCCGCGCCGTCGTGGCTCTTGTCCCTGATCAGGCCGGTGCCTGCTATTTCGCGGGCCATCGCCACACCGGCCACTGCCGCCCTCTTGGTGGGAAAGGTCACCGAGATGGCCATCAGGTTTCCGGTTCCATCCATCATCCGGACCCTGTAGCCGCCATCGGGCGCGTCCACGAGCTCAAAATACCCGGCCATAAAAATCACTCCTCCGTCAGTCACGGCACTGTGCTTTTTGGAGCACTCCATGAGGTGTTAGTAAGTATACTTATCTATTCTGCGAAGGAGAAGCTGTACCCCTGTCGGCGCCGCCTCTGCGCCGTTCCGCCGATTCCGGCGGAATGGGGGTATCACTCCGGCGAACCGTATCCTGATGCAGCTCCAAAGCGCTAGTCACAAGGGCGAAGTGGCTGAAAGCCTGCGGAGTATTACCCAGCTGGCGGCCGGCCTTGACCGCCCACTCCTCGCTCAGCAGCCCCACATCGTTCCGCAGTTCCAGCAGGCGTTCGAAAAGCTGCCTTGATTCCTCGTGCCGGCCCGCCCCCAGGAGCGCCTCCACCAGCCAGAAGGAGCAAGCCAGGAACACGCCCTCGTCGCCCGGGAGCCCGTCGTCGCTCTCGGCCGGACGGTAGCGCAGGACAAAGCCGCCCTCGGTGAGCTCGCGCTGGATGGCCTCGATGGTTCCGATGACCCGCGGATCGTCCGGCGGCAGGAACCCCACCCGCGGGATCAACAGGAGGCTGGCGTCCAGCTCCGGCCTGCCGTAGGACTGGACGAACGTGTTGCGGGCGGCGTCGAACCCGTTGGCCATGACGTCGCGGTGGATGGTGTCCCGCAGCGTTTCCCAGCGCTCCACGGGGCCCGGCAGCCCGGATTCGCGGACACCTTTCACCATCCGGTCCGCGGCCACCCAGGCCATCACCTTGGAATGCGTGAAGTGCCGGCGCGGACCCCGCATTTCCCACAGCCCGTTGTCCGGCTGGTCCCAGATGGTCTCCAGGTGCTCCATCAGGGCGCACTGCAGGTCCCAGGCCTCGTCCGTGTGCTTGAGCAGCGAGTTGCGGGTCAGCGCCAGGCAGTCCAACACCTCACCCCAGACATCCAGCTGCAGCTGTTCCGCGGCACCATTCCCGATCCGGACCGGTGAAGAGTTTTCGTAGCCTTTCAGCCAGGAGAGCTCCATTTCGGGCAGCCGCCGTTCGCCGTGAATCCCGTACATGATCTGCAGGTCCGCGGGGTCGCCGGCAACGGCGCGCAGCAGCCAGTCCCGCCAGGCGGCTGCATCGGCGCTGTATCCGGCCGCAAGGAGCGCCTGGAGCGTCATTGTGGCGTCCCGCAGCCAGCAGTACCGGTAGTCCCAGTTGCGCGGTCCGCCCAGCTGCTCCGGCAGGGACGTGGTCACAGCTGCCACAATTCCACCGGTCGGCGCGTAGGTCAGCGCCTTCAGGGTAACCAGGGAGCGCAGCACGGCCTCCTGGTATTCGCCTTTGACGGTGCACTGCGAAGCCCAGCCACGCCAGAAGGCATAGGTGGTGGCCAGGACCTTCTCCGCGTCCACGGTGTGGGGCCGGCCCACATGGCTGGGCGCCCAGGTCAGCACGAACGGGATGCGCTCCCCCGCGCTGATGGTGAACTCGCTGATGGTGTGCATGTTCTCGCTTTGGAGGGGCGCGGGGGTGACGAAGTAGACGGCATCCGGGCCCGCGATGGCATGCAGCCCGTACTTGTCCCGGCGGACCCAGGGAATGATGTGGCCGTAGTCGAACCGCATGACCAGTTCGCCGCGCATCTTCACGCTGCCGCTGACGCCTTCGACGATGCGGACGATGTCCGCCACCGCGTCACGGGGCGGCATGAAGTCGGTGACCCGCACCGTCCCCTCGGGGGTCTCCCACTCCGTTTCGAGGATCAGGGTGCCGTCGCGGTAGCCCCGCCGCGTGCAGGGCCCCCCGTCCTTGGGCGCCAAAAGCCAGCGGCCGGCGTCGGGCGTGTCCAGCAGCGCGCTGAAGCAGGCGGGGGAATCGAAGCGGGGCAGGCACAGCCAGTCGATGGAGCCCTCGTTGCTCACCAGGGCACCGGTCTGCAGGTCCCCCACCACCGCGTAATCCTCTATTCGCGCCATGACCTTACCCTGCCACAGTGGCGCCCTTCCGGGGGCCCGTTGAAAGGCACAATTCGGTGTAGCCTGCAGGGGTGGCAGTCCATATCGGCACGTCAGGGTGGAGCTACGACCACTGGGAGAACGTCCTGTACCCGCCCCGGCTCCCGGTGAAGGACAGGCTCCAGCACTATGTCGCGCGCTTCAACACCGTCGAGCTCAACGCCAGCTTCTACCGCTGGCCCAGGGACACCACCTTCGCCGGCTGGAACCGGCGCCTGCCCCCGGGTTTCAGCATGTCGGTCAAGGCTCCCCGCGGCCTTACCCATGCCCGGAAGCTCTACTCCCCCGAGGTGTGGCTGGAGCGGATCGAACGCTGCTGGCATGAACTGGGCGACAAACGGGCGGTCCTGCTGGTCCAGTTGCCGCCGCAAATGGAACGCGACGATGCCCGGCTGGACTACTTCCTGGCGGCGGTTCCGCCCTGGATCCGGGTCTCCGTGGAATTCCGCCACCCCACCTGGGACAGCCCGGAGGTGTTCGCGCTGCTGGAACGGCACCAGGCCGCCTACTGCATCATGAGCGGCGCCAACCTGCCCTGCCTCCTGCGCACCACGGCCCCGTTCGCCTACGTCCGGCTGCACGGGCCGGACCACCAGCACCTCTACGCAGGCTCCTACTCCGACGCGGACCTGCACTGGTGGGCGGACCAGATCCGCGGATGGGCGGCTGACGGCCTCGATGTCTACGCCTATTTCAATAACGACGGCGGCGGCAACGCAGTGCGGAACGCGGAGACCCTGCGCGGCATCCTTGGCACGGGTTGACGCCGCAGGGCAGCGCCACGGAGCGGCGTTACGTTACCACGGCCTCCTCGCCGGCCGGCGCCCTGTGGCAGAGTGGAGCCATGGACACCGCTCCGCAGGACTCGCACCGGAACCCCGCCAACCCTTCCAGCCAGGACATGGACAATCGGCTTGGACTATCAGGCAACCAGGTTTTCCGCCTGGCCCACCGAATCTCCGACGCCTTCAACGGGGTCCGGATCAAGCTGGCCAGGCGCTGGAAGTTCGTACCCCAGACCATCGCCTACCAGGGTTACGGGTCCACCACCCTGGTCCGGGTGCTGGGCAGGGTCCTGATGACGCAAAAGCCGCTCCCGGGCAGCAAGGCCGAAACCGCTGCAAAGAACGGTAACCAGAATATCCGCGGCTGGCGGGCGTTCACCGGTGTGCCGCTGCAGTTCATCGACGTCGAAATCACCATTGGCGATGTTGTCACCCACGTGCGTGCGGACCGCGGCGGGATCATTGACACCGAGGTCAGCGTCCAGCTGTCTCCCGGCTGGCACACCGCCGTGCTGCGGGCCGAAGGGACCGAGCCCGCCGAGGCCCTTATCCAGGTGATCGCCCCCGAGGTGAAATTCGGCATCGTTTCGGACATTGACGACACCGTCATGGTGACGGCCCTGCCCCGCCCGTTCCTGGCCCTATGGAACACCTTCGTGCTCAGCGAGCGGGCCCGTATGGCTACCCCCGGCATGGCAGTCCTGCTGGACCGGCTGACCATTGAACACCCCGACGCGCCGGTGGTGTACCTGTCCACCGGCCCATGGAACGCTGCTCCCACGCTGGCACGGTTCCTCAACCGCAACATGTACCCTAAGGGGGCCCTGCTGCTGACGGACTGGGGCCTGACCCAGGATCGCTGGTTCCGCAGCGGGCAGGAGCACAAGCGCCGCAACCTGGAACGGCTGAGCAAGGAGTTTCCGGACATGCAGTGGCTCCTGATCGGAGACAACGGCCAGCATGACGAAGCCATCTATTCCGGCTTTGCCAGCGATAACCCGGACAAGGTGGCGGCCATTGCCATCCGCCAGCTCTCCGTCAGCGAGTCCGTGTTTGCCGGCGGCCACTCGGAGGACGGCGACCACACCGCCTCCAAGGTCCCGTGGATCTACTCCCCGGACGGCGCCGGAATGGCCAAGCAGCTGGCCATGCTGGGAATGCTCTGAAACCGGCGCAGGCCTAGGCGCTGGCACCCAGCGGGGACAGGCCGTCGTCGGGCGCTTCCGCTTCAAACTCCTCCGGCACCAAGGCCTGCGCTATGGCAGCACCTGCCGCCACGGCCAGGTCGCGTTCCTCGATCAGCTCCTGGAGCCAGAAGTACGAGGCCTTCGGCGTCCGGTCCAGCGTCTCGAAGTCCACGTGCAGGAGCCCGAACGGCTGGTTGTAGCCAGCGGACCACTCGAAGTTGTCCAGCAGTGACCAGACGTAGTAGCCGCGCAGGTCCACGGACTCCGCCTCGCCGCCCGGGGAGGTTGCCCGCAGCGCCGTTTCCAGGTGGTCCGAGAGGTATTTCAGCCGGCGCTCATCCGGGATGAACCGGGTGTTGGTGGACTTGTCCCGGACAATGATGTCCTCGAAGCTGGCACCGCCTTCGGTAAGGATCACCGGCGGCAGGTTGGGGTACCGCTCGGCCATCTCCTTCAGGGCCACCGCCATGTACTCCGGCTTCACCGGCCAGCCGTAGGACGTGATGTCCGCCTCCGGCCAGGTCTCCACGTGGAAGGGGGTGCCGCCGCTGCCGGCCGCGCTGAGGTCGCTGCCCATGGCTTCGGCCATGCTCGCGGGCACCGCGCCACCGCCCGGGCCCACCGCCACCTTGGTGGGCATGTAGTAGTTGAGGCCGTAGAAATCCAGCGGCTGGGAAATGACTGCCATGTCCTCCTCCGGGTGGTCGAAGGAGGAAAAGAACTTTGCGGCCCGGATCAGGTCTGGATACTTGCCGGTGAGCACGGGGTCCGCGTAGAGCCGGTTCTGGGCCAGGTCCATCAGCCCGGCACTGATGCGGTCCAGCGGGTTGATCGAGTTGGGGACCATGGGTGAGTAGACATTGGTCATGCCGATCTCGCCCGCAACCTTGGCGGCCCGCAGAGCCTGCATGGCCAAACCGTGCCCCAGCAGCTGGTGGTGGACAGTGGGAAAGGCGCCCAGGAGCAACTCCTTGCCTGGTGAGTGCAGGCCCAGCGAGTAGCCGTTGGTGCTGACGGTGGCGGGTTCGTTGATGGTGACCCAGCGGGCTACCCGGTCACCGAAGGCATCGGCCAGGATCCCGGCGTACTCCCCCAGCCGGTAGGCGGTGTCCCGGTTCAGCCAGCCGTCCGCCTCGTCCAGCGCCAGCGGGGTGTCCCAGTGGTAGATAGTGGCCATGGGCGAAATGCCATTGGCCAGCAACTCGTCGAGGAGCTTGTCGTAGAAAGCCAGGCCCGCTTTGTTGGCTGGCCCGCTCCCTGTGGGCTGGATGCGCGGCCACGCGAACGAAAACCGGTACGAATCCACGCCCAGCTGCTTCATCAGGGCAACGTCCTGGGGCATCCGGTGGTAGTGGTCGCAGGCAACCACCGGGCTGTGGTCCTCCACGATGGCGCCGGGCTTGGCGGCAAACACGTCCCAGCCGGCGGGTCCGCGGCCGTCCTCGTCCAGTGCCCCTTCGATCTGGAACGCAGCGGTGGCAACACCCAGCGTGAACCCCGGAGGGATGAGTGCTGCGAGTTCCTTGGCGGTGATGTGCATGGGGCGGGCCTTCGTCACGGTCGAATAAGTACGTCTCAGGATGGCATACAGTAAGCCTGCTGACGAGCAGGCCTGCCCCCGGCGCGAAACGTTGCCGCAGCCGCCGCAGCCAGCAACTACTGGGATCCGAAGATGAACTCCTTGGCGTGCGCCACGGCCTTGCGGAAAGCGTCATTGCGGAGCGTCACCAGATGTTCCGGTTCGCCGTCCGCGGGTTCCAGGTAGCCGGTATAGCCGGGCCGGAGGACCCAGATGTCCCCGCCAGGCGGCAGGTAGAACACGCCAAACGACCTTTGCTGCTTCTCCTCGGCCGTCCACACCGGCACCACGGCCAGCGCCGCACCCGTGGCCGGATTGATCCATTGCGCCCGGGGCAGGGGTTCCTCATGCGCTTCCGGGTCGAGGAAAGGTGCCGTCCCAACACCCCACCGCTGCTCGAAGCGCTCATGGAATGCCGGAATCAGGTGTGAATCGTAGCGCCGCCAATCGCTCATGCAGGTCTCCGCCTCCTCGCGGTTTTCGTTGCTGCCGTTTTTCCGTTGGTGACACCCGGAACGCTGCCTGCACGCCGTTTGCTAGGACCAGGGCCCGCTCTCCCAGCGGACGGGGGTAACCCTGAATGCAGGTTCGGAGGCGCCGCCGCGGGCGGGCACTTTCCGCACGGGAATCACCCGCGGACCGGAGGCCGCCTGCTGTTTGTCGTAGGCGGCGCGCCGCTGCGGATTGCGCAGGACACTGAACGCCTGCATGATCCGCAGCAGTTCGCCTTCCGGGTCACTGGCGCCCTCCATGTCGGGATGGTGGCTGCGCATCAGGGCCCGGTAGGCCCTGGATATTTCTTGCTGGCTGGCGTCCGGGCGGACGTGCAGGGTGGCGTAGTAATCGGGAGTGTCAGTCATCTTGGCCCTCCGCACCGGCGGCGCCTGGGCACGAAAGGCCCGGGTGCCGCCGTTCGGACATGGACTTCACCGCCAGGGCGGCGCCGTGCGCGTGCCTGGCGGTATTCGGGAGCTAGGTTGAGATCTGCTGCCTCTGGCCCTGCTGCGTGTCGATCTCGATCTTGCGCGGCTTTGCCTGCTCGGCGACGGGAATGCGCAGGGTCAGGACACCTTGGTCGTAGCTTGCCTTGATGTTGTCCGTGTTCAGCGTGTCGCCGAGGATCAGCTGGCGGCTGAAGACACCGCGGGGACGCTCCGCAGCCACCAGCTCAACGTTCGGCTGCGTGGGGTCCTGGCGCTCGGCCCGGACGGTGAGGACGTTGCGTTCGACATTGAGGTCCAGCGAGTCAACCTTGACACCCGGGAGGTCAAATGCCACAACGAATTCACCGTCTTCCTGCCAGGCGTCCATGGGCATGGCAGCCGGGCGGGCGGCGGTTCCAAAGACCTGCTGCGTGAGCCGGTCCAGCTCGCGGAACGGGTCCGTACGCATCAACATCATTTTTCCCACTCCTTCAGCTTGTAAGTGTTGGATCGGTTCTGTATCCCCCGCCGATCTATGGTGGTGGATATAGATTTTTTATAGCACCCGTGGGAAACTGAGGCAATACCGCCGCACGACGATTTTGGAGGCCCCATGGCAGACGGAGCAGGACGGGCGCCGCGCCCAGCCAGCGGGCGTGCGCTCTACGCCATTTCGGTTGCGGCCAAGCTGGCGGGGACGGGCCAGCAGAACATCCGGTTGTACGAGACCAAGGGATTGCTGACCCCGTCCCGGACCGCGGGTGGCACCCGCCAGTACAGCGACGACGACATCGCCGTGCTGCTGCGCATTGGCGAACTCCTGGAACAGGGCCTGAACCTTGCAGGCGTGGCCAAGGTGCTGGAACTGGAGGCTGCCAACGTGAAACTCCACCGCGCCCTGAAGCGGGCCCGGTCCCGGCCGCCCGCCTGAATAGGCGGGGCTACTCGCCCTGCGTCTCCGCCTTGGACAGCTCCCCGGTGATCCGCTCCCCCGGGATCCGCGCAGTCCGCCAGGTGTCCACGGCAATCACTCCGCCCAGGATGATGAGCGAGAGGGAGACCGAGGCGAGTGCATCGCTGAGCCAGTGGTACCCCAGGTACAGCCGGCTCAGCGCCGCCAGGACAATGCCGAAGCCCGCCCCAATAAAGCCCCATACCGCAGCGCGGGTGTTTTTCCGCCGGGAGAAGATCAGGAAGGCACCCACCAGCAGGAAGTCGCATGCCCCCAGGACGTGGCCGGAGGGGAACGAAAAAGTGTGGTCGATGCCAAAGAGCATCTGGTCCACGGGTGGCCGCGAGCGTCGGACGACCTGGAGGATGATCTGCGAGACGATGACGCCCGTCAGCATCGCGGAGGCCAGCAGGATGGGCCGCCAGGCATGCTTGGCGGCGAAGCCCCACGCGAGAACGACTACCAGGATGATGATGGGAAGGGCGATGGGCCCGAACACCACGGCCAGGAAGATCATGATGACCGTCAGGGTGTTGGACCTCAGGCCGAGCAGCCAGTCGCGGACCGGGCCATCTGCCGCGGAGAGCCCGTCCGCCTGCAGCACGCTGATGAGGGTGGCCACGAAGAGCGCCACGCCGGCAGTCACGAGGATGACAGCCGCCCGGTAGAGGCCCCGCCGGTCGGCAGGATCCAGGTAGCGTTCCTCCACCACGAACTTGTCGTGGAAGGCCCGCCACTTGCCGGCGTGCTTCCCAGTTCTTCCGGAAGCTGTTCCGTAGCCTGCTGGTTCCTGCTGTGCCACTGTGCCCATCCCTGCGCCGTGAAGATTGCCTTGGGTGAAGATTATCCCCGCAGGGCGGGATAATCCCCTAACCCTTCCCGGCCTAGAACGAGCCGGTGGTGAACTGCCAGGTGCGGGTGGCCAGCTGGTTTCCGGCCAGGTCGCGGACGGCCGTCCCGCCGCCGGTGACCGTCACTGTGTACTTGGTTTTGGCGGCCAGTGCCTGCTGTGGGTCCAGGATCCACTGGTTGGTGGTGCCGTTCCGGAAAACGGTGGCCGATACCACGGCCCCCGTGGCGGAGTTCTTCACGGTGAAGGTGGTGCCGTTGACGCCCTGGACCGCCTCACTGAAGCTCACGCTGATGTTGTTGCCGCGGCGCACCAGTGAAGCATTGCTGCCCGGGGTGGTGCCGGTAACCACCGGGGCCGGTCCGGTCAGGAAGCTCCAGCTGGCGGAGGCCAGCGGGGTTCCGGCTGCATCCCTGATGGCGGCGGAGCCACCCACCAGCGAAGCCGTGTACACGGTGTCGGCGGCGAGGCTGGCAGAGGGGTCCAGGGTGGCGGTCCGGGTGGTGGCGTTGTAGGTAACGGTGGCGGGAATGCTGCTGCCAGCCGCGTTCTTGAGCACGAAGGTGGCCGCTGAGACGCCCTGTACTGCAGTGCTGAAGGTGGCCGTCACGTTGCTGCCGGTCCCCACCGAGGTGGCGTTCGCACCGGGAGCAATGGCCGTGACTGTGGGTGCAGGAGCGGGCGCGGGAGCAGGAGCTGGCGCGGGCGCGGCAGCCACGGTGCCGGCGTACAGCAGCCGGTTCGGGGTTCCGCCGGTGGCGCCGGTGATGACGCCGGCGGTCGCGTTGGACACGAGTGAACCGGCTACCTGGGCCGGGGTGAGGGCCGGGTTCTGCGAGAGCAGCACGGCGGCAGCGCCGGCAGCGTGGGGCGCGGCCATGGATGTACCGGACATGGAGGCCGTTGCCGTGGCGGAGGTGTAGTACGTGGACGTTATGCCCACGCCTGGGGCGTACAGGTCCACGCAGGAGCCGTAGTTGGAGAAGGACGCCTGCCGGTCTGCCGAATCGCTGGCAGCCACGGTGACGGCCGCGGACACCCGTGCGGGTGAACTGCCGCACGCGTCCACGGCGGAGTTGCCGGCGGCAACCACTGCGGAGACGCCGTCGTTCATCACTGCCTGGATGGCCGTGTCCACCGCCGTGCTGGCGGGGCCGCCGAGGCTGAGGTTGGCCACCGCCGGCACGCCTGCCGGGTGGTGGGCCGCGATCCAGTCCAGTCCGGCCACCACGTCCGAGTTGTAGCCGGAGCCCTTGCAGTCGAGCACCCGGACGGGCACCACGGTTGCCGCCTTTGCCACGCCATAGGTGGATCCCGCCACGGTTCCGGCGACGTGGGTGCCGTGGCCGTTGCAGTCGCCGGAGCCCAGGCCGTCAGTCACCGCGCTCCAGCCTGCGGCCACACGGCCGCCGAAATCGGCGTGGGAGGCCAGGACGCCGGTGTCCACCACGTAGGCGGTCACACCGGTCCCGGCAGCGGTCCACGAGTAGGATCCGGACAGCGGCAGGCCGCGCTGGTCCACCCGGTCAAGGCCCCAGGGCGAAGGCTGCTGGGTGCCGGAGATGCTGACGGGGGCGTCCGCCTCCACCGACAGGACGCGGCCGGACCGGGCCAGCGCCTCGGCCTGGGCGGGGTTGGCCGTGATCACCGCGCCCCGGAGCGCGTTTTTGAAGGTATGGCCGACGGCGAGCCCTTGCCCGCGCAGGTTTGCCGCCTCGGCTTCCACATTGGCATTCGCCGCGAACTGGACGATGTAGCGGCCCGCGGTGCCCGCGTCCTCTTTGGGTACCGCTGCGGCGGGGACGGACGTGGCAGTCAGGGCGACGGCTGAGACCAGTGCTGCGGCTGCGGACAGCACAAAAGATGGGGTGCGAATTTTGGGGTCCTTGGTGTGATGGCGTTGGGGGTGCGGGGCCGGGGAACCACCGCTGTCACCACCAGAATAGGAGCCCGGATAGGCCCGCAGGCTGGTCTTCGCAGGATCCTGCGGGAACCCTTGGGCATTCCTGCGCGCGCCGGGTTTTCCGCCGCCGGACCATGCCCGCGGGGCTACGGCCGGTGGTCCCGCCAGCTGTGAACAGGTTCGAATCCCAGAAGCCGCCTGGCCTTGTCAATGGACAGCATGGTTTCGTGCTCGCCCAGTTCCTTGGTCACCTTCACTGCCGGGAAAACCTCGGCGGCGAGGCTGGCACTCGACCGGTCCATGACCGTGTCCGCATTCGCGATGATGAACGCTTCGAACCCGGGCCTGCCGTTCTCCAGCGCCCGCGCCACGGCCTGGGCACCATCCCGGCCGTCGATGTAGCCCCAGAGGTTCCACTTCCGCAGCATTGCATCGGCATCGAACGAGGGAAAGCTGGCGTAGTCCTCCACGTCCATGACGTTGGAGAAGCGCAAGCCTACGATGCTCAGTTCCGGGTCCCAGCGCGTCAGCTCCACCGCCATCTGCTCTTCAAGGTGCTTGACCAGGGAGTAGGTGCTTTCCGGCCGGGCAGGGTATTCCTCGTCCACAGGGATGTAAGGCGGATCGACGTCGAACGGCAGTCCCAGCACCGTCTCGCTGGAGGCGTAGACCACTTTCTTGATGCCCGCGCGCCGGGCCGCCTGGAAGACGTTGTAGGTGGAGAGCATGTTGTTTTCGAACGTCGCCGCGTCCGGAAGGATGCCCGGCGCGGGGATGGCGCCCAGGTGCACCACGGCGTCGAACCCGGTGTGCCTGTCGTCCACCCCGAGCAGCGCATCCACCACCTGGCCGTAGTTGCGCAGGTCCACCACCAGCAGTCTGGGGCTCCGGGTTCCTTCCCGGTCCAGGTTGAGGACCTGGTGTCCGTCGTCGGTGAGCCGGCGGACCACGTGCCGGCCGAGTTTTCCGCTTCCGCCGGTGACGGCAATTCTCATCAGGATGTCCTTCGGTTGGTTGGATGGGCCCGAATCAGGCCCGGGGTGTGGCAAGGAACTTTTCGACGGCGGCGATCGCCAGTGTGGTGATGTCCGCCGGGTCGCCGCTTCCGTCCACGGAGACCAGGATCCCCCTGCCCGCATAGACGGAGACCACCTCGTGGGTCTCGCGGTGGTAGAGGTCCAGCCGGCGGCGGAACACGTCCACGGTGTCATCGGTGCGCCCCTGTTCATCGGCGCGCACGCGCATCCGCTGCTCGAGTTCGGCGTCCGGTGCCCGCAGCTCGATGACGGCGTCCAGGGCCAGTCCCTGGGAGCCGAGCAGGTTGTCCAGTTCCACCACCTGGGGGGCCGTGCGCGGATACCCGTCCAGCAGGAAGCCGGACCGGACGTCGCTGTCCAGCAGCCGGTCTTTTACCAAGGCGTTGGTGAGGTGGTCCGGAACGAAGTCGCCGCCGTCGAGGTACCTGGCCGCCTGGGCACCCAGGTCCGTCCCCCGGCTCACGTTGCTGCGGAAGATGTCCCCGGTGGAGACCGCCGGGACACCGAAGTGCCGGGCCAGGTGTTCGGCCTGGGTCCCCTTGCCCGAGCCGGGCGGACCGATGATGAGTAGCCTGGGCATGTTCGTGTCCCTTCCGGGGAAGCTGGCGCGGGCCTCCCGGCCCGCCGCCGGGGCGCCGGCACCTGCTTCATTCTGCCGGGAACACCGGCAGTGCGCCAGAGTGGCGTGTTCCGGCGCGGGTGAATGTGACGCCCGGGCGGACGCCGGGATGTATATACTCGGAATATCGGTTTAGCAGCAGGCCGTTGGACAGTTCATCTATCCAGCGACCTCCACCGGTTCCCGTCTTCGCGGCAGGGCCGGTGTGTGTTGCCGGGTTGTTTTGACCTGAGCGAATGGCACCAGAAAAACCGTGGCCGGCGAGTCAACAGCAAAAACCGATACATCCATCACAGAGCACCTGCACGAGCTGGTCCTGAACAGCTCGGACGTCGAGGATTTCCTCAACGAACTGGCGCAGGTGTCTGCCCGCAATCTTTCCGAGCCCGGCGACGAAATGCTGTGCGCCATCACCCTGCTCCGGCAGCGCAAGGCCGCCACGGTGGCCAGCAGCAGCCCGGAGGCCAAGGCCCTTGGCCTCCTTGAGCACCAGTTCGCAGAAGCTCCCAACCTCACTGCTTCCATCACCCGGGAGACCGTGCACGTTCCGGATCTCGAGGCGGACGGTCGGTGGCCCGAGTATTCCGCCGCCATGGCCGCAGAGGGGGTCCGCTCCGTGGTGGCGCTGCCGTTCCACCTGGAAGGCGAGACGAAGGCTGCCCTGCTGCTGTATTCGCGCAGGCCGAACCGCTTTGACAGCCGGGTCCTCGAATTCGCTGAGGATTTCGTCAGCCAGACGTCGCTCGCGCTCCGCCTGGCCGTGCGTTTTGCCCACTACAGCGAGACGGCAGCCAACCTGCGCGCCACGCTGGAATCCCGCACCGTGATCGACATGGCCGTGGGCATCATCATGGCCCAGAACCGCTGCAGCCAGCTTGACGCCTTTGAGATCCTCAAGACGGCGTCCAGCACCCGCAACTCGAAGCTGCATGACGTGGCGGCCGCCGTCGTCAACGCTTTGGGCCAGGGCCCGGCGCGCACACATTACGACGGCTAATTAATACATCCGCAAAGCACCGCGGCGCAGGTAGAATAAGGCAAACTTTCGCCGGGGGGCTTTGATGGAAAATAAAAGGGTCTGCCTTGTCGTGGAAGACGACAAAGACATCTCTGGACTGATCACCGTGGTGCTTTCGCGCGCCGGATTCGAGGTGCTTTCGGTCCCGACCGGTGCCGAGGCCATAGCCGCGGCCGAAGATCCGGCTATTGCCCTTGTCACCCTGGACCTTGGCCTGCCGGACATGGACGGCCATATTGTGGCACGCGCCATCCGGGAGGTCAGCAAGGCCCCCCTGCTGTTCCTGACGGCCCGGTCTGAAAATGATGACGTGCTGGCAGGGATGGCTTCCGGTGCCGCGGCGTACCTCACCAAACCGTTCCGGCCTACGGAGCTCCGGGACCTGGCTCTGCAGCTGTCCCCCGCTCCCGTTTCACAGGCCCCTCGCATATAGGGCGAATTCTTCGGCGACTTACTGCCGGGCAGGCCGACGCTCGCGCACTGTCGACGACGGCGGCCTCCCGCCGTCGTCGAAAGTTGCTTGCTCGGGGCGCTACTTGGCGAGGAAGCGGAGCAGTGCTTCATTCACCTCGGCGCCGTGGGTCCAGAGCAGGCCGTGCGGGGCGCCCTCGATCTCCACGTACTCGGCGCCGGGCAGTGCCTTCGCGAAGAGGCGGCCGGTGGAGTCGATGGGGAGGATGTTGTCCGCGGTGCCGTGCAGGATGAGAGCCGGAACGTCGATCTTGGGGATGTCCTGGCGGAAGTCCGTGATCCAGGTGGGCTGGGCCTCAACGGATGCCGTTGCCCCTGAACTGGAGGCCAGGTTCCAGCTGGCGTTCACGGCCTCCTGGCTGAGCCTCGGGGTGCCCAGGAAGGTGTCCGTGTTGTAGAAGTTCTTGAAGAACTCGGTGAAGAAGGCGTAGCGGTCCGCTTTCACCGCTTCCATCAGGCCATCGAAGACTTCCTGCGGGACGCCGTCCGGGTTGTCGTCGGTCTTGAGCAGGAACGGCTCCAGGGAACCGAGGAAGGCAGCACGTGCCACGCGGGCGGATCCGTAGGTGCCCAGGTAGCGCGCCACCTCGCCGGTGCCCATGGAGAAGCCCACCAGCACCACGTCATTCAGGTTCAGCGCGGTCAGCAGCTCGTTGAGGTCGGCAGCGAACGTGTCGTAGTCGTAGCCTTCGGTGGGCTTGCTGGACTTGCCAAAGCCGCGGCGGTCATAGGTGATGACCCGGTAGCCGGCGTCCAGCAGGGCAGCTGTCTGCTTCTCCCACGACGAGCCGTCCAGGGGGTAGCCGTGGATCAGAACAACGGGCTGGCCTGAGCCGTGGTCCTCGTAGTAGAGCTCGATGTCAGTGCTGTTCTCGGTCCCAACGGTGATGAAAGCCATAACGGGCAGATTCCTTTCGAGGCTGGTCGGTGCGGGCAACGTTGTGCGGAGCCCGCGCACTCCCTACTCTAGGGCCGCGAATGGCGTTGGGTGCCGATCCTGCTACTGCGACGGCTGTGGCAGCTCGCAGGAGATCTGCGGGTTGACTCCCATGTAATTCAAGGGCCCGGCCACGATGGTGACGAGCACCGTTCCCGCCTCGGCACAGTTCCCCGGTGCCCCGCCGAAGTAGCCGCGCTGCCAGGCGGCCACCCCGCCGATGATCAACCAGATGACAAGAAGTGCTCCCAAGAACCGCATGATTCCTCCGTAGGCCGCGGCGGCTGTGGGATCAATTATGCGGCTGGGGCAGCCAAAACATCAGGCCTTGGCGGTTTTGCCCGGCAGTGCCAGCTTGAACACCTTGGCCCAGGAGGAGCCCACCTGCTTGATCAGCGGTCCGGTGGTGTACTTCAGCCCGTAGCGCTGGCAGATTTCGCGGACGCGGGGAGCCACCTCTGCATACCGGCTGGAGGGCAGGTCCGGGAACAGGTGGTGCTCGATCTGGTGCGACAGGTTGCCGGTCATGATGTGCATGAACTTCGATCCCGAGATGTTGGCCGAGCCGATCATCTGGCGGACGTACCAGTCGCCGCGGGTTTCGCCTTCCACCATTTCCTCAGTGAAGGTGTCGGTACCTTCGGGGAAGTGGCCGCAGAAGATCACCGCATGAGCCCAGACGTTGCGGATCGCGTTGGCCGCGATGGTGCCGTAGAGGGCCTGCTTCCCGGAACCGGTCAGCATTGCCACGGCAGGGGTGGCGGCGTAATCCTTCGTGAACTGCGTGACCACCTTCTTGCCCAAAGCCTTGAGGTCCTTGAGCAGGGCTTCCTTGGACTTGGTGCCTTCCTTGTACTCGGTCAGCTCGAGGTCGTAGATGGCGATGCCCCACTCGAAAACCGGTGCCAGGATGGCGTTGAACAGCGGGTTGGCCAGGTTGATGGGCTTCCACGGCTGGGCATCGTCCATGCGCAGGAGGTTGTATCCGACGTCGTTGTCCTTGCCCACCACGTTGGTCCAGCGGTGGTGCAGGTCGTTGTGGGTGTGCTGCCAGGAGCGCGAGGGGGTGACGAAGTCCCATTCCCAGGTGGTGGAGTGGATGTCCGGATCCCGCATCCAGTCCCACTGGCCGTGGAGGATGTTGTGGCCCAGCTCCATGTTCTCCAGGATCTTGGCCAGGCTGAGCAGGGTGGTGCCGGTAACCCAGGCGGCCTTGTTCTTGCTGACCAGCAGCGCGGCGCGGCCGGAGATTTCGAGTCCGCGCTGGATCTTGATCATCCGGCGGATGTAGGCCGCGTCTTCGGCGCCGCGCTTGGCCAGGATCTCGTCGCGGATGGCGTCGAGTTCACGGCCCAGCTCGGCTACCTGCTCGTCGGTCAGGTGCGCCGCTGCAGGCGGCCGGACGGTGGGGCTGCCGGACTCAGCCAGCTTTCCGGGGCGCGTCCTGGACCCGCCGGCGGCGCTGCCCTTGGTGGACGAGGGAGTGGCTTTGCTGGGTGAAATTACAGACATACCGTGATGCTCCTCAGAGTTCGAGGTTGACGGGTCCGGCGGCTGCCGAGACACACGTTTGGATCAGTTGGCCGGGTTCGCCGTGGACTTCGCCGGTGCGGAGGTCGCGGACCTGGCCGGCCCGGAGCGGGGTGAGGCAGCTGTGGCAGATGCCCATCCGGCAGCCGCTGGGCATCAGGATTCCGGCGTCCTCGCCCACGTCCAGGAGGGGGGTGTCGCCGTCGGCTTCCACTTCCCGGTCGGACGTTTCGAAGGTGACCAAGCCGCCGTCATGTCCTACACCGACATTGAACGTGGTGTTGAACCGTTCGATCATCAGGTTGCCTGCACTGCCGGCCACGGCTATCTCGGAGCCGGGCGCCGCGGTGGTGAGCGCTGCACGCTTCCAGAGCGCTTCGGCGTCATCCAGGAAGCTGTCCGGCCCGCAGGCGTAGGCCGCGCGTTCCCTCCAGTCCGGGCAGAGCTCGTCCAGCTGGTCTGTGCTGGTCAGGTCCATGCGCCCCTGCTCACCGGTGAACCAGTGGGCCAGCCTGAAGTTGGGGAACTGGTCGGCAAGCTCGGCAAGTTCCTCGCGGAACAGGCTGTCGCCGGGGGTCTTGGCGGAATGGACCAGCACGACGTCGGCATCCGGGCGCCGCGGAACAAGCGTGCGGATCATGGACATCACTGGAGTGATGCCGCTGCCCGCGGTGACCATCAGCAGGGGCCGCGGGTGCTCCGGGAGCACGAAGTCGCCCTGCGGCGGTGCCAGGAAGAGGACATCGCCGGGACGCGTGGTGCGCACCAGCGTTCCGGACACGGCGCCCACGTCCGTGACGGTGATGGCAGGGTCCTTGCCGGCGGGAGCGCTGAGGGAGTAGGAGCGCCAGTGCCGGACGCCGTTGAGTTCGACGCCGATGCGCGCCCACTGCCCCGCGAGGTGGGAGTGCCAGCCGCGGCCGGGCCGGAAGAAGATGGTGGCCGACTGCGCGGTTTCCTGCACCACGCGCGTAACCACCCCGCGCAGCTGCCGGGCGGAGTACACCGGGTTGAACAGGGCAAGGATGTCCTCGGGCGCCAGGGGCGTGGTGAGTACTGAGGCCGCCTGGGCCAGCTGTCTTAGCCGGATCATGCGATTAAGCCTAGAGCGGCGCGAGCCATATTTCTCTCTCTCCGTCATATGACCGTTCCGCAGTCACGCTGTAAAAGGGGCGCTAAGCCCCCAAGCCGCACTCTAAGAGTAACGGTTGGCGTGCGCAGACGGTTCCCGCGTTTATCGTAAGCATGCTTAGTATATACCCTGGAGCGGCTATGGCGGGCGGACATTACGTGCCACCCGGGAGAGATTACGGCCGGTCAGGAGCGGGAGGGGCTCCATCCCAGCGCCGGGGCGATGTGCCTGGCCACGTTTTTCAAAAGTTTGGCATTGAACTCCACGCCCAGCTGGTTGGGGACCGTCAGCAGCAGGGTGTCCGCTGCCTGGACGGCGGTGTCTGCGGCCAGGTCTTCTGCCAGCTGGTCAGGTTCGCCCACATAGCTCTTGCCGAACCTTGCGGTGAGCCCGTCGATGATCCCCACCTGGTCCCGGCTGTCCCGCAGGGCGCTGCCCGCGAAGTAGCGGCTGTCCTCGGCATCCACGATGGGCAGCACGCTGCGGCTGACGGAGATCCGGGGCTCGTGCCGGTGGGCGGCCGCGGCCCACGCATCCCGGAACAGCCGGATCTGCTCGGCCTGCAGTTCGTGGAACGGAACGCCGGTGTCCTCGGTCAGCAGGGTGGAACTCATCAGGTTCATGCCCTGCTCGGCAGCCCAGACGGCGGTCTTGCGGCTCCCTGCTCCCCACCAGATGCGTTCGACGAGGCCGGGCGACTGGGGCTGGACCGGCAGCAGTCCGGTGGCACCGCCGGCGTACCGCGGATCAGCCTCTGCCACACCGGCGCCGCTGATCGCCTTCCGGAAAAGGGCCGTGTGCCGCCGGGCCATATCGGCGTCGGTTTCACCCGGTTGCGGCACGTAGCCGAAGGCTGATGCGCCCTGCCGGGCCGGCTCGGGTGATCCCCGGCTGATGCCCAGCTGGAGCCGGCCGCCGCTGATCAGGTCGGCGGCTGCTGCCTCTTCTGCCATGTAAAGGGGGTTTTCGTAGCGCATGTCGACCACCCCGGTGCCGATTTCAATCCGGCTGGTGCGGGCCGCGATGGCGGACAGCAGCGGGAACGGGGAGGCCTGCTGGCGGGCGAAGTGGTGGACGCGGAAGAACGCGCCGTCCACACCAAGCTCCTCCGCGGCCACGGCCAGTTCGATGCCCTGGAGCAGCGCCTCACCCGCCGTCCTGGTGCGGGAGCCCTGGCCGGGACCCCAGTGGCCGAATGACAAGAATCCAATGCGCTCCATACCTGTCCCCAACCTCCGCGACCCCGGCGGCATTCCCGGCTGGCATGATGGCTGCGTGGGTACTCCTGACACGACACTGACCATCGGCAAGGCCGTCCTGCTGTTCGCCTTGGCCGCCGCAGCGGAAATTGGCGGGGCCTGGCTTGTGTGGCAATCCGTACGGGAAGGCAAGGACTGGTGGTGGGCAGGGCTGGGCGTCATCGCCCTGGGCGCCTACGGCTTTGTGGCCACCCTACAGCCGGACGCCCACTTCGGCCGGATCCTGGCAGCCTACGGGGGCGTGTTCGTTGCCGGTTCGCTCGCCTGGGGCATGGTCTTCGACGGTTTCCGGCCCGACCGCTGGGACATCGCCGGTTCCCTCATCTGCCTGCTGGGCGTGGCGGTGATCATGTTCGCACCACGGGGCGGCAGTTAGGAGCGGCAGTTAAAGGAGGTCCGGCCGCACCGCCTAAACTGGCACCGTGACCAACTCCCAGCCGGCATCCAGCGAACCTACGCCGCCGCGCGGAAAGATCGCCGAGCGGCTGCTGCCGGGCGGGGAGGAACCGGACCCCCGGTTCACCCTCGCCAATGAGCGCACCTTCCTTGCCTGGATCCGGACATCCCTGGCGCTGCTGGCGGGCGGGATCGCCATTGAGGCGTTCACCGCCGACCTGTTCCTGGAGCCGGTCCGCAAGGGCCTGGCCATAGTCCTGCTGCTGCTGGGCATGCTGCTCAGCGCCGGGGCGGCCGTACGGTGGCTCCGGGTGGAACGGAGCATGCGCAACAAAGCACCCCTGCCGCTGCCCCTCATTGTGCCGCTGCTTGCCGGGGCAGGCGCCCTGGCGGCCGCCGTCGTGCTTGTCTTCATCCTCTGGCGATGACCGATGGCACGTTCCCGCCCCGGCTCCCACGGTGATCCGGGCCTGCAGCCTGAACGAACCAGCCTTGCGTGGGGCCGCACCATGATGGCGCTGGTGACGGTCAGCGCGATTTTCCTGCGCTGGCTTCCGGTGCACGGATTCCCCATCCTGCTGCTGTTCGCCGTTTCCTCGGCTGCCGCCCTGGCCATCTACCTCACCCAGCGCCGGCGTTACAGCACCAGCTCCCGCGGCATAGCCAGGGAACGTGTCGACGCCGACATCACCGCGGTGCTGTGGACGGCTTTCGCGGGGGTTGTGCTGGGCGGCCTGGGCATCGGCGTGGTCCTCGCCGCTTAGCTGCCGGCCGCCGGGCACCCTTTCAGAACATCGGCAGGACAAAACCGGCCAGCAGGGCCACGGCCCCGATGCCGGTCAGCACACGCCCCAGCACCGCAGCCGTCCGGCCGGCCTCCTCCGGCTCCACGGTCTGCCACTGGGTGGGACGCTTGGGATGGTAGTAAATGGGCAGCGTATCGCCCTCGGATAGGTGCTTGATGTCATGGGGCGACATGGGTGCCCGGTGCATCTGCTGCTTCCGGTCCAGCCAGCGGAAACCCACGCCGGTGCTGTCCGAGTACACCACGGCGTCGGCCACTGCCCATGGGTGCACGAAGCGGCGGAGGAATCCTGTGTAGAACAGCAGGCCCAGGCCGGTGGGCAGGCACATCCAGGTCAGCATTTCCAGGATTGGACCTGCCATATCAAGCACAGTGGGCATGAACCTGATGGTACCGCGCAGGGGGTGGTGGGTTCTGCAGCGACTACGTACCCTGAGGGGACCGGAGGGACAGGCAAGGGAAAGAGGGAAATAATGAACGATCAGGACATTTTGGCGCGCATCCAGGCCCTGGTGGAGGAGGAGCATTCCCTGCGCGAGGCGGCCGGTGACGGACAGGTGCCGGACCAGGCCCGGCTCAGGCAGGTGGAGGAAAGCCTGGACCAGTGCTGGGACCTGCTGCGCCAGCGCAGGGCGAAGTCGGACTCCGGGGAGAACCCCAATGAGGCCGAACCGAGGCCCGTCAGCGAGGTGGAGGGCTACAAGCAGTAGCTCGATAAGCTGGGAATGTCCCCCCGCTCGGCGCACCTGCCTGCGGCACCAGATTGGAGTTCTTCCATGCGTCTTGCAGTCGCCCAGATCATCAGCAGCGCCGATCCGGCGGCCAACCTGGAGCTGATCCGGGACTATGCCGCACAGGCCAAGGCGGCCGGCGCGGAACTGGTGGTCTTCCCCGAGGCGGCGATGCGGGCCTTCGGCCACTCCCTGAAGGACATTGCGGAACCGCTGGACGGCCCGTGGGCCGACAAAGTCAGGGGTATCGCCAGGGAACTCCAGATTGTGATTGTGGCGGGGATGTTCACCCCCGGGAAGGACGGCCGGGTCCGCAACACCCTGCTGGTGACCGGCCCCGGCGTGGACACGTCCTACGACAAGGTCCACCTCTTCGACGCCTTCGGCTTCACCGAATCCAAGACCGTGGACGCCGGGGAAAGCCCCGTCACGTTCGAGGTGGACGGAACCGTCTTCGGCCTGGCCACGTGCTACGACGTCCGGTTCCCGGCCCTGTTTACGGCCAATGCGAAGGCCGGCGCCCAGGTGAATATCGTGTGCGCCTCCTGGGGTGCCGGTGAAGGCAAGGCGGAACAGTGGGACCTCCTGGTCCGCGCCCGGGCACTGGACAGCACCACCTTCGTCGTCGCCTGCGGCCAGGGCGACCCCGAGACCACCGGCGCAGGACCGGCCGGCAGCGCGCCCACCGGAATCGGCCACAGCGCCGTCATCTCCCCGCTGGGCTCCACCCTGGCATCGCTTGGTGGCAAGCCAGAACTCGCCGTCGTGGACATCGATCCCTCCACGGTTGAGGACGTACGCGCCAAGCTCCCGGTCCTCACCAACGCCCGGCAGTTCTAGCCCACGGCAGTGAGCCGCCGTTCACGGGCAGGAAACGTGGCGGCGGAAGCGTACGACGGCGTTCCTCACCTTTTCCCCCGGACCTACCCCGCCATTGGGGCGCGCGAGAGCCGCCCGCCCCATTCTCGGCACAGCCCGGAGGGCGCCGGTTAACACAGCTGAAACATCTTCGACACGCGAACTTCACGCGGAAGCGATTTGCGTAACCTCGCCGCAACTTGCCGGGGCAGTAACCGAAACACAGGCAACGAAAGATTGGTCCCCGGGGGAATTGCCGGGACGTCAGAACCGTCCCGGGAGGATCTTGCGCGAAGGGACCGCCGGTGGAAATTTCTGCCCAACACGTCTGGCTAATGATGTCGGCCGCGATGGTACTGCTGATGACTCCGGGACTGGGTCTTTTCTACGGCGGCATGACGCGCGCCAAAGCCGCCCTCAACATGATCATGATGAGTTTCATCTCCGCCGGCATCGTCGGGGTGGTGTGGGTGCTGTGGGGCTACTCCATGACCACCGGGGACGGCGTGCTGGGCTTCTTCGGCAACCCCTTCACCAGCTTCGGGCTCCAGAACCTGATGGGCTCCCCGGACCTGATCAAGGCCGGCTTCAGCTCCACGTTCGCCATCATTACCGTGGCCCTGATCAGCGGTGCCATCGCCGACCGGGCGAAGTTCGGCGCCTGGGCGTTGTTCGTGCCGCTCTGGATCACGGTGGTCTACTGCCCCCTCGCCTACATGATCTGGGGCGGCGGGCTCCTGAGCCCTGGCGGCGCCCTCACCGCGGTCTTCGGCCAGGTCATCGATTTCGCCGGCGGCGCCGTGGTGGAGATCAGCTCCGGAACAGCGGCCCTGGTCCTCGCCCTCATCGTCGGGCAGCGGCACGGCTTCGCCAAGGACTCGAACCACCGCCCGCACAACGTGCCCTTCATCATGCTGGGTGCGGCCATCCTCTGGTTCGGCTGGTTCGGTTTCAACGGCGGCGCTGCCACCACCGCCGAACAGGCAGGCCTGATCTGGGTCAACACGCTGGTGACCCCGGCCGCGGCCATGCTCAGCTGGTTGGTCACGGAAAAGATCCGGCACGGCCACCCCACATCCCTGGGGGCGGCATCAGGTGTGGTGGCCGGACTCGTGGCCATCACCCCGTCCTGCGCCAACATCAGCCCGGTGGCCGCAATCGGCCTGGGCCTGGTGGCCGGTGCCGCCTGCGCCGTCTTCGTTGACCTCAAGTACCGGTTCGGACTGGATGACTCCCTGGATGTAGTGGGCGTCCACCTTGGTGCCGGGCTCATCGGCACCCTGGCACTTGGCTTCATTGCCCTGCCCGTTGACGGCCAGGGCGGCGGGCTCTTCTACGGCGGCGGCATCCAGCAGCTCATCGCCCAGATGGCGGCCGTCGTCGTCACCATGCTGCTCTCCGGACTCGGCACCCTGGTCATCGCCCGGGCCATCAACAAGACCATCGGGTTCCGGGTCAGCCACGAAGCGGAGACTGCGGGCGTGGACCTGTCCGAGCACGCAGAGAGCGCCTACGCCTTCGGTCAGCTGGGCGCCGGGCTCAACCCGCTGCGGCCCGGTTCTGCCGAACTCCATGGCACAACCAAGGACGCTGTCATGCGGAGGGCCAAGGAGGATGCGTTCGCCTAGGGTGTCGGCGCCGCCGGGCTTCCCTACCTAGTCCGCCAGGATTTTGTACAGGGCACGGCGGGTTTCATCCAGCTTTTCGATCGCCGCTGCACGCTGCTCCTCCGAGACGCCGCTGCGGAACTGGTGGATAACGCCCATCAGCTTGCCGATGCTCTGGTGGAATTCCCGGTCCGAGCTGTCCGGACCGGCATTCCATGCGTTCTCCATCTCCTCGGCGTGCTCTGCAACGTAGGCCCTGCCGGCGTCGCCCAGGGCAAACTCGGTGCCGCGCCCTTCGCTCAGCGGCTCGATGAGGCCCTCGTCCACGAGCTGCTGCAGCGTCGGGTAGATGGAGCCGGGGCTCGGGCGCCACGCGCCGTCCGTCTTTTCGGCGATGGTCTTGATCAAGCCGTAACCATTCGACGGCGATTCGGCTAGGAGCGAGAGGATGGCTGCGCGGACATCACCGCGGTTTGCTCGCCTCGACCCGCGGCCAAATCCTGGGCCGAAGCCTGGGCCGAAACCGGGTCCAAAGACTGGGCCAAATCCGCCGCCGCGGTGGCCGTGCGGCCCGCGGCGGCCCCTACCCCGCTCAAACCTGCCCCTGCCGACATCGCGGTGGGGGAATTTTTCGTCAGAAATGCCTTTCATGGTGGCTCGTCCTTCCAAAGGATCATTATCTTCACTAACCTATTCAGCGATAGTTAACGATATGTTGGTAGCTATCGGCCCGTCAAGGGCGAAGTGTGACCAAATCCTGACCTGCCGGGCTATGGAAGACCCTCTTACCCGGGCGTAGTCTTTTCACACCTCCAAGCTCCGAGGGCTGAAAAATGGTGAAAAAAAGGAAGCGCAGGCGCGGTAAAGGCAGCGCCGTGGGACGACTCCTGGGGTTCCTGGCCGCGTCTGCCATGTGCGGTGTCCTGGTGGCGAGCCTGGTGGTCCCGGCAGTAGCTGCCGCAGGATTCGGCGTCAGCAACTCCATCGGGTTCTTTGAAAGCCTGCCCGAGGAACTGACCGTGCAGCCGCCGTCGCAATCCACCAAGGTGCTGACGTCCGACGGCCAGCCGATTGCCACGTTCTATGCGGAGAACCGGGTCCGGATCCCGCTGGACCAGATGTCGCCGTACATCAAGGACGCCGTCATCGCCATCGAGGACAGCAGGTTCTACGACCATGCCGGCGTGGACCCGCAGGGCATCCTCCGGGCTGTGGTGGCCAACCTGACCAAGGGCGACCAGCAGGGTGCTTCAACCATCACCCAGCAGTACGTCACCAATGTCATCAACGAGTCGCGGGTGTCCCAGGACCGGCCCGACGAGGTGGTCCTCAGCGGCCAGAAGGACATGGGCGACAAGCTGCGCGAGATGAAGCTGGCCATAGCCCTGGAGAAGAAGTTCAGCAAGGAGCAGATCCTTGAGGGCTACCTGAACATTGTGTTCTTCAACAGTGACGCCTACGGTGTCGAGGCCGCCGCGCGCTATTTCTTCAGCACCACCGCCAAGGACCTTAACCTCCCCCAGGCGGCCCTGCTGGCCGGGCTGGTGAACAGTCCCACGTTCTACAACCCGGCGCTCAACCCGGACAATTCCATGGCCCGCCGCAACCAGGTTTTGGGCGAGATGCGCAACCTCGGCATGATCACCCAGGCTGAGCACGACCAGGCGGTTGCCACCCCGATTGAACTCAAGATCAGTCCGGAGCGCCAGGGCTGCGCGAACGCCACCATGGCCCCGTACTTCTGCGACTACATTTCGCACCTGATCCTGAACAATCCTGCGTTCGGGCAGAACGAGGCCGAACGCCAGCGCAAACTGTACCGCGGGGGCCTGACCATCATCACCACTCTGGACAGCCGGTTGCAGGCCGCTGCCCAGGCGCAGGTGGACGGCACGGCCGGGGCCAACCCCGACCGGTGGGGCGCCGCGCTGGTCACGGTCCAGCCGGCAACCGGCAAGATCCTGGCAATGGCCCAGAACACGGTGTTCCTGGCAGAGCCGGGAAAGTTCGACACCCACCTGAACTTCAATGTGGACGCCAAGGACCCCCAGGGCAACAACCTGAACGGTGCGGGCGGGTTCCAGACGGGTTCCACCATGAAGCCGTTCACGTTTGCCCAGTGGCTGAACGAGGGTAAGCCGCTGACCGCGGAGGTGGACGCCTCACGCCGCGTCTACCCGCTGGGCTTCCCGTGGCGGTCGAGCTGCGGCAAGGTGCTGGGCGCCTACAGTACGGCGCAGAACAACCCTGAGCTGGGCGCCGCGGATGACCTGCAGAACGCCGAAGAGGGCTTCTACCGGAAGATGGCCATCAACTACGGCCTGTACAACTCCATCAACACGGCCACCTTCGCATCAGCCACGCAGCTGGATTTCTGCGGCATCCAGAAGATGGTGGACAGCGTGGGCCTGCACAACGGGCTGGACGGGTCACCGATCAACATGCACCAGCTGGGCAACCTGCTCGGTGCCACCAACGTGGCTCCGCTGCATATGGCGAACGCTTTCGCGACCTTCGCCAATGACGGCCGCTACTGCACCCCGATCGCGCTGGTGGAGATCACGGATGCCGCCGGCGGCAAGCTGCCGGCGCAGAATGTCGAGTGCCGGGATGCCGTAAAGCCCGACGTGGCGCGGGGCGTCAATTCGGTGCTGCAGGACGTGCTGGTAAGGGGATCGGGTTTCTGGATCAATCCCAAGGTCCATGACAAGTGGCCCACGGCCGCCAAGACCGGAACGTCCAACAACAATGGGGCCACCTGGATCGTCGGCTACACCACCGGACTATCCACCGCATCCTTCTTCGGAGACCCCCTGGAAAGCCAGAAGCGCCCCGGCCAGAACGTCACCATCAACGGGACGTTCTACCCCCGGCTCGACGGCTACATGATTGCAGGACCACAGTGGGCCAACTACATGCTGAAGGCGGCGCCGCTGTACCCGGCAGCGCCCTTCCCTGGCCCTCCCCCATCGATGATCGGACCCAATCCGACACCCAAGCCCTGATTCCACGCCAAACCTCAGTCATCCCGAGGGCCCTGCCTGCCACAATGAACGGCGTGAAGAGCCTCGAAACTGAGCGGCTGGTCCTCCGCCAGTGGGAGCCGGCGGATGCCACTTTTGTGCTGGATCTCTACTCCCGTTGGGAGGTGCAGCAGTTCATCGGCAATCCGCCCGAGGTCATGACGGACCTGGCGCAGGCGGAGGAACGGATCCGCGTGTGGCGGGCGATGGACCACCCCGTCCATGGAGTCTGGGCCGTTCAAATCAAAGACGCCGGGGAGTTGGCCGGCACGCTGCTCCTGAAGTCCATCCCGGCGTCGGGCGGCTCCCTTCCCCCGCAGCCTTCCGGGGACACTGAGATCGGCTGGCACTTCCACCCCGATTTCTGGGGCAACGGCTACGCGAGCGAGGCCGCGGCCGCGGTCCTCGCCTACGCCTTCGAAAGCGGCCTGCAGAAGGTAGTGGCAGTGACGGCTCCGGCCAACACTGCCTCACAGAGGGTGTGCACCCGGATTGGGCTGGTCCACAAGGGGCAGACCGGGCGCTACTACAACGCCCTCTGCGAGCTGTTCGAGCGGACTGCCTAACCCGCGCCCTTCCACAGCTTCTGCCACCACGAACGCGGCGCTTGCGGCGGCGGCGGTGGCTCGACGGTCCGGGAGGCCCGCCGTTGCCGCCAGCGGACCACTTCCTCCTCGACCTCCCGGAGCTTGGTGACGACCGGCGGTCCGCCCTGCAGCTGCCGCCGCGCATCGATGACCCGGCGGTTGAAGTCCTGCAGGATGTCGCGGACCTGCTGTTCCGTGTACTGGGCGTCAAGCTTGGCGTCCAGCTCGGCGTCCTCAGTGCGCAGGAGGATGGCCGGCGGGCCAAGGCCGCTGATGTTCTCGCGCTGGAGCAGGCCCTTGACCCACCAGTCGGGGTCATACGATTCACCCAGCCCCGGGATGGGCTTGCCGGCGTACTTGAGGTTGTCGAACTTGCCCTGGGCCATGGCATCCCGGATCAGGTAGTCCGTCCTGGCGGCATCGCCCACCTTGCGGCGCTTTTCCCGTTCCTTGGCTTCAAGGGCATCAAGGGCGGCTTCCTCTTCGGCGCTGATGCCGGCTCCCCGGTAGGACCGCACCTCGGCGGCGCGCTCCAGCCGCTTCCGGAATTCTCCTGACCCGCTGTTCACCCTGTCCACCGCCCTTCAATCCCCTTCTTCAAGTATTTCGGAAGCCCCTCGGAGGGTTCAACGCCTGCGCTGGACGGGATGGCAGGAGAGGGCCGAACGCCCTGCCGGCTAACCCCGGCAGCGCCTAAGCTGGCACACAAAGGCGGCCACGGCGGAGGAGAAGCCCATGGACACCAGCGGGCAGGCGGAACGCTCGGAGACCTTCAGCTGGACGGACCCGAAAGTGGGTCTGGAGCACTTGCCGACCATGTCCGGGCTGGACTTCCTGTCCGGCATGCGGGACGGCAGCATTCCGCGACCGCCCATGGCTTCGCTGATGAACCTGCGCCTGGTGGCGGTTGAACACGGGCGGGTGGAGTTCGAGTGCCGGCCGGCCGAGGCACACTACAACCCGCTGGGTGTGGTGCACGGCGGCCTGGCGTGCACCCTGCTGGACACCGTGGTGGGGTGCGCGGCGCACAGCACGCTGGCTGCCGGCTTCGGCTACACGTCCATTGACCTCTCGGTCAGCTATCTCCGCCCCATTACGCTGCAGCATGCCGTCCTGCGCGCCGAAGGATCGGTGGTGAAGTCGGGGTCCCGGGTCATCTTTGCCGAGGGCCGCGTCTTCGCTCCGGACGGCGGCCCGCTGGCCACCGCCACCAGTTCGCTGCTGGTTTTCGCCGCCGCCGCGCCACAACAGGCGGCACCCAACGCATAGCGTACGACGGCGGGAGGTCCCGCCGTCGTACGCTTTCCTTTCGTCAGGCGTTGGCGTGCTCCGCGAGGATCGCATCGATCTGGCCGACTGCTTCCCTCATGCCCTCCATCATGCCCATGGCCACCATCTGTTCCAGCTGTTCTTCGGACTCGAACGTGGACAGGATGGTCATCCGGGTCCGCTCCCCCAGCGGTTCGATCGTGACCAGGGCGTGCGAGGTGCCATGCTCGCCAGTGGGGTTGCCATCGCTGTCCGCGAAGCCGTCGTTGAATTCCAGCTGCCGCGGCGCTTCAATGGCGGTGAACTCCCACCAGCCGTGGAACTTCTCCCCCTCGGGGCTTGTCATGTAGTAGTTGGCCTTGCCGCCCGGCACGAACTCGTGCTTGTGGAACGTGGCCGGGTACGTGGGCGGACCCCACCAGCGCTCAAGCTGGCGCGGGTCCTCCCAGAGCTGCCAGACCCGATCCACGCCGGCATCAAACTCGGCAACGAGCGTCATGCTCAGGGCCTCGGGATTCTTGACCATACTGATGACTGTCATGGCAATGCCTTCCTAACCTTCAGTGAGAATGTGGGCCATCCGGGCGGCACGCTGCCGCCAGATTTGTTCGTATTCGTCGAGCAGCCGCCGGGCTTTCTGCAGGCCTTCATGATCACCCCGCACAATCTGCTCCCTTCCGCGCCTTTCCTTGGTGACCAGGGAAGCGCGCTCCAACACCGCCACATGCTTCTGGACTGCGGCGAAACTCATGGCGTAGAGGGCCGCGAGACCCGAGACCGAGTACTCGCCCACTGTCACGCGCCGAACAATGTCCCGGCGGGTGGAATCGGCGAACGCCTGGAAGAGGCGGTCCAGTTCGGAATCACGGAGCTTATCTACAACCATTTGGTTGTACGATATTCCCGTCCCGGGCGCGGGTCAAGGGGTTTTTCCCCCTCTTCTGCGCCGTCCGCACAACGCCCGGGCCCGGCGGGTAGGTTGAAGCGCATGAGCATTTTCCTCGCCGGTGCCGGGCCGGACCCGTTGGCCTTTCCCGAAGTGTTTGACCGCTTTGCCGCGGAAGTGTCACAGAAACCGGGCGCTGCCCGCTCCGCGAGGATTGCCGTGGTGGTCCATGACCAGGCCGGCAACCCCGCTGGCCTGCTGGCCGAGTATGTTGAGCCGCTGCGTGCACGGCTGCCGTTCGAGCTGGTTCCGGTGCTCCTTGGCGAGGTGCGGTCCGCGGACCCGGCGCTGTTCGACGGCGTGGATGCGGTGGTGGTGGGCGGCGGACTGACCCCGGCCTACCTGGCGGGTCTTCATCCCGCGATGCCGGCACTTACCCGCATTGTTGCCGGCGGCGCTTCCTACCTTGGCTTTTCCGCGGGCGCCATGGTGGCACCGGCGCAGGCACTGATCGGCGGCTACCGGGTGCATGGCATCGAGGTGTGCGGTGAAGAGTGCTCGGAAGGACTGGACGCGCTGGACATCCGCGAGGGTCTTGGCCTTGCCCCCTTTGCCGTGGACGTCCATGCGGCGCAGGCCGGAACACTTGGCCGGGCTGTCGGTGCCGTGGCGGCAGGCCTGGTGGCGAGGGCTGTTGCCATTGACGAAAGCACGGCCCTCATCCTGCCCGCGGCGGGCTCGGAGGACTTCGAGGTGATCGGCAGCGGCAACTGCTGGGATGTGCGGGGACGGGGGTCAGGCGACGCAAACGCGGCCGGCGGATCCGCCGTCGTCTCTGTCCTGCGGGCGGGCTGACAGCGGGCTGCCGCTACCCGTCGAAGTGGGTCTGGATGTTGTTGCCGGACAGTTGTTCGATCAGTTCGGCGGCAACGTCACGCAGCTTGCGGTTCCGGTTGCTGGAGACCTTGGTAAGAATGTCCATGGCTTCGGCCTGGGAGCAGCGGTTCTGCGCCATGATGACACCGCAGGCCAGATTGATGGCGGTCCTGCTCTGCAAGGCTGCTTCGAGGTCCTCCGCCCGGTTCTGGGCAGTGTTGATCCGGACGGAGAGATTCAGTGTGTTGTGGGCGGCCGCGGCGAATCCCAAAGCCTTGTCATAGACGTCCGCGTTGAAGGCGCGCGGTTTTGCAGCGAAGAAATTGAGGGCCGCACGGGAGTCCCCGCTGATTTCCAGCGGCACCCCCAGACTGCTGTGCACGCCGTGCTCCTTGAACTTCTGATTCAACTCCGGCCACCGGGGGTCCTCGGAAACGTCATCGATTATCACCGGGGACATCTCGCGCAGTGCTTTGATGCAAGGACCATCGCCCAACGCCTGCTCTATACGGTCAAGCTCCACGGCCCGCGGACTGCTCCCGGCAGCCGTGGCAGGCCTGCGCCGCAGCTTGAGGGTGACCGCGCATTCAATCTGGTCGTTGGCCGCTTCCGATACCGCGGCTGCCGCCAAGCCGGAAAGTCCGGAGAGGAATTCCACCGCGTTCTCGGCGCCCACCAGGACTTCCTGCAGCTGCAGTACTGACTCGTTATCCGCGGAAGTCGACATGGGCCCATCTTACTGTCCGCCGGGAAAAGGCGCCGCCCCTTTGTGGGCTCAAGGGATCCCGCCTTACCTGCTTCGACGAACAGTTCCGGGTTCAGGGCTTGGGCACGGGAATCCCGTTGACGCCCGAGCCGGCCTTGCCAAGGCTCCAGTAGCCCCGGAACTCCGACGCCCTGGGGTCCACGCCCGAATCCGTGAGGCACCGGCGGAGGGATTTAACAGTTGCCGCTTCGGCGCCCACCCAGGCATAGGGGTATCCGGCGTTGGCGCCGGAGGCAACTGCCTGCTGCACAGCCTTTACGAGCCGGACACCGCGCGGCACGGCGCCGGAGCCGCGATGGAGCCAGATGACCCGCACCCCGCTTTGTGTGGCGAGCGGAAGGACGTCCGCGGCGTCGGGGACTTCCAGGAAGGCGTGTCCGCCGATCTGCGGCAAAAGTGCTTCGAGGATGGAACTGATGGCGGGAACCGCAGTTTCATCCCCCGCGAGCAGGACCCGTTCCGACCGGCCGGGGTGCCAGTTGATCCCGGCCTCGGGCAAGGGGGTGGCGGCTGTCACCGCCGTGATATCCGGGCCCACGAACCAGGCCGGGCAGCCCGCGGCTGCCTCCGCCGCCCAAGCGGATCCCGGCCCCGCTTGGTTCCCCGGTCCCCGGTGCAGGACAAAGTCGACGTCGACTTCCGGGCATGAGGGGGTCCGGCGCAGCGCCCGGACCGTGTAGCTGCGGATGAAGCCGCGGCCGGGCTGGTCCTGCCGGAGCCAGTCCTGGTACCAGCCCGTTTGGAGGACGCCGTTCGCACCGCCTGGGAGCTGCAGGGGATGGCCGGGGGTGGGCAGCAGCAGCTTGATGCGGAGGTCAAGGGTGGGCCCCGGCACACCGAAGTCCAGCAGGGAAGGACCGGTTAACGTGACGCGGCGGAAGTGCGGGGACAGGTCCCGCACTTCCGCCACCACTGCTTCGAACACCCGCACAGGGTGCCCGGAAACCGGTGCTGAAGCAGCCATCAGGGGCATTACGGCAGCTGGGGATCCACGCCGTAGTGGTTGGCCAGCTCGGTGATCACGGCGTGGGCGCCCTGGATGCTGACCGACGCCAGGAACGTGGCGTCGTCAACGTTCTTGACCTCGCCCTGCAGCCGCTGCCACAGCGGGTTGGACTGGAAGGCCTCCTGCTGTGCGCGGGCCTTGTCGCCCTCGGCGCCGGCGGGGGTGAAGGCGCTGACCATCACCAGGCCGGCGTCGCCCTGCAGGATCTGCTCGGCGGAGAGCGGGACGAAGATCTCCTTGTCGCTGTCCGGCTGGTCCTTGGGCCGCGGGATGTTCATGTCCGCCATGATCTCGCCGATGAAGGAATTCGAGGAGTACAGGCGTGCGGTGTCACCGCCGGTGAAGCGGATCAGCGAGTAGGTGGCGTCCGGCTTCTTTGCCAGGATCTCGGCGCCGACCTTTGCCGCACGGTCCTCGTAGGCCTTGACCAGTTCCTCGGCTTTGGCCTTCTTGCCCAGTGCCTCACCGAGGAAAACAACGTTCTCCTTCCAGGTGGGACCGGTGCTCACGGAGAAGATGGTGGGCGCGATCTTGGACAGCTGCGAGTAGAGCGCCTCGTGGCGGACCTTCGCGGACACGATCAGGTCCGGCTGCAGTTCCAGGATCTTTTCCAAGTTGGGTTCGGCCAGGGTTCCAACGTTCACCGCATCCTTGGTGGCATCGGCAACGTCGCCGAGGTAAGGGGCGAAGGGGGCCTTGGGGTCCTGCCGGTACTGCACGTAGCCCACCAGGTCAGCCTCGAGCAGGAGCGCCGCGTCGATGTAGCTGGGGTCAAGCGCAACTACGCGCTTCGGGACCTCTTCGATGGTGGTCGAGCCCATGGTGTGTTCCATGGTCAGCGGGAATCCGGCGGCCTCGGCAGCGGCGGTGGTGGCGGTGCTGCTGGTGGTGGCGGCCGGGGAGCCGCAGGCCGCTGTGGCCAGGAGGACCACGCCGGCGGCGGCAGCAGTGAGCTGCCTGGAGATGCGAGTTTTCACGGGGATGCCTTCATAAACGGAACGGGTCTGCGACGCATTAGGTAAGGCTTACCTGCGTCTGCCGTAGACTGTAGCAGCATTTGGAGGAATAGCTCACAAACCCGTGACGTAATAGAAAGTCCGATGTGAAAACGCTGAACTTTGAGCCGGGCCTCATGGTGGAACGGGCGCCGGCAGGACCCGTTGCGCCCGTTCCCCCGCCGCGGAAGGCTCCCCGGAACCGGGCAGCCTGGTTCCTGGCTTCGGTGCTGGCCCTGTTCCTGGCCAGCGTGCTCAGCATCTGCATCGGAGGGCAGCCCTCCTCGTTGCAGGAAGCCTGGCACGCCCTGTTCACTCCCACCGGCGACGTCATGGACGTGACCATCCGCGAACTGCGCTGGCCCCGCACCGTGCTGGGAATCTGCGCCGGTATCTGCCTCGGCCTGGCGGGAACCCTGGTCCAGGGCCACACCCGGAATCCCGTGGCGGACCCCGGCCTGCTGGGGATCAACCAGGGAGCCGCGCTGGCCATCGTGGCTGCCACCGCCCTTGCCGGTGACCTTCCCGCCCTGGCCCAGGCACTGCTGGCCTTCGCCGGTGCCCTCGCGGCCAGCGTCCTGGTGTTCATGATCGGCTCGGCGGCCCGCTACGGGGCCACCCCCGTGACGCTGGTGCTCGCCGGTGCCGCCGTCACTGCATTATGCTCCGGACTTGTGGCCGGAATCGTCCTGCTCAACGACCAGGCCCTGGACACCCTGCGGTTCTGGCAGGTGGGTTCCCTGGCCGGCAGGACCGGCGTCCTCGAGCTGGTGTGGCCGTTCATCGCTGCCGGAGTGCTGCTTGCCCTGCTCAACATCCGCGCCCTGAACGCGCTGGCGCTGGGAACGGACACCGCCGTCTCGCTCGGCATCCCGGTGCTGCGGGCACGCGCCGTGGGCATTGGCGCGGTTACCCTCCTTGCCGGTACTGCCGTGACCCTGGCAGGCCCCATCGCCTTCGCCGGACTCCTGGTTCCACACCTCACCCGTACCATCACCGGCCCGGACTACCGCTGGCTGGTGCCGGTTTCGCTCTTCACCGGGGCCACCGTGGTGCTGCTCGCTGACACGGCGGGACGCCTGATCGCCAGGCCCGGCGAACTCTCGGTCGCGGTAGTCCTTGCCGTGGTGGGCGCACCCTTCTTCATCTACCTGGCCCGGCGTAAGAGGCTGCAGACGCTATGACCGTCCTCCAGAAGGCACAGCCCCGAAAAAATTCTCCTGGCCCCACAGGCATCAGGGCGCTGCGGGCAGGCCCCGTTTCCCTCCGCTTCAACGTCCGCGTGCTGTTGGTGGTGGTCCTGCTGGTCCTGGCAACGGTGGCCGCCATGGCGCTGCACGTCGCCTTCGGCGGCACACCCATGGCCTACCCGGACGTCCTCCGGGCCCTGCTGGGCGACGACTCCAACACCCGGATCCACCTGGCAGTAACGGAGTTCCGCGCACCGCGGATGGTGGCCGCCGTTGTAGTCGGAGCCTGCCTGGCTGCCGCCGGCGCCATCACGCAGACGGTTGCGCGCAACCCGCTGGCAAGCCCGGACCTGCTGGGAGTAACGGCCGGCGCCTCGCTGGGGGCAGTGGCCGTGCTGGTCATCGCGGGCGGGGGCCACGCGGGCCTGAGCGGGCTGGCCGCGACGGTGGGCATGCCCGCCGCCGCGTTCGCCGCAGGCATTGTCAGCGGGGTCGCCGTCTACCTGCTCTCCTACCGGCGCGGGCTGGACAGCTACCGGCTGGTGCTGGCCGGCCTGGGCATCTCCGGCCTGGCAGCCAGCCTCACTACGTGGATCCTCACCCTGGGCGACGTGACAAGCGCCGCCCAGGCGCTCACGTGGATGATGGGCTCGCTCAACGGAAAGGACTGGGAAACCGTCCAGCCCATGGCGCTCAGTGCTGCGGTGCTGCTCCTGGCTGCGATGCTAAGCGGCCGGTGGCTGCTGCTCACCAGCCTGGGTGAGGACACCGCCGTCGGGCTCGGTGTCCGGATCGGCGCGGTCCGCCTGGTAGTCCTGGCCCTCGCCGTCCTGCTCGCGTCGGTGGCGACCGTGACGGCGGGACCCGTGGTGTTTGTTGCCCTGGCAAGCCCCCGGATTGCCCGGGCACTGACATCCACCGTGATTCCCTCGGTGGGAGTGTCCGCCCTGGTGGGCGCCATCTTCGTGCTGCTGGCGGACACCCTGTCCGCCAATGCCCTCGCCGCCCCGCTTCCGGTGGGCGTGGCCACCGCCGTGGTGGGGGCACCGTTCCTGATCTACCTGATCCTCAAATACCAGCGGAGGCTGAGTTGAACATGTCCACCCGGCAACAGGGCCTCCGTGCCCGGGACCTCAGTCTCGGCTACGACGGCGCAGACATCATCAGCGGCCTCACCCTCGACGTCCCCGACGCCCGGGTCACCTCCATCATCGGCCCCAACGGCTGCGGCAAGTCCACCTTGCTGAGGGGCCTCGGCAGGCTGCTGAACCCCCGGTCGGGCAACGTACTGCTGGACGGCATCCCGCTCCGGGAACACTCCACCCGGCACATCGCCACCCGCATCAGCGTGCTGCCACAGGCCCCCATTGCGCCGTCTGGACTGACGGTGGCCGACCTCGTCTCCCGGGGCAGGCACCCGCGGCAGAAGTGGTACCAGCAGTTTTCCGCTGCCGACGAACGGGTAGTGGAGGCTGCCCTGGAGGCCACCGACATCCTGGGACTGGCGGATTCACCGCTTGAGGACCTTTCGGGCGGACAGCGGCAACGGGCCTGGATTTCCATGACACTGGCGCAGGAAACGGGGATCCTGCTGCTGGACGAGCCCACCACGTACCTGGATCTGGCCCACCAGGTGGATGTGCTGGAACTGGTCCGCCGGCTGAACCGCGAGCACCACCGGACCATCGTGATGGTGCTCCACGACATCTCGCTGGCTGCCCGCTACTCGGACCACATCATCGCCATGAAGGACGGCGCCATTGTGGCGCAGGGCAGCCCGTCGGAGGTCATCACCCCCGAGTGCCTGCTGGAGGTTTTCGGCCTGGACGCCCATGTGGTGGCCGAACCCACCGAAGGCCGTCCGCACGTCATCCCGCTGGGAACGGTGGGGGCGGCGCCCGTCCATACGTGATGAGATTCACTTGCAATAAACGGCGATTTGGTTGAGAGCACCCTTTCGGTTTCGGCACCATGGAAGGGCAGGGCAGGAGGTGTTTCCGGCCCTTACCCATCCTGGTGACGCAATGAGGCGCGCCGGCATGCCCAGCGGGCGGCCGAACGCCACACGGCGCGAGCAGGCCGACTTTCCGGCTTTACCCGCCGGACCAATGCAAGGAAGTACTGAACAATGACGTTTGAAACTGCCGAATCCGTGACCCTCAAAATCTGGGACCGCTCCGCCGTCCACGCCACGTTGGACACGCTTGTGGAGGACCTCTCCGCCCGCCACAACACTGACAAGGGCAGCATCGCCGTGACCTGCAGCGGCCCCAACACCTTTACCCTCAGCCTGAATCCCGCCCTTTAGCCGCAGCCGGGCGGGCTTTCCCGCCTTCCGGTGTGCTTGCTCACATAACCCCCGTTCCTGTTGCCAATCATCCAGGGGCCCTGCCACTGGAACATGGGAATGCGCTTTCCCAAATGATTGTCCTCGCCGACGAGGACACGGCCGGACATGATCAGGCCGTCAGACCGCAATAAATGGAAGTTGAATAATGACGTTCGATGCCACTGACACCGTGACCCTGAAGATCTGGGACAAAGCCTCCCTCCACAACACCCTGGACTCCGCGATCAGCGACCTTTCGGCACGGCACAACACCACCACATGCCGGGTTGCGGTGACCTGCAGCGGCCCCAACACCTTCACGCTCAGCGTGCGCGGCGAGGACAACGCCCTGGTGGGCGCCTAAGCGGCAACCCGCTTCGAAGGCAAAGCGTACGACGCCGGCCCCGCCCGCCGTCGTACGCTTTGCCTTAATCCGGACAGGGGGCCGGAAGGCCATGGTGCGCACCCGGCGGCCCCTGCATACTGGACGGGTGACGGTTCGCAAATGGCAGGGCCATGGGGAGCAGCGTGGGCCCCGGGATGTGTGGTCCGACTGGACAGCCGCGGACGACGCCGGCGAAACCGACAAGGCAAGGGCGCTGGCGGGCGAAATGCTGCGCCTCGCGCCGGACTCTTTCCACGCCTGGTTCCATGCCGGGCTGCTGTCGAAGGCGCTGGGCAAATGGGCTGAAAGCCTGGAACGCAACGCCCGGGCCGTTGAGCTCTTCACGCCCGTGGAGGCGGCGGACTTCGACGGCGTCAACCCCGCAGCCTGGAACCTGGGAATCGCCTCCACGGCCTTGGGGGACTGGGCAACCGCCCGCCGGGCCTGGGCTGCCTACGGCATCAAGGGCATGGGAACCGGCTACGATCCCATCGACTCCAATTTCGGCCTGGCGCCGGTCCGGCTGAATCCGGACCAGCCAAGCCTTCCCCACCAGGTGCTGCCCTCCGCCGGCGCCACTGAAGTGGTCTGGTGCTGGCGCAGGAGCCCCGCCCACGCCGTCATCGCGAGTGTCCCGCTGCCCGAATCCGGGCACCGGTTCAGGGACGTCGTCCTGCACGACGGCGAACCGAAGGGGTTCCGCAGGCTGGGCGGGCAGGACGTGGCGGTATTCGACCAGCTCCTGCGGCTGGAGGACTCGGGCCTGCCCACGTGGCAGGCCCAGGTGGCCGGGGCAACACCGGACGACCTCCAGGAACTCTCCGATCTCCTGGAGCAGCACGGCATGGGCGCCGATGACTGGTCCGGGATGCGCCTCCTGTGCTCGGAATGCTCCCATGGAACTCCCGACGACGGGCACCACCACGTGCCGGCATCGTCCGACGCGACGCGGCTGGGGCTGGCCGGCGCCGAATCCCGGCTCAGCCCGGTACTTGACGCCTGGCTGGACTCCCGGCCCACCGTGGACTTGGAGCTGACGCTGCTGTGGTGAACCGCCGCACCTCGTCCCGCGCCCGGCCGGCAAGTAGAATTTTGAGCATCCACCGGAAGCGCCACTGAAGCATAGGGACGTGATGAGGCAGCAATCACAGGCGCAAGCCGATCTCCAGGGCGCGGAAACAGGAAAGCCCGCCCGCACTACACTGGCGGTGGTCCCATCGGCCCTCGTCTCGGTGTCGGGCTTCCTGCTGTTCGCCCGGGAGGACCGGCTCTTCGGCTTCCTCCTCCTGGCCGCCGCACTGGTCCTCGCCGGCATCATCAGCCGGCGGCTCCTGATCGACCTGGCGCTGATCGCCGTGGGGCTGACCGCCATGAGCCTGGTGCCCATCACCACGGATATCAGCACCGAACATATGGCGGTCATGGGAACCGCAATGATCCTGGCGGTGGGCATCCCCTACGCCGTCTCCCGGTTCATCACCAAGGACCATGCCATCCGGTTCCCCGTCAGGACCGGACAGCCGTGGACGCGCGCGGAGAAGTGGTACCTGCCCGCCGTCCTGCTGATCGGGTACGCGCTGATGCCCGTGTACATGATCCGCACCGGCGTCTACAACAACTGGCCGGCCGTCAGCGACGTGGATGGCATCGCCCGGCTGTTCCTGGGCACCAATGTGCTGGGGATCTGGGATGAACTGTTCTTCATCTGCACCGCTTTTACCCTGCTGCGGCGGCACCTCCCCGACTGGCAGGCCAACCTGCTCCAGGCCGTCCTTTTCACGTCCTTCCTTTGGGAGCTCGGCTTCCACGCCTGGGCGCCGTTCTTCATCTTCCCGTTCGCGCTGCTCCAGGCCCGGCTCTTCACGGTGACAAAGTCCCTCTCCTACATCGTGAGTGTGCACCTGCTGTTCGACTTCGTGCTGTTCCTCGTGCTGATCCACGCCCACAACCGGGAATGGATCGACATCTTCCTCTACTGAACCCGCCCCTGGCCTGGCTCCGGCAGTCCGGCTCCGGCCAGAGCTCCGGCCAGGGTTCAGCCGGGAGGGTTTAGGCTGGGAGCCGGATCCCTCCCGCCTGCGCGGGAACGGCATGTGAAGGGACGCCACGAAGATGGTGCAGGAAACAGTTGGCGCGGGACGATCCAAGGCGCCCACTATTTACGACGTCGCGGCGCTGGCCGGCGTCTCCCACCAGACCGTCTCGCGCTACTTGAGGGACAGGAACGCGCTGAAGCCGAGCACGCTGGAGCGCGTTGAAAAGGCCCTGGCGGAGTTAAACTACACCCCCAATCTCGCTGCCCGTTCGCTCCGGTCCCGCGAACTGTACCGCGTGGTTGTGGTAGTGCCCGAAGCGTCCCTGTACTTCCCGGGCCGAATGCTCAACGGTGCAGCCGCGGCCGCGCATTCCGCGGGCTACCGGGTGGACGTGGTGGCCATGGAGGGGACTGCAGACGCCCGCGGACGGCAGCTGGACGCGCTACTGGCCGCCGAGGATATTGCGGGGATCCTGTCCTTCGTCCCCTGGCCGGGACCGGCCGGAAACCGGCAGCCGCCCAAGGTTCCGCTGGTGGTAGCCGGGGAATACGACAACAGGATGCGGGCGCTGGGCAGCCTCGCGGACGGGACACCTGCGGCGAGGATCGTGGAGCACCTGGCCTCGCTGGGCCACCGGGACTTTTTCCACGTTGCGGGACCCGCCGGGTGGCCGTCGGCCCGCAACCGCAGGGCTGCGTACGAGGAAACCGTCCAGGCCCTCGGGCTCACCTCGCACGGAATCGAAGCGACTGACTGGTCCGCAGCCTCCGGCTACAAGGCGGGGCTCAAGGTTGCGGCCATCCGGGACGTCACGGCGGTGGTGGCGGCCAACGACCAGGTGGCCATCGGGGTTATCCGCGCACTGCATGACCAGGACATCCCGGTACCGGACCAGGTCAGCGTTTTCGGCTGGGATGACACACCGGAATCAAAGTTCCACATCCCGTCCCTGTCCACGGTCCACATGGACCTTGAGGCGCTCGGAACCCGCAGCATGACGGAACTGATCGCACGCCTCCGCGGCGGGCAGCCGGCGTCGGAAGCCCCGCCGCTCCCGTCCATGGAACTTGTCATCCGGGAATCGACCGGACCGGTCCGCAGCTGACCTTGGGGACAAAGGCACGACGACGGCGGGAGGGCCCCATGGGTACCATGCAAGGAACAGCCGGCGAACCCCGGCAAGGACGCCGCGGGGTATCCGCCGCGGCACGCCGGGCCGCTGACCCTGCGCGGCCGGCCGCCGGCTCCCGCGAATCGGAAATCCGCCTCCGCGTCCTGGCGGCCACCAGCGGCCTGATCGACCGGCTCAGCTACGACGACGTCACTATCGACGCGGTAGCGAGGGCCTCCGGCGTCAGCAGATCCACCCTGTACCGCCACTGGCCGTCCCGGCAGGTTCTGGTGCTGGAGGCATTTACCTTCAAGACCAATCTGCTGACCCACGTGGAGGAAACCGGGGATGTCCGGCAGGACCTGTACGCCTACCTGGTGGCGCTGACCAAGTGCCTGGATGAGGGAGAAACTGCGTCCACCGTGGCCAACCTGCTTGCCGAAGCCATCAGGAGCACGGAGTTCGCAAGCTTGTACCGCCAGACACTGCTCCGGGACCGCCGGGACGGTTTCCTGGCCGTCCTGGAGCGCGGGCGGACCCGCGGGCAGGTCCGCCCGGATGTGGACCTGGGCACGGTGGTGGACGCCGTGTACGGCGCGGTCTACCACCGCCTGGTGGGCACCGGGGACCCGATCGATCCTGCCTTCCTTCGCCAGCTGACAGGCCTCGCCGTGCGCAGCTGCGCCACCGCCGCCTACCTGCAGCAGCCCTGCTCCGGGTGATGCGGAATGGGACGTTCAGTGCCACTTCGTTCCATTCCGTGGCCCCTGGTATCCGGACCGAACCATAGTTGAACAGGCGCCGGAACTGGCGCTTCACCGACTTGGCAGAAGGACCGGAACCATGACCATCACCACCACCGCGGCACGGACAAACGTCGGCAGCAGGCATCCTCGGCTGTACAGCACCCTGGCCACGCTGGCACAGGAATCGGACCGGGCGGCGCTCGCGGAAGGCATCTCCCCGCTGCTCCTGGAACTGGTGAAGATCCGGGTGTCCCAGATCAACGGCTGCGCCTACTGCCTGCGGATCCACACTGCGGACGCCCTGGCCAAGGGCGAGGACCCGGAGCGGCTGAGTGTCCTGCCGGCTTGGCGGGAAACGCGGTACTTCGACGACCAGGAACAGGCTGCACTTGCCCTGGCCGAGTACATCACCCGGATCGAAGAGTCCCACTCCAAGGTGGGCCAGTATGAAAGCGCCGTAGCGGTCCTGACGCCGGGGCAGGTGTCAGCCATCACCTGGGTGGCCATGGTCATCAACACCTTCAACCGCATGGCCATCAGCGGCTCCTACAAGGTGGCACCCCGCGGCCAGCACTGACAGGACTAGGGCGTTTCCCCCAGTGCCAGAAGGCTTCCGGGTGTTTTGGGGTGCTGCCGTTACCGCCATCCTGGGTATCGTGGGACTCCTCAAGCAGCTTGGCATACAGGCGGCGTCCACCGGAGTCGCCAAGGCACCACAAGGAATCCATGAGTAACCAGCCCATGTCCCGATTCGATCCCGCTTCCCTGCCGGTTCCCGTCATCCAGGCGCCCATGGCCGGCGGACCGTCCACGCCGCGGCTGGCGGCCGCGGTGAGCGAAGCCGGCGGACTGGGTTTCCTGGCCGCGGGCTACAAGACGGCGGATGCCACGCGGGCGGATATTGCGACCACCCGCAGCCTCACGGGCAGGCCATTCGGCGTCAACCTGTTCGTTCCCCAGCCCCCGTTCAGCAACCCCGATGCGCTGCGCGCATATGCCGAGGCCCTGGCGCCCGACGCGGAGCGCTTCGGCATCCGGCTGGGGGATCCCCGGCACGACGATGACGACTGGGACAACAAGGTGGACGTCCTGCTGGAGCTGGCGCCCGCCGTCGTCTCCTTCACCTTCGACCTGCCGGACAGCGCTGTCATCGAGGCGTTTCAGCAGAGGGGGATCGCCGTCGTCGCCACCACCGTCACCTCGCGCGCTGAAGCCCTGCAGGCGCTCGACGCCCGCGTGGACGCGCTCGCCGTGCAGGGGCCGGAAGCGGGAGGCCACCGCGGCACCTTCGATCCCGCCGCCGATGAAACACAGCCCCTGCACACCCTGCTGGGCGGGCTTGCGGACCTTCCGCTGCCACTGATCGCCGCCGGGGGGATTGCCACCGCAGCGGATGTCCGCGCGGCCCTGGCCCTGGGTGCGGCAGCAGTCCAGGCGGGCACGGCGTTCCTGTGCGCGGACGAGGCCGGGACCAAGGCCGCACACCGGACGGCGCTGGCTTCCGGGAGCTTCACCGCCACCGCCGTGACCCGGTCCTTTTCCGGCAGGAATGCCCGCGGCCTCACAAACGAATTCATGCGCCGGCATGACGCTGAGGCACCCTATGGCTACCCGGAGATCCACCACCTGACCACTGCCCTGCGCGCAGCGGCCGCCGCGGCCGGGGATCCGGACTGGCTGAACCTCTGGGCGGGCACCGGGTTCCGGCACGCCGAGGAAGGACCCGCCGCCTCAATCCTGGCCGCGCTCACGCCTTAGGCTGCGGGGCCGTTTGTTGCGCCGCGGGTTTTGGGGATGGCCCGCCCGCCACCGTACCCTTACTTAGGTTTGGCTTACCTAAGAGAAGGAAAAGACCTGTGCCCACCACTGCCCCAAGTCCACACCATGGCCGCTGAGACATTCCGCGACCCGTGGGGCATCCCCCACCTGCGTGCCGGGTCGGCCACGGAGCTTGCGTTCCTGCAGGGTGAGAACGCTGCAACCGACCGCTCCTGGCAGATCGAGATGGAGCGCTGGCGCTCGGAGGGCAGGACAGCGGAACACCTGGGGCCGGACGGCGTCGTATGGGACCGGTTTGCCCGGCAGGCGCGGATCGATGACACCGCCCGCCGCTGCTTCCACAACCTGGATCCGGCCACGCAGCAGTGGTGCGGGGCCTACGTGGATGGCGTGAACCACGCCCTGGAAGCGGGCCGGCGGGATGCGCGGGAGTTCGGGGACACGGCGACGGCGCCTGCCCGCTGGGAGCCGTGGACTCCGCTCGGCGTTTTCCTGGTCCACCACATCCTGTTCAGCACCTTTCCCAACAAGCTGTGGCGGGACCACGTGGCCCGGACCCTTGGCCCGGAAGCCGTGGAGCTTTTCAGCATCGAGGCCCCGGTCTGGGCGGGCAGCAACGCCTGGGCCGCCGCGGGAGGCCTGACCGGCTCCGGCGCACCGCTCCTCGCCGGCGACCCGCACCGGCTCTTGGAACTTCCCGGCGTCTACCAGCAGGTGCGGCTTGCCTGCCCGGAGTTCGACGTTGTTGGGCTGGCTTTTCCCGGCGTACCCGGCCTGCCGCACTTCGGCCACACGGGGACGGCGGCGTGGGCCGTCACCAATGCCATGGCCGACTACCAGGACCTTTACCGTGAACAGCTAAGGCGGGACGGCGACACCCTCCAGGCACTCGGCCCGGACGGCTGGGAGCCGGTGGTTGCCGACCACCAGGAGAAGATCCTGGTCCGCGGCGCCGCCACGGAGACGGTGGACGTGATTGAAACAGCCCGCGGCCCCGTCATCTCGGGCGGGCCCGACGGCGGTGCGCTGAGCCTGCGGGCACCGTCGCGGGCCGCTTGGTGGCTGGGTTTCGAGGCCCTCCTGCCGCTGCTGCGGAGCCGCAGCGCCGCGGAGATTGAGGCTGCCCTGGAGGCCTGGGTGGAGCCGGTCAACTGCGTGCTGGCCGCCGATGCCGGCGGTGACGTCAGGCAGCTGGTGGCGGGCAAGGTTCCGGTGCGGAACCCGGCGAACCGGGTCCGTCCCGTCCCTGCCCAGTCGCCGCAGCACCGGTGGACGGGCCAATGGGTGGATCTGCCGGTGTCACGGGTGGAGACACTGGCGGTGAACGCCAATGACCGTGAGTCCGGCGGCGGCAGCCTGACCGGGCTGGAGTTCGCCCCCGCCCACCGGGCACGCCGGATCCGCCAGCTGCTGGAAGAAGCCGGGGACAACCTGGACGCGGAGGACATGCAGCGGATCCACATGGACTGCCGGCTGGGGGCCTGGCCTGCGCTGCGTGCCCTGCTGGCGGAACTGGGCGGGGAGAATGGGGTCCGCCTCTCCGCCCCTGCCGGGGACCTGCGGGACCGGCTGCTGGGATGGGACGGAGACATGCATGCCGCGAGCACGGACGCCGGAGCTTTCGCGGCCTGGCGCTCGGCACTTGTGGCCGCGCTGGCCGGCGCTCCCCTGCTGGCACCGCTCGCGGCCCCCGCCGGGCACTCGGCCCTGTTCGCACCCTGGCTGAACCCGGTGTCCCGGGTTGGCTTCGCATTGGAAACCATCATTGCCAAGGGCGCCGGGCACGGCCTGGACGTGGCAGCCGCGGCGGGCCGGGCGCTGGAGGCGGCGGCAGCATCGCCGTCGTCCGCTGCCTGGGGCGAAAGCCACACGGTCCTGCCGCTGCACTCGCTGTCGGATTTCCCGGGCGCGTGCGCCGCCGCGCCCGCCGTGCCGGCCACCGCCCTGTCCGGGGACACCAGCTGCGTGCTGTGCACGGAAAGCCTGCCGGGCGTGACGGATGCGTCCTTCCGCGGACCCGTGGCCCGCTACGTCTGGGACCTCTCCGATCGTGCGAAGAGCCGGTGGATCGTGCCGTTCGGCGCGTCCGGACAACCCGATGACCCGAACTTCCTCAGCCAGCTGCCGCTCTGGGCCGCCGGCGAACTCATCCCCGTCACCACCGACTGGGACCAGCTCACCAAGGAGACCCCATGACAAGCATCGAGTCCGGACTTCCGCACACAACCCGGGACGCCGTCTACGAGGAGGACCTCCCGGGCCTGGGCCGCCTCCGGCTGCTCCGCCTGGCACCTGAACAGGACGCAGACCTGGTGCACAGCTGGGTGCGGGAGGAACGCGCCCGGTTCTGGGGCATGAACGGCTGGAGCCGGGACGAGGTCCGGGACGTCTACGCGTTCCTGGACAGCCTGGACACGCACCACGGATTCCTGATGACCGTTGCCGGCGAGCCCGCCGGCGTCTTCCAGACGTACGAGCCGCTGCACGATCCCGTGGGCGAGGTGTATCCGGCCGGTGCCGGGGATGCCGGCATCCACCTGCTGCTGGCCCCGGCTGCGCGCCCGGTCCCGAACTTCACGGCCACCCTGCTGACCGGGCTGGTGCGGTTCGTGCTCTCGGATCCGGCGAAGGACCGTGTGGTGGCCGAGCCTGATGCGCGGAACGCCAAAGCCATTCGCCGTTTCACCAGCTTCGGCTTCGAAGCCGGGCCCAAGGTCCGGCTGCCCGAAAAGGAAGCGCAGCTGGTGTTCCTGGGCCGGGAAGCATTCGAGTTCCGGGCTGCGGAGTAGGGGCGGACCCTACTCCTCGCCGGTGTCCTGGGCTTCCAGGTACTTTGCCATGGCTTCGCAGGCCTGGTTCCAGCGCGCGTTGAGCGCGTGCCTGTTCAACGGCGAGAACATGCCGTCGAGTACTTTTTCCACTGCGTCATATGCGGCGTCCCGGACTCTTTCCTGCGCCGCCGGGGTGTAGTAGTTCATGGCAGTAATTCGTTGTGGCTGCGGGAACGGATGGCGGGATTCCTGCGGGTTTTCTAGCCCACCGGCCGGAGCGAGGTGATCATCCTGCGGATGTTCTGGTACTCGGTGGTATCCATGTACCTGCGGGCCTGTTCCAGGTAGGGAAGGGACTCGGCGCCCGGGGTCCTGTTGTTCTCCGGGTTGTAGAACGCACCGAACATGGCGGCGGTGGGCGGCCAGGTGAAGAAGTGGAACATGGGGCAGGCCAGGTCACCGGTGGGGGCGGGAACGGAAACGATGCCGTAGGCGGCGGCCGGCGTGTCAGCGGGACCGGGCGTTGCGGCGTTGCCCCGGGTTTCGTAGATGAACCGTGGCACCTCACCGTCCTGCGCAAGGGCCGGCAGCTCCTGCGACTCCAGGACCTCATAGGGGTACTTCTCCAGGCAGGTGGAGCCCGTGGCCATGTTGGTCCGCAGCGTTGCCATAGGCCTGCCGGCCTCGTTGGTCACCTCCGCGAAGGCACCGCCGCCCTCGGGAAGTTCCCCGGCGGGATCGCGCACGCTCCACGTGGCGGGGAGGTCGAACGCCAACTGGCCGTCCGCCGTCGTAAAGGTCTTCAGGGACCCCCTCGTGGCGGTGGTGGCGGGCGCGGGACTTGCGGCCGTTGCGGTTGCGGTTTCGGTGACGGGAGCCGTGGCCGCCGGTGACGACGCCGCCGAGGGAGTTGGGGAGGCGGACGCTGCCGTTGTGGTGGGCGACGACGCCGGGGGTCCTGCCTGCGGGCCGCATCCGGCCACCGCCGCACCGACCAGGATCAACGCGGGAAGCAACCCGCCGGACCTTTTCATCACACCCTCCGGGGCTTGGAAAACTGGTCCTTCAATTGTGGAACTGGAGCTGGAATCCGGACCCCCGAGCGGGCTGATTGCCGCAGAACCGTTGCGGGGCATAACAAAAGGACTTAGCGCCCCACGCACGACTGCGGGCCGGCACCTTCCGGGGCCGGCCCGCCGTTACGCGGTTCCCGGCTACAGCGTGGCGGTGTCGATCACGAAGCGGTAGCGGACGTCAGAGGCAAGGACACGTTCGTATGCATCATTGATCTTCTCTGCCGGGATGACCTCGACGTCGGCGCCGATGCCGTGCTCGGCGCAGAAGTTGAGCATCTCCTGGGTCTCGGGGATGCCGCCGATCATCGATCCTGCGAAGGACCGGCGGCCGCCGATCAGCGCGAAAGCGTTGACGGGGAGCGGCTCCGCGGGGGCACCTACGTTGACCAGTGCGCCGTCGAGCGTCAGCAGCTGCAGGTAGGCGCTGATGTCGATGGACGCGCTGACCGTGTTGATGATCAGGTCAAAACTGCCGGCCAGCTGCTCGAAGGTGCCGGGATCGCTGGTGGCGAAGTAGCTGGTTGCACCCAGGCGCAGGCCGTCCTCCTGCTTCTTCAGGGACTGGGACAGGACGGTGACCTCGGCGCCCATGGCTGCGGCGAGCTTGACGGCCATGTGGCCCAGCCCGCCAAGGCCCACCACGGCCACCTTCTTGCCGGGGCCGGCACCCCAGCGGTGCAGCGGCGAGTAGGTGGTGATGCCGGCGCACAGCAGGGGGGCTGCGACGTCCAGCTCCAGGCCGTCCGGAATTCTCACCACAAAGTGGTCGGTGACCACGACGTGGGTGGAGTAGCCGCCCTGGGTGATGGTGCCGTCGCGGTCCTCCGCGCCGTAGGTGCCCACCATGCCCTTCAGGCAGGAACCACTCCCGCTTCATCTTCCTGGACCGACGGTCCCGTGATTTTTACACGGACTGGGAGCGGGCAGCCAACACCAACGTTGCCATCCTCCGCCGCGAGGCGGGCCGGAACCCGCACGACAAGGGCATCGCCGAACTGGTTGGTGAGCTGTCCATGCGCAGCCAGGAATTCCGGACGCTGTGGGCTGCGCACAACGTCCGCCGCCATTACGCCGGAACCAAGTTCTTCCAGCATCCCGTGGTGGGACTCCTGGAACTGAATTACCAGGTGCTGGGCCTTGAGGAGGACCCCGGGCACTCCCTCACCGTGTACCCGGCAGCCCCTCCGACGAGGCGCTCAAGCTGCTCGCCTCCTGGGCCGCCACCGAGAAGATCGTGGAACTGGCGCAGGCCGGCGCGCGAAGCTGACGGGGTGCCGGCTCACCCGTCCGCCAGGTCGACGGCGAGGATCCGGTCATCCCCGGGTTGGGGGTCGCCACGGCCGTCGGTGTTGTTGGTCAGGAACCACAGCCGGCCGTCCGGCGCCACCGTTGCGTCCCGGATCCTGCCGTATTCGCGGCTGAAATGCTCCGTGGACGTGCCGGGATCCAAGACGGGGACCGACCGTAGGACCTGGCCGCGCAGGTTGGCCACGAACAAGGTGCCGCCGGCGTGGGCCATGCCGCTGGGGCTTGCGGCACCGGGCCGCCACTGCTGGACCGGATCCACGAAGCCTTCCCGGCCAGCGATTCCCTCAACCGTGGGCCACCCGTAGTTGGCGCCGGGCGTGATGATGTTCAATTCGTCCCAGGTGTTCTGGCCGAATTCCGTGGCGAACATGGTTCCATCGTCCGCCCAGGCCATGCCCTGCGGGTTCCGGTGGCCATAGCTGTAGACCAGCGAACCGGGGAAGGGATTGTCCGCCGGAACGTCGCCGTCGGGCGTCATCCTCAGGATCTTGCCGGCAAGGGAGCCGCGGTCCTGGGCGCTGTCACGCTGGCTCGCATCGCCCGCCGTCACGTACAGCATGCCGTCGGGGCCGAAGGCGATCCGGCCGCCGTCGTGGATGCTCGCCGACGGGATGCGGTCAAGGAGCGTGTCCGGCCGGCCCAGCGTGAGGGACCCCGGTTCGCCGCTGACCGGGAAGCGCTGGACCCGGTTGCCGTCCGCCGCCGTCGAATACACGTAAAGGTCGCCCTGGCTGCCCACGGCAAGGCCCAGCAGGCCGGACTCGCCGCGGGCCGCCACCCCCTCCACCGTTCCGATGGACCGCGAGGAGCCGTCCGGGCGGAGTTCAAGGATCTGCCCGCTGTTCCGCTCGCTGACCAGCGGCGTCCCGTTCCGGAAGACCACCGACCAGGGAGCGTTAAGGTCCGCCGCCACCTGCTGCGGGGCGCCGGCGATGGTGGCGGCCGCTGTGGGAGCTTCGGTGGCGGGACTGAAGGAAGCCGGAGCGGACGGCGGTGCGGCGGAGGTCTCGGGGGCAGGCGTGCTTACCGGTGCAGGGGACGTGGTTCCCGGCGGAGGCGCCGGGGCGGCGGTGCACCCGGCCAGCAAAATTCCTGCGCCAAAGACGGCAGCCGCAGCAGGGACCCCGTGACGCATGCGCTTCTCCCATCGACCCATATCCAACCCTTCCAGCCCACATTAACCCCCGTTGCGGATCATGGCGCCGCGTTGCCTGGTTTGAACCGGGAATGCCGCAATAAGTAGCGCCGTTTCCTCCTGTTTCACGGTGCTGGCCAAGGCCGCAACGGCCGTGTTTAGGTGTTTGAACACCCGGCGCGTCGGGCACAATCGTCCGACGCCGGCACTCACCTTCATCCCTTTTCGCGCCTTCCCGCGCCGTTCCTCCGGGCCGGCGTCCGGCGTCGTACACGCCTCCCACTGACCCCTCTTCCCACTTCCGAAGGAGTAGCCGCATGGCTTCCCAGAACCCGTCCCCGCAGCGCCGGCTGCACCTCAACGCCTTCCTCATGAGCACCGGGCACCACGAGGCCTCGTGGCGGCTCCCGGAGAGCGATCCCCATGCCGGCAGCCGCGTGGAGCACTACCAGCAGCTGGCCCGCACCGCCGAACGGGGCAAGCTGGACTCCATCTTCTTCGCCGACTCCCCCGTCCTGTTCGGCGAGGTGGGACGCCGGCCGGCCGGCAAGCTGGAACCCACCGTCCTGCTCACCGCCATCGCCGGCGCCACGGAGCGGATCGGACTCATCGCCACCGCCTCCACCACCTACAATGAGCCGTTCAACCTGGCCCGCCGGTTCGCCTCCGTGGACTGGGTCAGCGGTGGCCGCGCCGGCTGGAACGTGGTGACCACAGCCGGCCCGGACGCCGCCCGGAACTTCGGCGTGGAGGACCAGCCCGCCCACGCCGTACGGTACGAGCGGGCCGCCGAGTTCATCGAGGTGGCCCGGAAACTCTGGGACAGCTGGCAGGATGACGCCATACTCGCGGACAAGGCCGACGGTGTGTGGGGCGACGCCGAAAAGATCCGCACCATTGACCATGAGGGCCGGCACTTTAGGGTCCGCGGCCCGCTCAACCTACCCCGCTCCCCGCAGGGGCACCCGCTGATCGTCCAGGCGGGTTCATCCGAGGACGGCAAGGACCTGGCCGCCCGGTACGCGGATGCGGTGTTCACCGCCCACCAGACCCTCGCCGACGCGCAGGAGTTCTACCGGGACCTTAAGGCCCGCACAGCCGCTGTTGGCCGGGACCCGGAAAGCATCAAGATCTTGCCCGGCATCGTGCCTGTGATCGGCGAGACGGAGAAGGAGGCCCTGGAGCTCGAGCTCGAACTGGACCGGCTGATCGAGCCCGAGTACGCCCGGATCCAGCTGGCCAAGACCCTCCGCGTCAACCCCGAGGACCTGCCGCTGGACCGCCAGCTGCCCGCCGACCTGCCCAGTGAGGATGAGATCGAGGGCGCCAAGAGCCGCTACACCCTGATTGTGCAGCTGGCCCGCCGCGAGCAGCTCACGGTGCGGCAGCTGATCGGCCGGCTGGGCGGCGGCCGCGGGCACCGCACCTTCGCCGGCACCCCGGTGCAGGTGGCGGACGCCATCCAGGAATGGTTCGACGGCGGGGCGGCCGACGGCTTCAACATCATGCCGCCGGTGCTGCCCTCCGGGCTGGACGCCTTCGTGGGCCGGGTGGTGCCCATCCTCCAGGAGCGCGGGCTGTTCCGCACCGAATACACCGGCCGTACGCTTCGCGAGCACTACGGCCTGGCACGGCCCGGGAACCAGTACGCCGACGCCGCGGCTGCGCAGCTGGCCTCAATCGGTGCGGCATTCTGAAACCCCACAGTAAGACGCCGCCCCAGTGCGCCGGGTGATGGTCGCGGAGGTCCGACGCCGGGGCCTTCTTGCTGCTGATGACGGATGTAGTGGGGTCCATAGCCTTCATCAAACCCCGGGGCCAAAGTTCCAGCGAGGGCCCTGCTGAAACGGGTTACGGCAGTGCCCCTTACTGCCGCACCTTTGCTGCCGCCGGGACTTCCCGCCGTCGTCCGTCTTCGTCCTCCGGCGGTTGGGGTTTGTAGACCCAGGCCACCAGCACCACCGAGATGATCATCAGCAGGAACCACGCCACGAGCTTTTCCAGCCCCACAGGGTGCCAGCCGGCCAGCTGGCTCGGGTACAGCCAGGCTCCGGACCAGGTGGCGATGTTCTCCGCGATCCAGATGAACAGCGCCACCAGCAGGAACGCGGCCACCAGCGGCATGCGGAACTGCCTGCGGAACACCCGGAAGTGCATCACGCACCGCCCATAAATGATGACGACGGCGGCCAGCAGCAGCCAGCGTAGGTCCCAGATGTAGTGGTGGGTGAAGAAATTCGCGTAGATGGCCGCGCCCAGGACCGCTGTGATCCAGCGCCGGGGGTACGCCGCGAAACGGAGGTCGAACAGCCGGTAGACCCGGACCATGTAGGAACCCACAGCGGCGTACATGAAGCCGCTGAACAGGGGCACCGCGCCGATGCGCAGGAATCCCTCGGCCTCGTAGGACCAGGAGCCGGCGTCGGTCTTGAACAGCTCCATCACGGTACCCACGATGTGGAACAGGATGATCACCCGCAGTTCGCGGAGTGTCTCCAGCTTGAACAGCACCATGAGGACCTGGATGGCGACGGCGGCGAGGGTCAGGAAATCATTCCGGGCCAGGGCCGCGGTGTCGGGGTACCAGACCCGTGCGGCCATCAGGACGGCGAGGAGCGTGGCACCGAAGATGCATGCCCAGCCCTGCTTGAGGCCGAACACCGCAAACTCGGTGAGTTTCGCTCTATAGCCGCCGGTAGGGGCGGTGGCCAGGAAGCGGCGGGCGCGTTCATCGATCCGCTGCTCAACTGAAGTGGAACTACGCACTGGCTCCCTGACGCTGTATGGGCTGGCGGTTCTTGCGAAGGTCTTTATCGAGTTCGGCCAGGCAGTAGTCCTTGAACCAGTGCCTGATTCGCCGCGGAAGCCGGGGATACACCACGGCCAGGACCTTCATGGTGCGGTCGAACCGGCGCTGCCGGCGCTCATTCCACGGCAGGCCGAAGTCTTCACGGAGTTGCTCCGGCAGGAGCCCGGCGGTGAGGAACCTGGCGGACGGAATGATGGCGCGGTACCAGAGTGCTGTGTGCTTGGGATAGAGAAGCCCGCGGCCCACCCGCAGGCCGCCGGCCTCCGCCCGCAGCGTGGAAATACGCCCGTTCCAGTAGCGGCGGAAGGCGTCCCGGTCTGCCGGCCATAGCTCCCGGGGCAGCTGCAGGGCCGTCCCGATCCGTGCGTAGTCCTGGTACATCGCATCGGCTGATTCGTCGTCGAGCGGGCCGTAGATCTTCTCGATGATGGTCACCGCGGTGTCATAGAGCGTGGCAACCACCCAGAGCTGGAGTTCCGGATCGTAGGCGTTGTAGCCAGGCGATGCCTCGGAATCGGCTTTGCGGACGGGCACGTGGGCGAGGTTCACCCTGCGCCGGACCTCTTTCACCTGCTCTTCGGTGCCGTAGACGATGGCGTAGACATAGGTCAGTGTGCCCTTGAGCCTGTTGACCGGGCGGCCGACAAACGAGCTGTGCTCGTCCACGCCGCGCCCCACGGCGGGGTCTGCAAGCTGCAGCAGCAGCGCCCTTCCCGCCCCCGCGAGCAGGATGGTTTCTGCGCCGTAGTCGGCCATTCCTCGCACCATTTCAACAGGCTACCGGAGGGGGCATCAACGGACGATGCCGGATGCCCGGCATGTGGAAACCCACCTTGGTGTTTGGGGCTGCTGATTTCGCGGCATCGGTTGTAGCGTGGAGCTCCTCTAATCCCGTTGACCGCGGTTTTCCACATAGCGTTCTTGCCTGAACCGGATCGTCAGGCGTCGCTGGAAGACTCTATTCATGGAGGCGGTTGGGGCAGCGGCAGGGCCGAAGAACGGTACGGTGGCGGGGGCATTGTGGTGTCGCCGCGATCGCCGATGCCCTGGCGATCCTGGCTGCTGTGCCTGTCGCCTCTGATGGTGCGGGGATGATCGGGCAGTTGCGTCAGTTGGAGGATCTGAAGTCCCTGGCCGCCGCCCGGCAGGCCGAGATCGCTGTTGCCTTTGATGTGTACCAGCGGCGGGAGCAGGCCGCGGCCGGTGTCCCCGCCGAGGAGCGGGGCACGGGTGTTGCTGCCCAGATTGCGTTGGCACGCCGGGAATCCCCCGCCCGGGGCGGACGACTTCTTGGGATGGCGAAGGCGCTCACGGGGATGCCGCGGACGTTCACGGCGTTCAGGTCCGGGCAGCTGAACGAGTGGCGGACCACCCTGGTGGTGAAAGAGACAGCCTGCCTGACCACCGAGGACCGGGCAGCGGTCGATGAGGAACTCGCCGCCGATACCGGCACTTTCGACGGGGCCGGGGACCGCGCCATCACTAACGCCGTCCGCACCGCGGCCTACCGGCGTGACCCGCGTTCTGTTGCGAAGCGAGCAGCCCATGCTGTGACGGAGCGGACAGTGTCGTTGCGGCCGGCTCCGGACACCATGACGTACCTGACCGCGCTTCTGCCCGTCGCCCAGGGCGTGGCCGCCTACGCCGCGCTGGCCCGGGACGCCGATGCTGCCCGGTCGGCGGGGGAGGCACGGACCCGCGGGCAGGTCATGGCTGACACCCTGGTTGAACGGGTCACCGGCACCCGGGGCGGGATCACCGGCATCGAGCTCCAGGTCGTCATGACCGACCGGGCCCTGTTCCAGGGCGACAGCGAACCGGCCAGGATCCCCGGCTACGGCATCATCCCCGCCGAAACCGCCCGCAGCCTCCTCCTCGACGCAAGGAAAGCTGGCAGGGCGAACGCGGCTGCAGCCGACACCGAAACCAGCACCAGCACCGGCACCGGCACCGGAGCGCATGACAGGCAAGACCTGGCCCTCTGGGTCCGTCGGCTTTTCACCGCACCCGGAGCGGGAGAACTGGTCGCGATGGACTTACGGGCCAGGCTCTTCCCGGCAGGGCTCAAACGCGTCCTCCAGGTCCGGGATGACACCTGCCGCACACCGTACTGCGACGCGCCCATCCGCCACCACGACCACATCACCGCTTGGCACAACGGCGGAACCACCACCGCGAAGAATGGCCAAGGGCTCTGCGAAGCCTGCAACCACACCAAAGAAGCCCTAGGCTGGACAGCAAAACCGCTACTGACACCGGGCCTCCGGCACACAGTCCAAACCCGGACACCCACCGGGCATCTCTACCGATCAACGGCACCCCCGCTCCCCGGGACTCCATGGCGCGCTGCAGGTGCATCCTCCAGCCGGCAACGCAAAATTGCGCCCTTATTTGAACCAAGCGGAGGGCCCTGACTAACCTGCAGGGGGCAGGCCAGGCCTCCGTGGTCCGTTGATTGCAGTGCGTCCTCTAGTAAGGTCGGGCACGGGGAAGGACGCCAGGAACACCAACGAGCAAAGGGGCAACATCATGAGTGGAGTAGTGGTTGTAGGGGTGGATGCCAGCGCGTCCGCGAGGAAAGCAGCGGAAATGGCCCTAGATCTGGCCGAATCGCTGAAAGCCTCGCTGCACGTGGTGACCGCCTTCGATGTCGACAAGGCTGAGACATTCGGCGCCGGGTCCGACCAGGTCCGGATCTCGAAGGCAGACAGCGCCGAAATCGTGGCACAGGAACTGTCCAGGTCCCGTCCGGGCATGCAGGTGACCCACTTCGCGGCCCGGGGCAAGCCCGCAGACGCCCTGATCAAGGAAGCCATGCGCCTGGACGCGAAGCTGATCGTGGTGGGCAACCGGAGGATGCGCGGCATCGGCCGGCTCCTGGGCAGCGTGGCCAACAGCGTGGCGCACAACGCCCCGTGCGACGTCTACATCGCCAACACCTACGAAGATTAGGCTCGCCACCAAATCACAGGACCCCGCATCACAAAGGAAGCTTAGAGGCGGACGGCCGCGGAACTTTTCCGCCGCCGTCCGCCTCTGCCGTTGTTTCGTCTCTGCCCTTGTGGCGAGCCCCGGCCATCCCTAGCTTGCGGCTTCCGCCTCCACCACCCTGATCATGCGGATTTCCTCAGCAACCGCATGCGAGGGCCAATGGTCGGCCGCCAGCTCCCTGGCCCGGCTGCGATCGGCGTCCAGGAACAGCCTGTCCAGGAGTCCCGTCACTGACGCCAGAGCAGTCAGGGCATTGGTCCGGGCATCGGCCCCGCCGCCGCGCAGGGCCTCCTCGATCTGCTTAAGGAGGGCCGCTTCCGGGGCGTGGTCCTTCTCCGGGTACCGCGTGGTGCGAAACAAGCCAAGGTGCTTTTCGCCCACGTGGTCCACGATGCCGCGCACCGCCATTCCCTCGTAGATCCGGTGCACCACGGCACGGCTCTCCAGGATGGACACCCAGCGCTTGGGCGTGTGCGGCCGCGCCTTATGGCGGATCAGTTCCAGCTGCTCGTGGTAGTCGGACTCCACGTCGACGCCGGTGGCCCAGACGTGTTTGCCCCGCAGCTCAATGGCGCCGAGCAGATCAAGCTCAGCCAAAATCGCCCCCGCCACACCGGCCTGGAGGACGGGCTGCGGCACCTCGGGCTCACCGTCGGTGTCGTTGGTAGCCAAGAGAAGGAATGCCTGGGGAAGGCTCAGGTCCCAGTCCTTCGGAGTTTGAGCATCCATATGTCCATGGTCCCGCTGCCGGGCGCTTACCACAACGAGGATTTACACGGCTGAAACCCATAACCACTAGCCGCAAGAAGAATTGCAGAGTACATTTAATGCAATTCCACTTGCAGAGTGATCTGCGTTACAGGAAACAGGTTCCGTCCCTTGAACTCGAATGCCGCAGCAGTGGAAGCCGCCGAAGCCGACGCAGGAGTTCCCGGCTCCACCGACAGCTCCCAGGCATGGCTTGGCGACGCGCTTCCGGACGTTCCGCTGACCAAATCCCAGAGCCGGGTGGTGGAAGTTATCGCCCGCAATCCCCAGCTCTCCTCCTACGCGGACATCGCCGAGATCGCGAAGCGCGCGGACGTTAACAGCTCCACCGTGGTCCGGGCGGCCCAGCACCTGGGTTACCGCGGCTGGCCGGACCTGCAGCGGGAACTGCGGTCGCGGTACCTGGTGATGATCTCCACCGAGGACACGCTCACCGAACACGGGGAACACCGCAGCCCGCTCCACGACGCCCTGAACCACGACATTGAAAACCTCCGCCTGACGCTCGACTCCAATACCGCGGACGACGCCGAGGCCGCCATCGCGGCGATGGCCGCCGCCACGTCCATCACCGTCGTCGGAATTGGCTCCTTTGCCGGCCCCGCCAGCGTGATGGCCCACCTCGGCGCCACCATGGGCTACCCCATCTCCCTCGAGAACCGGGGCGGCGTGCACCTGGCGTCCAGCACCAACACCCTGGGCAAGGGCGACGTGCTGGTGGTTATCAACATGTGGCGCTCCGTCAAGCAGATCATCCTGGCTGCCGAAGCGGCCAAGCAGGCCGGTGCCACGGTCATCGCCATCAGCGACATGCGCCGCGGCCGGCTGGCAGCGGCGGCTGACCACCTCCTGGTGGTGGCTTCCGAAGGGATTTCCTTCTTCCAGTCCGTCACCGCCGCGAACTCCCTGGTCTACGGCCTGCTCGCCGGGATGGAGGCGGCGCATCCCGAGCGGAGCCGCGCAGCCATCCGGCGGACGCAGCAGCTGTGGAAAGACCTTGACATCTATATCGACTGACACCGCTACCCAGACTTTCAGGAGTACCCCCTTGAATCACACGAACAGCCGTCGGATCGCCGTCATCGGCCTCGGCGCCATGGGCGGGGCAATGGCCTCGACCCTGCGCAAGGCAGGCTGGGAGGTCACCGGGTTCGACCCCTTCGACGGCGCCCGCGCTGCCGCAGAAGCAGCTGGCATCGCCACCACCGCCAACCTCCGTGACGTTGCCGGCACCCCCTTCGCGGTGCTCTCCCTCCCCGCGGCCAGCATCGTGGAGACCACCGTCCCGCAACTTCTCGCCGCACCCGGAACCATAGCCATCATCGACACCACTACCTCCGAACCCGCCACCAGCAAGCAGATGGCAGAACTCGCCGAGGCAAAGGGAGCGGCCTTCGTTGACGCCCCGGTGTCGGGCGGCCGTGACGGCGCAGCCACCGGATCCCTGAGCGCCTTCGTTGGCGCCACCGACGCCGCCCTCACCGCCGCCGAACCTGTCCTGCTCGCCCTCACGGGCGGCAAGTACAGCCACATCGGCGGCCCCGGCAGCGGCAACGTGGTCAAGCTCCTCAACAATGTACTGGCGGCGGCCAACCTGGTTTCGGTGGGTGAGGCTTTGGGTGTTGCCAAGGCCTACGGCATCGACCCAGCCAAAGCTGCGGCCAGCATCAGCGAAGCCTCCGGCGGCAGCAAGGTTTCCGCCGCAATGTACCCCAACTGGGTCCTCACCGGCACCCACGATTCCGGCTTCTCGATGGGCCTGATGGCCCGGGACGCCGCCCTCGCGGTGGACGTCGCCGCACAGATCGGCGAAACGCCGTCTCTGCTCGCCGCCGTCGCCAGCCAGTGGCAGGAAGCCCTGTCAATCCTCGGCCCGCGCGCCGACTTCACCGAAATCGCCCGCACCGTTGCCCCGGCGGTCACTCCGGCGGGCGCCCCGGGTACCACCCCCGCCGCCTGAACCCAGGCGCAGATCAGCTAAGGACCCCCACCTTGACCATCACCACAGCACCAACCTCGTCCTCGGCAGCCACCGCCAGGGCAGTCCTGGACGACTCGTTCCCCGCCGGCCTCGGCTCGTTCGTTGACGGCCGGATCCTGGCCGGCAGCGGCGAAAGCATCACCCTCACCGCCGCGGCGACCGGCGAAGCCTTCGCCACGTTCGCCGATGCCGGCGCCGAGGGTGCCGAAGCCATCCTCGAAAGCGCGACGGAGGGCGCCGCCACGTGGGGCGCGATGAGCGGCTTTGAGCGGGCGGCCATCCTGCGGGATGTCAGCCGTGCCGTGGAGGAGCACACTGAGGAACTGGCCATCCTCGAATCGGCCACCACGGGCAAGCCCATCCGCGATGCCCGCGTGGAAGCAGCAAAAGTGGCCGAAATGTTCGGCTACTACTCGGGCTGGGCGGACAAGCTCACCGGCCAGACCATTCCCGTCCCGGGCAACTGGCACACCTACACGGAGCGGGTGCCGTGGGGCGTCGTGGTTGCCATCACCCCCTGGAACGCCCCGATGTTCACGGCCGGGTGGAATTCGGCCGCGCCCCTGGCTGCCGGCAACGCCGTCATCATCAAGCCCAGCGAGTTCACTCCGGCCTCCTCAGTCCGGCTCGCCCAGATCGCGCACGGTGCCGGGCTGCCGGCCGGCGTTTTCAGTGTTGCCGCAGGGCTGGGCCAGACGGTGGGCGCCACCCTGACCACGGACCGGCGGGTGGGCAAGGTCAGCTTCATCGGATCCGTCCCCACCGGCCGCCGGGTGGCAGTGGCCGCCGCGCAGGCAGGGATTCCCGCCCTGCTGGAACTCGGCGGGAAGAGCGCCAACATCGTCTTCGCCGACGCCGACCTGGACCGGGCGGCCGACGGTGCCATCTCGGCCATTTTCTCCGGCGCCGGGCAGTCCTGCGTGGCGGGGTCGCGCCTGCTGGTGGAACGGAGCGTGCACGCCCAGTTCGTCGACATGGTGGCCGCCAAGGCAGCCCGGCTGCGGGTGGGCGACCCGCTGCACGCGGACACCGAGGTGGGCCCCATCATCACCGCCCAGCAGTTCGCCACCATCACCACGCTCATCCAGGCAGGAATGAGCGACGGCGGCCGCCGGGTTACCGGGGCCACCCTGCCGAAGGAACTGGCCGGGTCCGGGCTCGCCGGCGGGCACTGGGTGATGCCCACCCTGCTGGACGGTGTCACCCCCGCGAACCGGCTCGAAACCACCGAGGTGTTCGGCCCCGTGGTGGGCGCCGACGCCTTCGACACCGAAGCCGAGGCGATCGCCCGGGCCAACAACACCAACTTCGGCCTGGCCGGCGCAGTGTGGACCTCGGACGTGTCCCGCGCCCATCATGTGGCCCGCGAGGTGAAGGCCGGCACGTTCTGGATCAACTCGTACAAGACCATCCACGTGGCGGTCCCGTTCGGCGGCTTCGGCGATTCCGGCCACGGCCGCTCCTCCGGTCCCGGCGTGCTGGACGAGTACACCCAGACCAAGGCCATCTGGGTGCCCACCCGCGCGGCAGGTTCCCCGTTCCCGTCGCTGTCCTACTAAAGCCACCCAACAGAACAGGCAGGCGCTTCTATGGAACTGACTGACACAACCCCAGCGCTGGGTGCCCTGCGCAGCGCCTTGGCGGACGGCGTCGAACACTGGAAACCGCGGGTGCAGGCGGTGGCGCGGGAAATCCACGCCCTCAAGGAAATCTCGTTCGAGGAGGTCCGCTCGTCTGCGGCCCTCGCGGCCCTGCTGGAAGAGGGCGGCTTCGAGGTGGAACGCGGCACCGGCGGGCTGCCCACGGCCTTTACGGCGAGCGCCGGCACCGGTGAGCTCACCGTGGCGTTGTGCGTGGAGTACGACGCGCTTCCGAACATCGGGCACGCCTGCGGGCACAACCTGATCGCCGGCGCATCGGTAGGCGCCGCCCTGGCGCTGCGGCCATTCGTGGACGAACTGGGCATCACGCTGAAGGCCATCGGCACACCCGCGGAAGAGCACGGCGGCGGAAAGGCACTGATGCTGGAACGCGGAGTGTTCGACGGCGTCGGGCTGGCTTTGATGGTCCACCCTGTCCAGGACGGGATCACGTACAACCCCGCCGGCACCAGCGCGCAGGCAGTGGGCAGGTACAAGGTGACGTTCACGGGCAAGGCTGCGCACGCGGCCGCGGCCCCGCACCAGGCAGTGAACGCGGCCGACGCCGCCGTGCTGAGCCAGGTGGCCATCGGCCTGCTCCGGCAACAGATCCCCGGCGACCACCGGATAGCCTGCTACGTTGCCGAAGCCGGGCACGTCACCAACATCATCCCCGAGCGGGCCGTGGTGGAGTTTGAGTGCCGGGCCTTCACCCTGCCGGAGTTCCACGCCCTGCTGGAGCGGGTCCGCCGCTGCTTCGAGGGCGCGGCGGTGGCCACCGGAACCACGCTGGTTTTCGAGGACACCGAACCGCTCTACGAGCCGCTGCTGCAGGACGACGACCTGGCGGCGCACTGGACCGGGGCGATGGCTTCCTTCGGCAAGGACACGACGCCGTCGGCCGGCCTGGGCGGCGGATCCACGGACATGGGCAACATTTCCCAGGTGATCCCGTCACTGCATCCCTGGCTGAGCATTCCCGGTGCGGACGTGCCCATCCATTCGCATGCGTTTGCCGCGCTTGCGGACACCTCCGAGGCGTACGGCGTGATGTTCGAGGCAGCCACCGCGCTGGCCTGGACGGTCGCGGGAGCCGCCTCAACCCCCACCCAACGTGAACGCTTCACCCAAGCGGCGTACCGCCGTCGTTCTTTCACCCAGGAAGGCACATCATGAGCACCACCAAAGCGGCCAGGATTGACAAGGCCGGCACCAAGCTCACGGTCCCGATCGCCGCCCTCGCATTCGTGATCGCCCTCGCCGTCCAGTTCATCGGCCAGGCGAAGATCGACCTGGGCATCGGCGCCATCATCATCTTCCCCATGGTCTGGGGCCTCATCCTGGGCCTGCTGGTCTCGGTCCAGAAGTTCAAGCCGCTGGGCCTTGACCTGCAGCGCGTCGCGGCCGCCCTGGTGGGCGTCGCAGTGCTGCTGCTCGTGGCGCGGCTCGCGTTCAATATCGGGCCGAGCCTGCCCACCCTGCTGAAGGCTGGCCCCGCCCTGCTGCTCCAGGAGGTGGGCCACCTGCTGGGCACCATTGCGCTGGCCCTCCCCCTGGCCGTGCTGCTGCGGATGGGCAAGGCGACGGTTGGCGCCACGTTCTCGCTGGACCGCGAGCCGTCCTTCGCCATGGTGTCGGAGAAGTACGGGCCTGACTCGGACCAGTACCGCGGCGTGCTGGCCATGTACGTGTTCGGCACGCTCTTCGGGGCCGTGTTCATCACGCTGCTGACGTCCCTCGTGGCCAACTGGAAGATCTTCGATCCGCTGGCCCTGGCCATGGGCGCCGGCGTGGGATCCGGTTCGATGATGGCGGCGTCGGCGGCGAGCATTGTGGCCGCCTACCCGGCGGACCAGGAGGCCATCCTGGGCATGGCCGCGGTGTCCAACCTGATCACCACCGTGCTGGGAGTGTACGTGGGCATCTACATCGCCCTGCCGCTGGCGGACAAGTTCTACCGGGCGCTGACCCGCAAGCAGGAAGCCCGGCAGGCTGCTGCCGTAACGGCCGGCGCACCGGCGGAACGCACCGCCGCGGACCTGGACCGCGAGGCCGCGCAGGCGGAGGAGAACCGGCGGTTCCGCGAGCGCGTTGCCGAGTCCTCCGCCGCGATCCGGCTTCCCCTGTGGCTGTCCCTGTCCGTGCTGACCATCCTGGGAATCGGCACGGCCTCGGTGGCTGCCAAGGGCTTCAGCCTGGACATTGTGGCCGGGTACGCCGTCATGCTTGGCCTGGTGCTGCTCAGCATCGCGCTGGCGAAGGCCACCCGGAAGATCTCGGCCATCGTGTTTATCACCACCATCGGTGCGTACATTTCCAGCCCGTGGTTCTTCGGGGCCGAGCCGCTCAGCGCCGCGGTCAAGACCGTTGACTTCCTGTCCATCGCCACGGTGATGCTGACGCTCGCCGGCCTGTCCCTCGGCAAGGACATCCCGCTGCTGAAGAACATCGGCTGGAAGATCATCCCCGTGGGACTGGTGGCCATCACGGCATCGTTCCTGCTCTCCACGGTGATTGCCGAGTTTGCGCTGGGGCTCTGGCAGTAGGGCACGGCGCGCGCCGCTTCGCGCGGCAAGGCATGCGGACGGCGGCGGGGCTCCCGCCGCCGTCCGCATCGCCATCTATTGCGGGGCGCGGGCCACCTGGACCACCGGTATGACTCCTGGCGGAGCCATGCGCCCAACACGGCCAGCGCACTAGTCCAGGTTGTTCCCTGCCGTTTCGTGCCCGCCCTTCAATACTAGGCAGGCGTACTCAGGTTGACGCGTCCCGTTCGATTTCCTCGGCGAGCTCGTCCACGTCTTCGGGGCGCATGTCGATGCCCTCCTCCTCCAGGCGTTCCTCGAGCACGTGGCTGACGTCGTCCTGCACATGACCCAGGTGGATCTCGTCCTTGATCTCCTCCGCGATGGTTTCCGGAGTGGCGATGTGGGAGCTTTCATGCAGGTTGTCGTCGTCATTCACTGGGGGTCCCCTTCCGGCTCGTCCTCGTGCTGCTGATTCTTATGGCGCGCCTCCTGGAGGTGCTGTTCCAGCTTTTCCTCCGCCTCACGGCGGCGCTGGCCCACTGTACGTATCTGGTCCGTGGTGGGTGCCGTATGCGCATGCAGGTGCGGGCCTGCGTCGTTCGGGCCGCCAGTCTTTTTCTCTTGCATAGTGACATCGTCCCACCCGGCAGGGGCGGCGGGAAGGCGCAGGAGGCGGACGACGGCGGTGCATGCCCGCCGTCGTCCGCCCACCTTTTCTGCGGTCCTACTTCAGCGCGCCCTCCCGCACCGTCGCGGGTTCCAGGCGGGCGCCGGCGCCCGGGTAGGTGGGCACGTCGATCCGGCCGTGCGTGTGGACCGCGTCAACGGCTGCCTTGGTGTGAAGCGCGATCTCCTCCATGGTGGTCACCCACATGCCCTCCATGCCCTTGACCCGCTCGATCAGCTGCTCCAGCGCCACGGCCTTGGACGGCCGGCCGGAGATGAACGGGTGGTTGGTCAGGACGAAGCAGCTGCCCTGGGAATGGTGCGCCTCGGCCTCGAGCGTCCACATCTCCAGCACCTTGGCCGGGCTTTCGATCACGCCGCTGCCGGTCACCCCGGGATAGAAGGCGTACTGCTCCCAGTCATCCAGGGCCCAGTCCACGGGGATCTCCACAATGTCCCGGGGATCATCGGCGGCGACGGCCATGCGGTAGGGGGCATCGCCGTCGAGCAGGCTGGAATCGTAGAGGAAGCCGCGGTCCGCCAGCAGCCCGGGCGAGTGCCAGTTCAGCTCCCACCACGGCGCCCGGTATCCCACCGGACGGATCCCCGCCACCTTGGCGAGGGCCTCCAGGCCCCGGTCCAGGTAGCGGGCCTCGGTGGCGGCGTCGATCCCCTGCATCGGCTCGTGGAGGTAACCGTGGTGTGCCACCTCGTGTCCGCCGTCCACAATCGCGCGGACCACGTCCGGGTAGGACTCGGCGGTGAAGCCGGGGATGAAGAACGTTGCCCGGATGTCCTGCCGCTCCAGCATCTTCAGGAGCCGCGGCACCGCCACCTTGGGCCCGTAGGACTGGTGGGTCATCAGCGACATCCGCCGGGTGCTGGCGGGGTCGTGGGCAATGGTGCAGGACTCGGCGTCCACGTCGAAGGTGAAGGATGCTGCAGCCTTGAAGCCCTCAGGCCAGGTCATGGGATGCAGGAGGTCCGCGATGGCGGGCTGGTTCACGATGGATCCTTTCGGCGGGCGCGGCCGGCGCGCCCGCCCGGGAGTAGTGGAGGAAGTTAGAGGACGGGAAGGACCGCGGTGGTGCCGCTGCCCTCGGACTTGGAAGCGGCGGGGCTCTTGAGGCCGATGTAGCGGACGTGGGCCCGGGGGCCGAGGACCGCGTAGACGCCGGCGCTGGTCAGGCCGCCTGCCAGCCAGGACAGGTCCCAGCCGCCCAGGGCCACGGCGATGGGGCCCTGCATGACGGGGATGAGCCCGTACATGAACAGCCAGGTGGCGAAGATGCCGGCCAGGAGGGAGGTGACGCCCGCCCAGTTGACGCCGGGAAGCCGGTGGGTGCCCACGCCGTCGAACAGCCGCTCGGGGTCACCCGGCCAGCGCTTGTCCAGCCAGAAGTAGTGCACCAGCATGACCCCGCCCCAGGCGGCAACCCAGGCCACCAGGCCGATCAGCCAGGCGTCCAGGACCGCTGCGAAGTCCTCTTGGAAGATGAAGAAGACGACGGCGATGAGCGAGAAGACGCCGACGAACAGGTTCAGCTTGCGCCGGCTGATGGAGATGTCCAGCGCCTGCGTGGCCACGGAGAAGGTGTAGATGTTCAGGATGTTTGTGGCGATGGGTCCGTGGAGCACCATCAGCAGCACCGGCAGTGCCAGGACGCCGAAGTTCTGCACAATGAGCTTGCCGGGATCAACCTCGCCGCTGTTTGTTGCCAGGCTGGCGCCCAGGATGCCCAGCCAGACCACCGGGATGAACTGGCCCAGGACGGAGGCCAGGTAGACCTTTTTCTTGGGAACTTCGGTGCTGACAAAGCGGGAGTAGTCGGCGGCGTAGGTGAACCAGGTGATGCCCCAGCCGATGCCGATCGCCGTCATCACGGCGCTCATGGCCGCAATTCGTTCCGAGCCTTCAAGGATGTTGCCGGCAGGCCCGGCGTAGCCCCAGTCGATCTCCATGCCGAACCAGGCCACGGCGGACATGACGGCCAGGATAACGATAGTGGGTGGGACGGTCCACTTTTCGAAGGCGGCGATGGCCTTGTAGCCGAACCAGGCGATGGCCACCTGGGCCGCCATGATGCCGGTGGCAACCGCGATCTTCCAGGCGTAGTTCTGCGCGTTCGGGTCCACCCAGCCGAGGGTGCCGAAGAGGGCCATCACCAGGTCCAGGATGATCCAGGTGTTGACGGCGCACCAGCCGATGACCAGCAGGGCCTGGATGGCGGCGGGAAGATAGTTGCCCCTCCGGCCGAAGGCTGCGCGGGCCAGGACCATGCCGGTGGCGCCGGTCTTCTGGCCCAGGAGGACGAAGCAGCCGAACAGGAGCATGCCGATCAGGTTGCCGAGCACCAAGACAGTCACGGTGTCCGCGAACCCCAGTCCCAGGTGGATTCCGAGGGCGCCGAGCACCCAGTTGATGGGTGCCAGGTTGGCGCCCGCCCAGATCCAGAACTGGCCGGAGACCTTGCGGGTGCGCGCGGACTCGGGGATGGGCTGGAGCCAGGCCTCGTGGTCTTCGGAGTGGCCTTGCGTGCTCTGGGTTCCTGCGGCAGCAGCGCGTCTTTGCGCTGCTGAAGAAAGCTTTTCTTGCATAGGAGCCTCCATGAGGTGAATGAGTACCTCAAGGCTATGTGGCCCTCATCACAAGCAACAAGATACGATGTGTCTAACAGATACCTCTAGCACCGTACGGAATGTCATGTCAGTCTCCCTTGGCGAAATCCTCGCCCACCCCGTCCTTTCCGCCGCCGATCCGGTGGTGCACTCCGCCGGCCTTTCAGCGGACCCGCCCGTCCGCTGGGTCCACTCCAGCGAAGTGCTGGACATCGCTCCCCTGCTGCGCGGCGGCGAGCTGCTCCTGTGCGGCGGCATCACGCTGGCGTCCGCAACGCCGGAGAAACGCGCCGCCTACGTGCGCGATCTTGCCCAGCGCGGCATCGCCGCGCTGGCGGTGGAGACCGGAGGCGTCCTGCCGGAGATCCCGCCGGCCATGCTGGAGGCGGCGCGGGAGCACGGCCTGGCCGTGGTGGAGCTGCGGAAAGTGGTGCCGTTCGTCGGCATCATGCAGGCCATCAACTCCATCCTGGTGAGCGAATCCGCGGGCCACCTGCAGCAGGCCGATGCCGCCACCCGCGCCATGGCTGCCGAACTGGCCCACGGCGCGTCGCTGGACCAGATCCTGGGCGTGCTGGCGGGCATCATCAGTTCGGCCGTCAGCCTCGTCTCGCCGTGGGGCGTCGCCCTGGGCAGCGCCGTCCCCGCCGGCTGGCAGGAAAAGGACGACGACGGCAGCAGCCCGGGCGGGCCGGACCACCTTACGGACACGGCCGCCCGGACGGTAATCAACGTGGACATCCCCGTGCGCGGCGTGCTGATGGGCCGGCTGGAGATCGAGATCCCGGCCGGCGTGGACGCCGGCCTGGCCCGCGTGGCCGGTGACCGCGCCGTCGACATCCTGGGTTTGGCCCTCCTGCAGCACACCCCACCCGGGCTCCATGCCCAGGCCGGCGCGGAACTCATGCGGGCAGTCCTGACGGCCGCGCCTGCCTGGCGGCTGGAGCAGCTGGCTCCGGCCGCCGGGTTCCCGCCGGAATCCCCTGCCGTAGTTGCCGCCATTCACGCGGCGGCGCCGCAGAAACTCCGCCGCGCCATCGAATCGTTCCTGAGCTCCAGCCGGATTCCCAGTGCCGCGTACCAGGACGACGCGGAGCTCGTGGTGATGATGGCCCTCGTCGGGACCGATACCACCGGCGGACGGCGCAAGCTCCTGGAGTCCTTGCAGGGGCTGGACGGTGACCAGGATGCCACGATTGCCCTGGGGCCACCGGCAGGCACGGTGGCGGAGGCTGCCTGGTCGCTGGCGGAAGCACGCCGCGCCCTGGATGTCCGCCAGATCCGGCGCCGGAACGCGTCAGCGCGCAGGCGGCATCCGTCCCATGGGCTGGTGGTGCTGGATGCCGAGGACACCGCCGTGGAGAGCCTTGCGTTGAAGGGAATTAGTGCTTCCGCCCGGGACGCGTTCGTGAACCGGCAGCTGCGGGCCGTCCTGGACCATGATGCACAGCGCCAGTCGCAGCTGCTGGAGACCCTGCAGGTGTGGCTGGACTCCGGGTGCAACACGGCGCAGTCCGCGCGGGAACTGCACCTGGAACGGCAGTCGATGCACCACCGGCTGCAGCGGATCTTCGAGCTGTGCGGCGGCGATCCCCGCGGCACGGGCAGGCTGGCGGCGCTGCACCTGGCGGTGCGGATGGCGGGCCTGCCTTAGGGCACCGGCCTAACTGGCGGCGACGGCGCGTCCGCCCATGCGGGTGGTCACCTGCGCAGCCGCAGCGACGCAGGCCTCGGCCAGGTTCTCCAGCCGCTCGCGGGAGACGCGGAAACGCGGCGCGGGGATGAGTACGACGGCAACAACGTCCCCGCGGTGGTCGAAGACGGGCGCGGCAACCCCCACCTCGTCCATGGAGGATTCGCCGTAGTTTTCCGCCCAACCACGGCCCGCAACTTCCTTTAGCCGGGCCGCGTAGGCGGCCAGGCCGGCGTCGTCCATTCCGGGGAAGGTAATGGTGCCGCTGCGGAGCAGTTCGCGGACGCGTTCGGTGGGCAGGGTTGAGAGGAAGACCTGTACGGAGGCGCTCATGGCGTCCCGGTAGCGGGCGCCGAGGGGCGTGGTGTGCTTGATCTGGTGGTGGCTGGCGATTTGTTCCACGCAGATGGCTTCGTCGCCGTTCCAGAGCATGAGCGCGCTGGTTTCGCCGGTCTGCTCGGTGAGCCGGCGGAGGACCGGGTAGGCCACGCGGCGTTCCTCCATCTCCGCCAGCAGCGGCCCGGCCACGGCGATCAACCCAAGGCCCAGGCGGAAGCGGCGGGTTTCCGGGTCGCGTTCCACCAGGTTTTCCTGCTCCAGGGTGGCCAAAATCCGGGAGACGGAACTCTTGTGCATGCCCACGCGGTTGGCGATTTCGGTGACGCCCAGCAGCGGCTCGTCGGCGGTGAAGGTGCGCAGCACGGCGATGGCATTGACGACGACGGAGGCGCCTTTCGTGTCCGCACTTCCGTTGGTGCCGTTGACGTCGGTTTCTTTGGCTGCTGCTGGAGTCATGGTAGGCATCATCTTTCCTTATCTTCGCCGGAGACGCCGAAAGCGGCGCCGCGTGGACCGCAGCGCCGCCTGGGTGTTGGGCGCTTACGCGCCGATGATGTTGTGCTCGGGGCCGAACGGGAACTTGGTGATGTTCTCCACGCTGTCCTCGCCCACCACCAGGATGTCGTGCTCGCGGTAGCCGCCGGCGCCGGGCTGGCCGTCCAGGACCGTGAGCATCGGTTCCATGGAAACCACCATGCCGGGCTCCAGGACGGTGTCGATGTCCTCGCGGAGCTCGAGTCCGGCTTCGCGGCCGTAGTAGTGGCTGAGGACGCCGAAGGAGTGTCCGTAGCCGAAGGTGCGGTTGGCCAGCAGGCCGTGGCTGATGTAGATCTCGTTCAGCTCGGCGGCGATGTCCTTGCACACGGCGCCGGGCTTGATGAGTTCCAGGCCGCGCTTGTGGACCTCAACGTTGATGTTCCACAGCTCCAGGGACCGCTCGTCCGGCTGGCCGAGGAAGAGCGTGCGCTCCAGGGCCGTGTAGTAGCCGGAGGTCATCGGGAAGCAGTTCAGGGACAGGATGTCGCCCTGCTGCAGCTTCCGGGTGGTGGCCCAGTTGTGGGCGCCGTCGGTGTTGATGCCGGACTGGAACCACACCCAGGTGTCGCGGACTTCCCGGTCCGGGAAGGTCCTGGCGATCTCGTGCACCATGGCCTCGGTGCCGATCAGGGCCACCTCGTACTCGGTGATGCCCTCGCGGATCGCGGCGCGGATGGCCTCGCCGCCGAGGTCGCCGATGCGGGCGCCGTGCTTGATGACCTCGATCTCCTCGGCGGACTTGAACATGCGCTGGCGCATGGCGTCCTGGGAGACGTCCAGGAGTTCGGCGCCCGGGAAGGCGGCGGCGATCTTCTCGCGGGTCAGGCCCGGCAGGAAGTCGTCCTCGACGCCGAGCCGGTTCGCCTTGACGCCGCGCTGGCGCAGGGCCTCCTGCAGGCCGAAGTAGAAGTTGTCGCGGCGCCAGTCCGTGTACACGATGTTCTCGCCGTACGAGGTGCGCCACGGCATGCCGGCGTCGATGTTGGCGGTGACCGTGACGGAGTCGTTGGCGGTGACCACCAGGGCGTAGTTGCGGCCGAACGTGGTGTACAGGAAATCGGAGTAGTACTTGATGCCGTGGTAGCTGGTGAGGATGACCGCGTCCAGGTCCTTGGCGGCCATGATCTGGCGGAGGCCGCGCAGGCGGCGCTCGAATTCTGCATCAGAGAACGTGAGCTTGCCCTTGGTGCCGTTGTGGAGGACCTTGAGGCGCTCGAGTTCGGCGATGGAGGAAGCGTTGTCGAAGGTGGTGGTCATGGGGTGTTGCCTTTCTATCGTGCGTTTGATGCGTGTTGGTTTGGAAGGAAGCTATTCGTGGCGCAGGGGTTCTTTGCCGGTTTCCCTGGAGAGAGCCACGGCCACCAGGGAGACGACGGCGGCAGCTACGAGGTACCAGGCCGGAGCCAGGTCGCTGGCGGTGGCCGCAATGAGCAGCGTTGCCATGAATGGAGCCGTGCCGCCGAAGAGGGCGTTGGACAAGTTGAAGCTCACGGCGAAGCCGCTGTAGCGGACGCGGGTTGGGAACATTTCCGCCAGGAAGCTGGGCAGGGTGCCGTCGTTGAGGGTGAGCATGGCGCCGAGGAGGACCTGAACCAGGACGATGACCAGGAAGTTTCCGGTCCCCAGCAGCGCGAAGGCAGGGACGGTCAGGACGATGAAGGCGATGGACGCGCTGATGAGCACCTTCTTGCGCCCGTACCGGTCCGAGAGCATGCCCGTAAGGAAGATGAAGCCGATGTAGGTGATCAGCGCGATGGTTGTGGCCAGGAATGACTCGGTTTCGCCCAAGCCCAGCTCCGAGGACAGGTACGTGGGCATGTAGCTGAGGATCACGTAGAAGCCGACGGCGTTGAGCAGCACCGCACCGACGGCCTGCAGCAGCTGCCGCCAGTGGTTCCGGAACAGGCTGGACACGGGCGCCTTGTCAGCATGGTCCTCGGCGGCCAGTTCACGGAATACCGGGGTGTCTTCGAGCTTGTTCCGGATATACCGGCCAATGAGGCCCATCGGGGCTGCCAAGAGGAACGGAAGCCGCCAGCCCCAGCTGTGCAATGCTTCGGCGGACAATAGGGTTGTGAGCAGGCCGGCGATCAGTGAACCGAGGAGCAGGCCGGCGGCGGTGCTGGCCGGTACCACCGCAGCGTAGAGGCCACGTTTGCCCGCAGGGGCGTACTCCACCAGGAAGGCTGACGCCCCGGCGTATTCACCGGACGCGGAAAAGCCTTGGACAACCCTGATGATCAGGAGCAGGACAGGCGCCCAGATACCAATCGTGTCGTAGCCGGGGATCAGCGCTATGCAGAACGTTGCTCCGGACATGATCAGGATGGACAGCGAGAGGGCTGTCCGCCGCCCCACCTTGTCTCCGATGTGTCCCCAGACGAACCCGCCCAGCGGGCGGACCAGGAATGAAATCGCGAAGAGGGCGAACGTCAGCAGGAGGCCGGTCTGGGGATCCGATTCGGGAAAAAAGACCGTCGCGATCGTGACGGCGAGGTAGCCGTAGACCGCGTAGTCAAACCATTCCACGAAGTTGCCAATGAAGCTGGCCGTGACCACCCGGCGGCGAACGTCCTTGTTCGCCGTCGGTGCAGGGTTCAGGGCAGCGGTGTTGGCATTGTTGGCAAGCACCTCTGCCCCGGCCGGGGTTGATTCGTTACTCATGTGACCACCAAGAAAATTTGGAGTTGCATTCTTTGCAACCTTGTTGCTCAAAGGTAGATCGTGATGTGCGGCACAGTCAAGGGCTCAAAGGAAAGTTGTTCTTCGGTTATTCCGACGATATGGCCAGCCCGGCTTGCAGCCCGCGCTGTCCCATGCGTTGCTTGGAATGCAACCGCGTTGCCACATAAGCGCTCTTGGGCATCAGAATGACGGACCGAGATCCTGTTTCGGGAGGCGCACCGGTACCCTCTTCCGCGATACGCTCTGGCAAGGCAACTACTAAGGATGCTTAGTATTAAAGGGCGTGTCTTACCGACGACAACCGGAGGACTCCGGGGAAGGGGCAACCATGGCATCGGTTCCAGTTGCAGCACTGAGGGGGCAGGGGGACGCATGGGTTCCGTAGTGATCTTTGCGCCGTCCCCGGTCCTCACCGTCACGGTGGAGGAAGTCGAGGACACCGCCGACATCCACGTCCATGCCGGCGGCCAGGGCGTGTGGCAGGCCCGAATGCTGAAGGCGCTCGGCGCCACCGTCACCATGTGTGCCGTCTTTTCCGGGGAAACCGGACGTATCTTGCGGCACCTCATCGACGACGAAGGGGTCGGGGTCCTTGCCGTATCCGGTGAAGGCAACAGTGGCGCCTACGTGCATGACCGCCGCGGCGGCGAGCGGGATGTCGTGGCGGAATCGCCCGGACACCGCCTGACGCGCCATGAGCTGGATGAGCTGTACGGGGTGGCGCTGCAGGCAGGGATGGAGGTCGGGACCGTGATCCTTAGCGGCACCGGCCGCGAGGATTCGGTTCCACCCGATCTGTACCGGAGGCTGACCGCAGACCTCCGCACCGCCGGATGCACGGTTATCGCTGACCTTGCCGGTGAAAGGCTCAAGGGCGTCCTGGCCGGCAAACCGGCAGTCATCAAAATGTCCGATTCCGAAGTGGTGGACAGCGGCCGCGCCGAGGCAGCCGAGACAGACCAGCTCATCAAGGCCATGCACACGCTGGCCGACGAGGGCGCCGAAACTGTCATTATCACCCGCGCCAACCAGCCCTCGCTCCTCCTCCATGACGGCGAAGTCAGCGAGATCCACGCTCCACAGTTCGAGACCGTGGAAACCAGCGGTGCCGGTGATTCCCTCACCGCCGGCGTGGCCGCCGTCCTCGCCGACGGTGGAAACCTGCACGACGCCGTTGTGCTCGGAACCGCCGCTGGCGCCCAAAACGTCACCCGCCACGGCCTGGGATCGGGCGAGGCGGGAGCCATCCACGAAGTGGCCAAGCTTGTCCGGATCGTTCCCTTGGAGGACAGCGGCGGGGACGAACCGGCGCAGCAGGTGAGCCCCGACGAGCTGGCACGAAAGGTCAGGACATCATGAACCAGCCCACGCGCGTCCTTATCACCAACGACGACGGCATCGGCTCCCCCGGCCTGCACGCCCTGGCTGCCGGGGCAGTGCGCGCGGGCCTGAGCGTGGTGGTCGCGGCACCTGCCGCCGAGGCGAGCGGCAGCAGTTCCTCGATCACCGCAGTGGAAGAGGACGGAAAGATTTCCATCGAAGAGCGGCAACTGGAGGACCTGGACGGCGTTGAAGCCTTCGCCGTCCACGGCGCCCCGGCGTTCATCACCATGATCGCCACCCACGGCGCTTTCGGCCCCCCGCCGGACATTGTCCTGTCCGGGGTGAACCGCGGGGCCAATGTGGGGCGGGCCATCCTGCACTCCGGAACCGTGGGGGCTGCGCTCACAGCCGGCATCAATGATGTCCGTGGCCTGGCGGTCTCCCTGGACACCGGCCTCAACCCCGACACGATCCACTGGGACACGGCCGCGCAGCTGGCCACCGGCCTGCTGCCGTTCCTGATGGACCAGGACCCGGGCAGCGTCCTGAACCTCAACGTCCCCAACAGCGCAGGCCCTGAGCTGCCCGAGTACCGCACGGCCACGCTGACAAGGTTCGGCATCGTGCAGACCACGCTTGCCGAACGCGGCCAGCAGCACGTGCGCCTGGCTATCGCGGACACGGCCGAGACGCCTGACCCGGACAGCGATGCGGCACTGCTGGCAGCAGGCTTCGCCACAGTGACGGCCCTCCAGGCGGTTACCGGGACGGCGCTGCCGTCCCTTGACGCATTGCCCCGCGCCGCGGCTGGGAGGTAACCCAGCCCAACCGGGCGTACACCCGGCGGAGGCGTACGACGGCGGCGCCTCCCACCGTCGTACGCTTGCCGTGCCCGCCTTCCAAAGGCGTTCCGCGGGTGTTGAAAAGGTGACCAAATCGCTCCCGAAAGCCAACAGCCGATGTGCGTTCCATAGCCCATACTTGCGGCATGGATGGTGCAGCGGGAAAACCCGACCGGATCCTCGCGGTTCTGCTCGGTGTCATTGGCGTGCTGGTGGCCGTTGCGCTGGCCGTGGTGTTCCTGCGGGGTGACCCGAAGCCGCTGGACGAGAACAGCCCCGCCGGCGTGGTCCAGCGGTACAGCGCGGCAGTGATCGACGGGGACACCGCAGCGGGCAGCGCCTATCTGACAGAAGAAGCCCGGGCCCAGTGCGGCGACGGAAAATACATCGGCATGCCCCGTCCCGACCGGGTGGTCCTGGTGGACACCAACGAACGGGCGGATTCGGCCACGGTGACGGTCTCCATCGTCGAGTCTTCCGGCGGCGGCCCCTTCGGCCCGTCCGAGTTTGAATCAGAGGACTCCTTCTCGCTCGTGAAAGACGGCGGAGCGTGGAAGATCGCCGCGGCCCCGTACACCCTGCTTTCCTGCACCGGAACAGCGTCAAGGCCATGAACCTCCAGCTGCAGCCGGGAACCTCGTCACTGTCCCACGCCCAGATGACACTGCGCCGGCTGATCCAGTACGCCCTCCTGTTTGCCCTGGTGGCGATTGCAGCCTCCGGCGTCAGCGGGCTGCTGGAACTCCTGTTCGAGTCCGCGTCCGTACTCGCCACCACCGATGCGCAGGGGCTCGCCGGCGGACTTTCCTTCACCCTGATCGGCGGGCCGCTGGCCCTGCTCCTGTGGTGGTTTCTGTGGCGCAGGCTGGACGAGGCGGAGCGCACGGCAACCGGCTGGGGCCTGTACCTGGCCGGGATGTACGCGGTCTCGCTGATCATCGCCACCACGTCGCTGTTGGAATTTGCGGCCTCCTGGATCGGCACGTCACGGGCTCAGTGGGCGTCCCCGTTGGCCAATGGCCTGGTCTGGACCGCCGTCTGGGTCTGGCACCGCTGGATGTGGCAGCACCCGGAAAAAGGGGCCGCCCACCTGGCGGACATCCGCACCACCATCGGAACGGTTTTCGGCCTCGTAGTCGGTACTATCGCCGCGATTTCCGCGTTGGGTGGGCTCTTCGACGCCGCCATCCGCGGCAGTCTTTCGCTGACCGGAGCGGCGCCGTGGTGGCATGCCGTGCTCCGGTCTGTTGTGTGGGCGGCCGGTGGAGGTGCGGTCTGGTGGTGGCACTGGATTCACGAGGACGGACGCCGGCTTCGGACAGGGCTCGTTGACGTCAGCACCATCGCCGTCGGAATCTTCGCGGCCGGGATTACCGCGCTGGGTGGAAGCGCTGTGGTGCTGTTTGTCCTCCTGAGGCTGGCCTTTGACCCCACCGATCCGACCGGTGACATCCTGGAGCCCTTGGCAACAGCCCTGGCTGCAGGCCTGGTCGGGGCGGTGGTGTGGCGCTACCACCGGGCGGTGGCGGTCCACCGTTCCGTTGAAAACCGGCGCGCGAGCCTCCTGGTCACCTCAGCTGTTGCCCTGGCCGCGGCAGCCTCCGGGATTGGCGTAATCATCAATTCACTTCTGGCCGCAGCGGTATCACCGCTGGCCGGCGGCACGGAGCGGACCCTGCTCCTGGGCGGCATCAGTTCCCTGGTGGTAGGTGGCCCGGCCTGGTGGCTGGCGTGGAAACCGGACAAGCAGCCGCCAAGCGCGGATGCGATTCCGCCGGGGAGGCGGATCTACCTCATCGCGTTCTTCGGCGTGAGCGCGGTGGTGGCACTGATCGCACTGCTGGTGATTGCGTACCGGATCTTCGAGTTCCTGCTGGGCGGGGTGTTGGGCGGCAGCGTGGTTGACCGGATCCGCGGACCGCTCGGGCTCCTGGTGGCCGCCGGGCTGGTAGCCGGGTACCACTTCGCGCTGTGGCGGCGTGACCGCGCCCTTCTCGCCGCAGCCGGTCCCGTCCGCAAACGGATGATCGACCAGGTCACCCTGGTGGCCGGTTCCGGTTCCGAGGCAATGGAAAAGGCCCTCATCGAGATCACCGGAGGTGCGAGGGTTACGGTGTGGCGGCGGGCCGACGACGGCGGGACGGCACCTCCGGGGCCTGGCACCTTTCCTGCCACCGGAGAGGGCGTGCGCCGGCTGGAACAAGCCCTCGAGGGCATCACAGCCCGGCACGTCCTGGTGATCCTTGGCGGCGATGCCCGCGTGGAGGTGATCCCGCTGGAGGGAAGGGGCGCGTAACGGCTACAGGGTTGCGGCTTCTTCCTCAGCGAGCCTGATCATGCGCAGCTCATCCTCCACAGCGCGGGCCGGCCAATAATCCTTGGCAAGCTCGTCCGCCCATACCCTGTCCGCCGCCGGGAACAGCTTGGGGAGCAGCCCGGCCGCCTCGAGCAGCGCGATCAGGGCCAGGGTCCTGGGTTCGTGTGCCTTGGCGGCAGGCTTTGCAGAGGCAGGGGCAGCGTCAGGAACTCCGGCGGCAGAGGCAGCGTTGACTGCTTCCGTGGAGTCCGGGACCTGGGGAGGTGCCGACGTATCGCTGAATGCGGCTTCGAGCTTTTTCAGGAGTGCCGCTTCAGGAGCATGGTCCTTCTCCGGATACCGCACGGTCTGGAAAACGCCCAGGTGCTTCTCCCCCACATGCTCCACGATGCCCCGGGACACCATTCCCTCGTAGACCCGCTGCACTTCCGCCCGGCCCTCCAACATGGAAACCCAGGCCTTGGGCGTGTGCGGCCTTGATTTACGGCGAATGAGGTCCAGTTCGTGCTGGAAATCCGTGGCGGGGGTGGTGCCCGTGGCCCGGACGTGCTTTCCCTGCAGGCGGATAGCGCCGATCATGTCCAGCTCTGCGAGGATCGCCCCGGCCAGGGTGGTCCGCAGCGCGAACACCGGCACTTCGAGTTTTCCGTCTTGATCGTTCGTGGCCAGCAGGAGGAAGGCCTGGGGCAGGTTCAGCTCTACGGTTCCGGGTGTTTGGGCGTCCATATGACCATGGTGCTCCCGGCGCGCCGCTCCCACAATGCCCGCAGACAGGTTCTGCCCGGCCGGTTTAGGCTGGGCAAATGTTGACCATCGGCACCCTTGTCCTCGGCGTCAATGACGTCGCCCGCGCCACCGACTTCTGGCACGCTGCCCTCGGCTATGTCCCCCGCGAACCCGGTGACGACACCTGGGTAACCCTTGTTCCGGCGTCGGGCCCGGGAGCCCAGCTCTCGCTGATGCGCAGCGAGACGCCGGTCCAGGAGCACCCGCGCGTCCACCTGGACCTGTACGCGGATGACCAGGTGGCGGAGGTGGAGCGGCTGGTCTCACTCGGAGCCCGGCGGGTGGACTGGGACCTGTACCCGGAGGACCCGGACTTCCTTGTCCTCGAAGACCCCGACGGGAACCGCTTCTGCGTGATCGACAAGAGCGCGGGGTAGCTGCCCGGGCCGCTGCCGGTACATTGGAGACGATGATTTCGATTGACCGGGACGATCCCGCACGCGCTGACGTCCGCCAGCTCCTGAGCGAGCACCTGGCGGATATGTTAGCCACCTCGCCGGCAGAGAGCGTCCACGCACTGGACCACTCCGCGTTGTCCGCACCCTCCATCACGTTCTGGACCGCCCGCGAGAACGCAGCGCTGCTGGGGTGTGGCGCCCTCAAGCTCCTGGGACTGGCGCCTGGCGCGGCCCAGTACGGCGAGATCAAGTCCATGCGCACCGCGGCGGGCGCACGCGGACGGGGCGTTGCCACCCTGATGCTCCGGCACATCCTCGACGACGTCCGCGCGCGGAACCTTGAACGCGTCTGCCTCGAGACCGGAACCGAGGACTACTTCGCGCCCGCCCGGCGCCTGTATGCGCGGCACGGCTTCACCGAATGCCTGCCGTTTGCGGACTACTCGCTGGATCCCAACAGCGTGTTCATGGAGCTCCGGCTCTAACCGAGCCGGATGACAGGCCCCGGTCAGGCTCGACGGCGGCCCGGTCAGGACATGCGGTCCGTTTCCGGCTCGATGGCCCAAGCCAGGCGGTGGAGTGCAGTGGCGGCATGACCGCGTGTGGCTTCCCAGCGTGACAACTCAGGCTGGGAAAACGCTTGCTGAGAAAGCGGTTTCTCGGTAGTGTCCATGTCAGCGCTAACAAGAACCGGCGTCATAGCAGCCGCCGGCAGGGGCGCGAGTTCATTCCAATGACGGAAGAGAGAACATGCGAAAAAGCAGCACCTTATCCATGTCCGCAGCCGTGGCAGTAGCTGCAGCACTGATGGTCTCGGCTCCGGCCGGAGCGTCGCCCAATTCGGCGTCCGACCCCGCAGCCCAGACGGCACAGACGCCGCTGGAGCGCCAGGTTCTCGCCGAGGGGAACGGCTGGGCATCTGCCGGAACTGGCACCACCGGAGGTTCCGCGGCAACGGACGCCAACGTCTATGACGTCTCCACCAAAGCAGAGCTTCAGGCCGCACTCGCGGCCACCGGAACCGCCCCGAAAATCGTGCGGGTCCACGGAACTATTGATGCCAACACGGCACCCGACGGTTCCGCCATGACCTGTGAGAACTACGCCGAAGGCACCGGCTACAGCCTGCAGCAGTACCTTCAGGATTACGACCCCGCCACTTACGGGCGCAGCCAGGGTCCCGTCGGCGCGCAGGAAACCGCCCGGAAGGCAGCCGCCACTAAGCAGGCCCTGAACATCCGCATCGACATTCCCAGCAACACCACCATCGTCGGCGCCACCCCGGAGAGCACCATCACCGGCGCAGCACTGCGGATCAACGGCGCCAGCAACGTGATCGTCCGCAACCTCACGGTAAGGGATGCCCACGACTGCTTCCCGTCCTGGGATCCGACCGACGGCGCCGAAGGCAACTGGAACAGCGAATACGACATGCTCCAAGTGGTCAACAGAGCCACCAATGTCTGGATCGACCACTCCGAATTCACCGACGCCCCCAACCTGGACAGCTCCCAGCCGCTCTACTTCGGCCGCCCCTACCAGGTGCATGACGGCGCGGTGGACGTCACCAACGGCTCGGACCTGGTGACCATGTCCTACAACCGTTTCGCGGACCATGACAAGCTGCTCCTGATCGGCTCCACCGATTCACCCGGACGCGGCGACCCGGGCAAGCTGCGGGTCACCATCCACCACAACGTCTTCGAAAATGTGGGCCAGCGCGCCCCGCGGGTCCGCTTCGGCCAGGTGGACGTCTACAACAACCACTTCAAGGTGAACGCGGACAGCACCGTCCCCTACGGTTACACCTTCGGCGCCGGGTTCGATTCCCACCTGTACGCGGAGGCCAACGCGTTCACGTTGCCGGCCGGCGTGGAGACAGCGGACCTCATCACCCGCTTCAAGGGAACCGCGATCACTACAGTAGGCAACGCCGTCAACGGGAAGATCACCGACCTTCGCGCCGCCTACAACGCCGCTGCCGCGCCCGCGGACCAGCTGGCGGAAGACACATCCTGGACCCCGACTCTGCGTACGCAGGTCCACCCGGCGCAGGCCGTCCCGGCCCTGCTCCAGAACAACACCGGACCGGTCTTCACCGCAGGAGGAGGACACTGATGGCCGCGATTCTGCCCACCCGGCGGGCTGTCCTCACCTCCCTGGGGCTGACCGCAGGGGTTATGGCCCTCTCCGGCACGGGCGTGGCCGGCGCAATCGCCAAAGCGAACACGGATCCAACCAAACCCCGCACCAGGCCGGTGATCTTCGTGGTCGGGGACTCGACGTCGTCGGCGTACCAGCAGTCCGAGCGGCCCCGCGCCGGATGGGGGCAGGCGCTGCCGCTCCTGCTGGGGCCGCAGGCCACCGTCTTCGACTACGCCTGGTCCGGCGCCTCCTCGAAGAGCTTTGCGGACGCCGGCCTGCTGGACCGGGTGCTGGCGCTGATGCAGCCGGGCGACTATCTGCTGATCTCCTTCGGCCACAACGACGAAAAGGTGGCGGACCCGGCGCGGGGCACGCTCCCGGACACCTCCTACAAGGAGTATCTGAGCCGGTACATCGACGGTGCCAGGGCCCGCGGGGGCAAGCCCGTGCTGGTCACCAGCGTGGAACGCCGCCGTTTCGATTCCTTTGGAACCGCCCAGGATTCGCACGGTGCCTACCCGCAAGCCGTGCGGGAACTCGCTGCCTCCACCGGTACCCCGCTGGTGGACCTGACGGCTTCCTCCAAGCAGCTGTGGCAGCAGCTGGGACCGGAGGGCACCAAGGAACACTTCCTCTTCCTGGCTCCGGGCAAGCACCCGCAGTATCCGCAAGGCTCGGAGGACAACACGCACTTCCAGGCCGCCGGCGCCCTGGCCGTTGCCAAGCTGGTAGCCCGCGAACTCCAGGCCAAGCAGATCGTCCCGCCGGGCTACTTCCTGAACATCGACGCCGGCACGGACCCCCTGCTCGGCATGTACTGGCCTGCTGAACGCCCGGTCGACCTCCCGGTGACACTCGACGTCGGACCGGGCCGGACCTTCGCGACCGTGCAGGCCGCCGTCGACTCCGTTCCGTCCAACAGCACCCAGCGGACCGTGATCCGAATCCATCCCGGCACCTACCGGGAGATGATCCGGGTGCCCAGCAGCAAGCCGCGGATCTCGTTCATCGGGCAGGGCGGCAGACCGGAGGACGTGGTGCTGGTCTTCAACAACGCCTCCGGCACACCCAAGCCGGACGGCACGGGAAATTACGGCACCTCCGGCAGTGCCTCGGTCCGGATCGATGGCCCCGACTTCGAGGCCCGGAACCTGACCATCAGCAACGATTTCGACGAGGCCGCCAACATGGGCATGAAGGACCGGCAAGCGGTGGCGCTGCACATCACGGCCGACCGGTCCGTGCTGTCCAACGTCAGGATGCTGGGCAACCAGGACACCCTGCTGGTCAATTCGCCGGGCACGGGGGTCCCGGCCCGCTTCTACTTCGACAAGTGCTATGTGGAAGGGGACGTGGACTTCATCTTCGGGCGCGGCACTGCCGTTTTCAGCGGCTGCGAGATCAAGTCTTTGGACCGCGGTTCGGCGACGAACAACGGGTACGTCACGGCGGGAAGCCAGGACCTGTCCATCAAGTACGGCTACCTCTTTGACCAGTGCCGGCTGGTCTCGGATGCTGGAGCCAACAGCGTCCACCTGGGCAGGCCGTGGCACCCCGGCGGCGATCCCCGCGCGGTCGCCCAGGTCCTGGTCAGGGACTCCTGGCTCGGCGCCCACATTTCGGGGACGCCGTGGACGGACATGAGCGGCTTCTCCTGGCGGGAGGCGCGATTCCACGAATACAACAACAACGGCCCCGGCGCGCAGGTGACCGCCGACCGCCCGCAGTTGCCCGCAGGCGAGGCGGGCAACTACACGGTCCGGAGCTATCTGCAACGTACGGACGGCTGGGCGCCGCAGCTCGCCGGCACCGCGGCGGACAGCAGCTTGGTGCCAGTGGCCGCAGGCGCCTAAGCCGGGGCGGACGACGGCGGGACCTCCCGCCGTCGTCCGTTCCCCTTTATCGCTGGCGGGTGGAAAGGTGCGCCCTACGGCGATCCGAGGTAGATGCTGACGGTGGTCCCGCCGATGGGGCTGGGAGAAATCTCCAGCCTTCCCCCGTGGGCGGCGGCGATCCGGGCGCAGGTGGCCAGGCCCAGCCCCGTGCCGGCCGGATCGCCGTCGCGGTGCAGGCGGACCAGCGGTTCAACCACCTTGCGCCGATCCCCGGCGTCGATGCCCTTGCCGTTGTCCTGTACCCGCACTGCGACGCCCGCTCCAGCGGCGTGGCCCGTGACGGTGATGACCGGGGGAACTTCGGGACGGCGGTAGGCCACGGCGTTCTGGATCAGGTTCTGCAGGGCCACGCGCAGCTGGCTTTCGTCAGCGTCGAAAGCGAAATCCTCACAGTGCACCACGGCATCGGCTTCCCGCAGGCCCAGCCGCAGGTCCTGGGTGACTTCCTCCACGAGGTTGGCCAGCGAAAGCCGGGCCCTGGACAGCGAACCGCCGATGGAAGCGAATGCCAGCAGCTCCTCGACCATGGACAGCATCCGACGCGCGCTGCCACCCACGATTTCCAGGTACTCGGCCGCCTCCTCGGTGTGGCCGGATTCTGCGTCCGTGGCACCCAGCTCGACATAGCCCAGGATGGACGTGAGCGGATTTCGAAGGTCATGGCTGACCCGCCCGGTGAATTCAGCGAGCCGTTCATTGCTATCCTTGGCCTCATCCAGCGCGTCGGCCAGGGCGTGGTGGACTGCTGTCACACGCCGGGCGGCCAGCAGGCGCGTGTGAAGGACGAAGGGGTCCAGCGGCTTGCTGATGTAGTCGTCCGCTCCGGCCCGCATTCCTTCCAGCACGTCCTCCTGCGCGCCATGGGAGGTCAGCAGCACCACGTACGTGTAGGAACTTGCTTCCGAGGCCCGGATGGCGCGGCAGAGGTCAAACCCGTTGAGCCCCGGCATCACCAGGTCGCTGACTACCACCTGCGGGCGCCACTCCTGGAACAGCTGCCATGCCGTCGCGCCATCCGCGGCCACGATGCATTGGTGCCCGTACTTCTCGACGGCGGCCTTGGCCACCAGCAGCGATCCTGCATCGTCGTCGGCCACCAGCACCGTCATTGATGCCTGGGGATCGTCCGGCACGCCGGGAGCCTTTACGGCTGCCATGTCAAGCGCAGGCCTTCCCGTCGCAGTCCAGTTCGAATCAAGTGCCATGATGCCCCCGGCCATTCATCGTCATGCACGGCCACCCAGCGGCCCGCTGGTGCTATCGTCCCACGGAAAAAGCCCTGCCGGGGCGGCGACGGTGCGTTTGGCGTTATGACACTTTCCTCGCGGCTGTGACGAAGGGCCACTATGCTGAGCGGACCATTGAAGGAGATGGTTTGGGGGAACAAGGGGGCGCTGGTGGCAGCAGGTTTTGGCGGGAGCAATTCTTCCGGGGGGCGCGGCAACCCGGGCGGAACCCCTGGGGTACGGCGGTCCCCGAGCGGACGCATCCCCCAGTGGGCAATTGACGAGGCCCTCGGAAAGCTTGATTCGCCTGATCCCTGGCGGACACCTCCCGCAGCAGGCACCGGAAAACGCCGCGGTTTCCGTAGAACAAGACCGGCGCGCACCCGCAGGTGGAGCTCAAGGACAGCCACCGTCCTGGGCCTCGCGCTCGTGGTGGGCCTCTACTTCACTCCCACGCTGTTCAACAGGTTCGTCCTCTCGGCAGCGCTGCCCCATCTGCCCGGCTCCGAGGTCCCTCCGCCGGGGTTTGAAGCCGCATCCTCTCCACTGGGTGTCCCTGCTGCCACCACCGGCTCATCGGCCTATGTCCTGCAGGAGTCGCCGGACCCCGGCCAGCCCTTTGTCGCCTACGACCCGTGCCGGCCCCTCCACTACGTGGTCCGGCAGGACTTCGCGCTGCCGGGATCGGAGCAGCTCATTCATGAGTCTGTGGCCTCCGTGTCCGCTGCCACGGGGTTGCAGTTCGTGTTCGACGGATCCACCGATGAGGCGCCCTCGGATACCCGCGATACCTACCAGCCCGACCGCTACGGCAAGAAGTGGGCCCCGATCCTGATCGCGTGGTCCACACCGGAAGAAACACCCGGGCTGGCGGGAAAAATTGCGGGAACCGGCGGCAGCTCAGCCATACAGGTCGAAGGCGAGCCCTACGTCTACGTCACGGGCCAGGTGCATCTCGACGCGCCCGGCCTGGCAGAAACACTGGCATACCCGGACGGCCCCGCCCTGGTAAGGGCGGTCATCATGCACGAGTTGGGGCACGTGATCGGGCTGGACCACGTGGACGACCACACCCAGCTGATGTACGCAGAGAACTCCGGGCAGCTGGACTTCGGCGCAGGCGACCGGGCGGGACTGGCCTTGCTGGGGACCGGAGAGTGCGTCCCGCAGCTGTAACCTGTGGCTGGAATTGCCTCGAAGGCAACCAGGACAAAAGAAAAACGGACGACGGCGGGTGGGCACCCGCCGTCGTCCGCTTCCTGTTTGTGGGGCATTGCTTCCCCACTTGGTCCCGCCGGCACTCCTAGAACTGCCCGGTGGGGCCGGTGTCCTTGACTTCGCCGCGCCAGCCACCGGTTTCGCTGCCGCGCGACTCAATGAAGGCCTTGAACTTGCGCATGTCGGCCTTCACCTGCATCTCGTCGATCTTCAGTGCCGCGCCAGCTTTTTCGGTGACGGTCTCCGGGGCCCATTCGAAGTGGACCCTGACCTTGGTGTGGTTGGCATCCACCGGCGTGAACCTGATGATGCCGGCGTGGGACTTGCCGTCGGTGCTGCGCCAGGCGATCCGGTCGTCGGGTTCCTGGTCAACGATTTCGGTATCAAATTCCCGTTTGACACCACCCACTTTGGTGACCCAGTGGTTCGTCCTGTCGGTCAGCTGGGTTACGGATTCCACACCGGACATGAACTGCGGAAAGGATTCGAACTGGGTCCACTGGTTGTACGCGGTCCGCACCGGGACATCGACTTCCACGGTCTCTTCGACGTGTTCCATCTGCTTCCTCCTTCTGACGGGCGGCAGCAACAGCGGACTGGCAGCATTTGCCTTCCTGCCAGTCAGGCAGCCGCCACATTTGCACCATAAATCCGGCCGCCGCCCGTGTCCAGACCCCGAACGACGGCGGGTGGGCGCCCGCCGTCGTTACCTTACTGACGTGCCGGCTTTACGAGCTGAAGGGGGCCTTTTCCCAGCTCAGGACCTCGGCACCGTCCGAGCTGCCTGCGACGCTGAACCGGACGTAGTTGGTGGCGTTGGCGGAGTACTCCTTGTAACAGCAGGGATGTTTGCAGTCCAGCGACGGGACTCCAGGCTGCCATGCCTTATGAGACTTCCGGCTACAAAAGAACGGCCAAGGTCGCACCGGTTCCAACAGCGTGAACACCAAGCGTCGTTAGCTGCTAAATGGAGTCCAACCGAAAATAATCGACGGCGGGAGGAGAATCCCCCTAGCCCCACAGATACCAAGTGTGCTTACCATATTTATGCGGCAGAACAGGAAGGAGGAATGCCTAGGAAAGGGGCACCTTCCTTCTAGACTTCGGTTATTTGGACCTCGAGCTCAACCGGAACATGGCGCCGAACCGCATCGTCCACAGGGCAATGGTTGAGCCCCCACGTGATAACTTCCCGGACCGCTCCTTCGTCATCGTCCGAGGCTGCATGAACTATGACTTTCATGCTGGCAGGACCAGCAGGGACTTCCTCCGTAATCCCGAGGATCCCCCGGTCATCAGACTCGCTGTCCACGTCAACCTTCAAACCTGACAAAGCCACCCCCTGTTCGGCGGCGCGCATCACGATCAAGGTGGCGGTGCACGACGCGTAAGCTGCACGGAAAAGCCAACCCGGCGACGGCGCCGATGCCGTTCCACCGACCCCCGCCACCATGTCCGTGACGAGCGATGCACCGTCGACTCCGGTTACGCGGACCCGGAGGCCGTCCTCTACGACGGCGGACGCAGCCGAGTCCCGGTAGCGGGCCTCGTCAGGGTGGGCAGTCAGGTAGGCCTTGACGGATGCAATCGCCTCGGCAATCCGTGATTCGCTCATCTGCTCTCCCTCGGCAGGTTCATGTTTGACCGGGACTTCCCGCACCCATCATTCCAACCACTGATGTGCAGCATCACGGTGCTCTAATGCTGGACCTTCTGAAGCCGGTCGGTAGCTGCTTGACGCTAGTACACGCCCCCGTCCACCACGAGCGCCTGGCCGGTCATATAGGAAGAGCCTTCCGAGGCGAGGTATACGACTATCGGCGCGATTTCCTCAGGCTTTCCTTGCCGGCCCATCGGGACGATTTTTTTGACGACGCGTTCCTGTTCCTCCGGCCCGCCCATGTAATCGATCGCGGGCCTGTTGAATGGGGTGTCTATCCATCCGGGGCATACGCAGTTGACCCTGATCCCGTGCGGGGCAAGCTCCGGGGCCAATGCCTTGGTGAAGGCCACGATGGCACCTTTTGACGCGGCGTATGCGGTCAGGCCCGCGCCTCCCTTCACGGCGGCCAGGGAAGCCATGTTGATGATGGAACCGCCGCCCTGGGCGCGAAGGACAGGGACGGCATGCTTGATTCCGAAGAAGCAAGAACGGGGGTTTACTGCCATGAGCAGGTCCCATTGGGTCTGATCGAACTCGGTTATCGGGCCCGAGCGCTGTGCTCCTGCGTTATTGAATAGGATGTCAAGGCCGCCCAGTGCCTCTACTCCCTGCTGGATGAGCGCCTCGACGTCGCTCTCCTTAGTCACGTCGGTCTGGATGAAGTGCGCTGCGCCGCCCTGGTTACGGATCTCCTCGACGGTGCGTTGACCGTTCTCCTGGTTGATATCCGCTACGATAACCGCCGCACCTTCCCGGGCGAACATCTGGGCGGTGACTGCCCCGATGCCCGTAGCGGCACCGGTGATGATCGCCCTTTTTCCTTCGAGCTGCATCCAGTCCTCCTAAGGCTGCTGGCTGAACGCTGCGGCCGCGGCGGCCGCTATCTCGTCGTCTTGATCCACGGTGCCGCCGGCGACTCCAACGGCCCCAACAATCTCACCGCCGATTTCCAAGGGCCGTCCGCCTCCGAAGGTAATGAGGGGACGCTGGTGTGTGTGCTCTAGGCCGTATAGAGGCTGGCCCGGCTGGGTCAACGGCCCGATGTCTTTGGTTGCCATCTTCATCGAACAAGCGGTGTAGGCCTTCCCCGCCGAAATCTCGGTGCTGGCCAGGAGTGCATCGTCCTGTCGCGCGAAGGCCAGGAGCTCACGTCCTGCGTCGACGATGGCCACGCTGGAGGGAGAGCCAATCTCCCTGGCCTTGGCCAGTGCCGCGTCCAATGCCTGACGTGCCTGCTCGTAACTCATTCCCATCGGTTTCTCCTCCTTGTTCATCGGATCAGATCAATGACATGGGCCTCAGCCCGGGGGCGGCAGGTAAGGGCCTCACTCTTGGGGAAGTCCCGGCCGCACATTAGTCCGTTCGCGGGAGACCAGGGCGCGGTCACGGTCCTTGAAGCGCCCTACCGTTTCGCGGGTGAACAGCGCGATGAGGATTGCAGAGATGAGCGAAACAGCCACGAGGAAGTAGAGGGCGTAGAAGTATCCCGTTTCATTTGCGAATCCTCCTCCAAGTCCGATCAGCCATCCGATGACGAGGGGGGAGACACCTCCAAGGTAAAGGAAGAACAGGAGGATCGAGTTCGCAGTCCCTACCGCGCCTCTCTCTGCGGAGTCCGAGCCGAAGGCGTAGAGGACAGGGAAGATGGCATTCGTGGCCAGGCCCGCGATGAGCTGGACCACAATCAGCACGGTCAAACTCACCGCAGAGAACCGCAGCAGGTAGAGGCCGAGTGCCAGCCATGTGAACGCGATGATCAGACTGATCTTTCGTCCGATGTAGTCGGAGACAATGCCCCAGAAGATCTGGCCAATCCCGCCGGTGATGGTGAACACGGCGCTGTAGGCGGCGGCTTCCGCGAAGCTGAAGCCGCCCACGAAGGCGATATATGCGGGCAGCCAGAAGCTGATCCCGGTGTAAATCATGATCCCGAACATGGATGCCAGCGCCGGAACCAGGATGTTCGGATTAGCCAGGCTTCGGCGCAAGGCACCGGGTTGGGCGTGCTGCTGCTCTGCGCCGCCGGCTCCAGCGGCGAGAGGCTTCGTTAGCCCTGCCGCCTCTGTTTCCTCTTCGAACTTCCGGTAGCGTTTCGGGGAGCTGTACCACCACCAGCTAATCCAGATGGGGATCATCGCCAGCGGGATGATCAGGAAGACGTAGCGCCAGTTCTCGGGGCCGAAGGTTGCCAGGATTGCCCCCGTAGCGATGGCGCCGAGACCCGTTCCCCATGGATAGGCGGCGTGCTGTATCCCGAGTGCCAGACCCCGCTTCTCCACCGGGTACCACTCGACCATTGCAGTCACTTCGACCGCTTCGCCGGCGCCGCCGAAGGCATTTTTGATCGACTGGATCACGACGACGTTCCAGATCGTCTTCGTCAGCGCGGCAATGCCGGTGAGTATGGAGAACAGGAAATATCCGGCCGCCACGATTGCGTTGCGGTACTTGCGTGCCCAGCCGTGCCCGCCCCGGTCGAACCAGGCGCCGGCCGGAATTGCCAGCGCTGCCGTGGCCACGGTCACGATTGTGCTGACGATGCCTGCCTCCTCCGGCGACAGCTCGAACTCTTCAACCATCGGTGGCAGCACATAGTAGAAGATTTGGCGGGTATTGGCGTTCATTGCGTAGACCAGCCACAGGAAAATGAGCGCCCCGACCGCGGTTGCCGGAACGCGGCCTCGGTCCCTGGGAGTTGCCCGCTCCGGCCCGCCGGCCGGCTGTTCCGTTGCCATTTTGCCTTCTCCTCTCAGGTCAGGCTGTCACCGTGCTGTTGTTGGTTGGATGGAGATCCGGGTCTCATGCTGGCACCACCGCCAGGGGGCGGACCGGGGATCCTGTCACGCCGACCATTTTCAGCGGGAGGCACACGAAGAGGAACTCCTGGTGCCCGGATGCGGCAAGCCCTTCGAGCTGGAGGTTTTCAAGAATGTAGATTCCGTTTTGGACTATGAGGACCACGTGGCCGGGGAGGCTCCCGCGCTGGGGATCTGGCTGGGTGGAGTCCCAGGCTACGTTGTCGGCTCCTACTGCCTGCACGCGCTGTCCGGCGAGCCACTCGGACGCTTCAGCGGAGATACCCGAGCCCCGGAGGTATGCCTCGGGGTCTTGCCACTGTGATCCGTCTCCGGTTCGTACGAGGACGACATCACCTGCTCCTACCGAGACATGCTGGACGGAGGCGGCTGCCTCCAGCTCATCCGCCCCCACGGTGGTGCCTTCCGGGAGCCGGTCCACTCCCCGGTACCGGGGGACATCGATGAGGACTCCCCGGGTGACCATGGGTGCGATGGTTTCCACCCCGAGTTCGCCGAAACCTGCCGGAGTCTGCACCTGCGCATCCACTTGGCGTCCGCCGAACATCTGCAAGCCCAGAGCCTGGTGGCAGAGGGCATCAATGTGTGTCCCGGAGTGTTCAGCGGTGATGATCAGGCCCGAGGCGCTGGTCCTGGGTTCACCTGTTCCGGGTTCATGCCTGCGGTGGAGCGTGTATACGAAGCCGGGACGGTGTGCAGCGAAGATCGGGGCCCCTGCGTAGCGGGGCTGCTCAAGGTCATAAAGGGTAGCGTGGCTGAACGTCGTGAGCAGCGAAGCCACCGATTCGGCAGTCATCTCACGACACTTCCCGCGTCACCCCTCAGAGGGGATAACGCCGGTGAATAGTTTCCCGATACCCAGGCCATGAGTAGCATCTGTCATGCCTTCTCCGGATTTGATAATTCGTCAGCCAATAGCTGGCCGCCCTGTCCCCAGCTTTCCGGGTCGATCTCATCAAGGATGACCACCACTCTTTGCCGCTTTGAGCCCAGGACCCCAGTCACGGCGTCGGTTATCGCCTCGATGAGCCGGCGCTTCTCCTCGACCGAGCGGCCTGCCCGCATGTGGACCTGTACGACTGGCACTGCCTTGCACCTCTCCGGTCAGCTGCTACGTGCTTCCCCTGCGGCCTTCGCTCCAGCCTCCGCGCGAAGGTGATCGGCTGCAAGGTAGGCCAGGGCGTAGATCGTCAGGGTGGGGTTGTAGGCGCCGTAGGTGGGGAACTGTCCCCCGCCCAGGACGTACAGGTTGGGCACTCTGTGGCACTCGCCGTGTCGATCAACCACCGAGGTGCTCGGGTCATCACCCATGCGATGAGTCCCCACCTCGTGGGTCGAGACGTGGTACGGCGGGGCGCTCGGCGCCTCCCACCACTCGCGCATTCCCATTTCGCGGGCGATCTGGCGCTTCTTGCCCTGCATGAACTCCACGTCCTGTTGATCCCGGGCGGTCCAGTCATGGGTGATACGCAGCGCGGGCTGACCGTAGGCATCCTTGACCTTCGGATCGAGGTCGCAGAAGAATTCCTCGCGCGGGAACGTGGCGGTCTGATGGTACATGCTGAAGGTGCGGCGGTAATTGTCCCGCATCCAGTCCTTGAATCCCTGCCCGAATTTAGGCGCGGAATCGGGCATGTTCCTGGTGGCTTCCACCGGCTGGACGTCCCCGCCAAAGCCAATGATGGGGCTGCCCCAGACCGCGCCGTCCCCGGTGACGAGCTCCGAGGTGTAGTCATCCACGACGCTGGTCGCAACTGCGGGACCAGCGAACGGGTTGCTCCAGTCTGGCAGCGTTCCCGTGAACCAGCCGTAGTTGTGCGTCATAAAGTACTTGCCGACGATGCCGTTCCCGTCGATGCCCGAAGCCAGCAGGAGCCGGGTGTTCTCCAGCGCGTACGCCGACAGCACCACGTACCCGGCGTCGATCTCACGTTCCTCTTCCCGAACAAGGTCCAGGTAACGGACCCCGGCGGCCCGCCCGGCCGCGTCCCGCTTCACCTCGAAGACCCGCGAATAAGGGCGGATGTCGAGGTTCCCGGTCTCCAGGGCCCTGGGAAGGAGCGCCACTGCGCTGCTGGACTTGGCACGGACGTGGCAAGGGTAGTCCCTGCAGAAACCGCAGTACACGCAGGCGCTTCGCCCCTGGTACTCCACCGAGTTCACCGCGGCCGGGGCGGGGAACGGGTGTAGGCCGAGCCGCTTGGCTGCTTCGGAGAACGGCCTGTCCCCGGCCGTCATACGCAGCGGCGGCATCGGATACTCCCGCCTTCGTGGTGGTTCGAATGGGTTGCCCCCGTCTTGAATCTCCCCATTGAGGTTGCCGGCCTTACCGGCCACTCCGATCTCGTACTCGGCACGCTCGTAGTACGGTTCCAGCTCGTCATACCCCATCGGCCAATCGACGATGGCCGTATCCGCCACGGCGTCCTTTCCGAGACGCTCGATCAACGTTGACCGGAGGCGAAGCTCGGCGTCCCGGAACCGCCAGGCCCAGGCCGCCCAGTGGATAGTTCCACCGCCCACTCCGATGGACGGAGGGACGAACAGAGGTCCGAGCGCAAGCGGCCCTGAGGACCACGGCAGGACTTGTCCCGTCGTGTCCGCGTTAGGCCGCCAGGTGATGGGATCGCTGGACATATGAGGGGAGATTTCCTGACGGACGAAGTACCGCAGCTCGTCGTGCTTGACCTCGACATCCTCATCCGCATAGCGCGGACCCTTTTCCAGGGCGACGACGCGCATTCCGGCCTGCGCCATCTCATTCGCCAGCACTCCGCCGGCAGCTCCCAGACCGACGATCACTATGTCAGCATGCTCAGCCACGATCAGGCTCTCCCTTCCGCTGCTCTCGCTCGTTCCGCAGATCCTGGAGGGTTACGATCGGGAGTGCGGAGGCATCAAACCCGTATCGCATCTCCTCCTCGCCGTAACCCCAATGGGCTCCGGGGAAGCCCAGCAGGCGCCATCCGGCGGCGTTCCTGTTGCCCCCGTACGCCGGATCACCGAACGTGCCCTCGACCACGTGCTGCCGCACGACCGCAAAGAAATACGGCAGAAATCCGATGCCGAACATCTCCTCACCCGCAGCCTCCGAACGTTCGGCGGCAACGGCAGTATCCAGCCCACCCTGGGCAAGCCGCTCCAGGATGGAGTTCTGCTCGCCTTCGTCAAGCTCAATGAACGTGCGGCCCTGTCGCTCACGGCAGCTGCTATCGAGGGTGGCAAGGCCAGCACGGTACAACCGCTGCAGGTGCCGGTAGGGGCCGGCCAGTGCCCGGTCAATGTACGTGACAGCTCCCGCCTCGCGGGCCCCGGGATCATCCTCCGAACCGGGAATTATCAACCCCGCCAGCACATCGAGGGTCGCCGCCTCATGGGCGTTGAGGAAGGTGATGGCACCCGAAGAGCCACTCATCGCGTTCATGGACAGCGCCTCCTTCAGCGTCGTCCGCGTCGCGTCAGGATAAGGGCGGTGGCAATGGCTGCTCCGGCACTACCAGCAAAAGGCCCGGACGAGAGGTTTGCGCGGTGCGTGGCTACCAAAGAAACACGACAGCGCCGGCGCACCTATCGGATATGATCAGAATTTTGCTCCCCTCCAAACCATAAGTCAACAGACCGCAAGACGAGGTTCTGACTGACCCTCACGGGGGTCTGCTATCCGGGGCAGAAGTCTGAAAGCGCGTTAGCCAGGGAGCCAGTCAACCGCCTTCAGACTCGTCTGCGAGGCGGGTGCCGGCGTAGATCAGGACTTCCTCAATCAGCCGGTTCAGGTGTCGGTCTTGAATGGAGTAGATAACATTGCGACCGACTTTGCGGGCATCGATAAAGCCGCTCACACGCAGCTTAGCCAGATGCTGGCTCACACGGGTTCGGCCGGCTCCGGTGGCCTCGATCAGCTCCGAGACCGTGGCCGGTCCGGCGGTCAGCGCCAAGAGCAGCTGCAGCCGCGTTGGTTCGGCGAGCATCCGCAGTGTGTCGGAGGCCATCTCGACCCGTCGCCGGTCCTGTTCGACCGGGTGCCGGACGCCTACTGCCCGCGTCGGTTCGGTCATAGCGCGCTTGCTTTCATCAACTGGACAAAGGCAGCTGGCTCGGCTGCGACCAGCCGTTGCTGCTGCCGATGCCATTATCGCAAGATTGGGTCCTACCTGCAGAGGGCAGTTTTATCAATGCGACCTTCCGCCTACCTGTGGGACGGTCTTCGCCTTCCGGTTCTTGCCGGTGGGACGGGGAGGAGCAGGTACAGACATCACGGTATGAGCCAGGAAGCCGCACGTTCCGGCGGTCGACGGCGGAACCTCCCGCCGTCGTCGGTTCTGTTCCGCATGGGGCGTCCCGCCGGCTGACGTGAAGCCCGGCGTCACACAACGTGGCGGCATCCCGATCCTGCCTGGCCACGCCCTACCCTTATCAGGTGACTTTGACTAACCTCCGCACCGCCGCCGCGAGCTCCCTCGCCGCCGCAGGTCTCCTGTTTTCCCTCGCCGCCTGTTCAGCACCGGCCGCCACCCAGCCCGCCACCTCCGCACCGGCCACCACGCCCGCGGCGTCGTCCGCCGCAGCCTCTGAGGACTGCGACGGCGTGCAGGTCATCGTTGATTCCGGCGCCCTGAAGCAGGACGCCGCCGACACCTCCACCTGCGTGGACGTCACCGAGCCCACAGTGGCATCTGAAATTCTCGCCGAGGCAGACATCAAAACCGAGGGCACCGAGCAGTACCCCACCGAGCTGGTCTGCCGGGTGAACGGCGTGCCCGCCGCGGACCTCGACATCACCCACAAGGCCGGCACGTACCGGGAAGGATGCAAGGGCATGCCCGCCGCTTTCGCGTACTGGTCCCTCTGGGTCAAGCCGGCCGACGGTGAGTGGGCCTACGCCCAGGAAGGCCTCGCCACCCTAAAGGTGAGCCCCGGCGAGAGCCTGGAACTGCTCTACACGGTCGACGGCGAACCGGCCGCACCCAAGGCATGACCTTCCGACCCGCGCCGCTACGTGCTGGGGTGGCCCTGGCCGCCATCTTCATCGCGGCGCGGGTCATCTACCGCGTCCTCTTCAACGGCGCCAGCAGGGGCACCCCGGTCCTGCTCGACCTGCCGCCGGTGCGGCTGCCCGCCCCCTACGCCCATGTGGTCCTCTTTGGCCCGGTCACAGGATCCGGCCTGTGGGAGGCGGTCCTCTCCGCCCTGCCGATTGCCGGCATCATCCTGGGCTTCGGCATCCTCAACTCCTTCGTGGACGTGGCCCGCGGCTTCGTCCACCTGGCCCGCGGCGGCCCGATGCAGGGCATCGCCCGGATGCTGGTGGTGGCGTGGGCTGCGCTGCCGGCCCTCGCCGACGCCGTGCACTCCGTCCGCCTGGCCTTCCGGCTGCGGGGCGAACGCTTCGGGCCCCGCGCCCTTGTCCCCATCCTTGAACGCACCCTCGAGCACGCCGGCCGGGTCGCCGCCGCCCTCGAGCTGCGCGGCTTCGGCAGCCGGGCGTCCCACCAGCCCGCACGCGGCACCGCAGAACCCGTCCTGATCCGGGACGCGCACTTCCGTATCGGTGACGCGCAGGTGCACGTCTGCGAATTCGCGCCGCCACCCGGGTCCATCACGGTCATCACCGGGCCCACGGGTTCGGGGAAGTCCACCATCCTCCGCGGCATCGCCGGGCTCCTTTCCCATGCCGACGGCGGCGCTATCGGCGGCACCGTGCGCGTGGCCGGGGTAGACCGCGCCGCCACTCCCCCGCGCGATACCGCACGCCTGGTCGGCGTCGTCCTGCAGAACCCCCGCGCTGCCTTCGCCAGCACCCGGGTCCGGGACGAAATCTCCCTCGCCCTTGAACTGCGCGGCGTGCCCTCCCAAGCCTCAAAGGCACGGGTGCTGGAGGTGGCGGAGAGCGTCGGGGTGACCGCGCTGCTGGACCGCAACCTCAGCACCCTCTCTGCGGGCGAGGCTACGCTCGTGGCCATCGCTGCCGCCGTCGTCGAACATCCCGCCCTGCTCCTGGTGGACGAGCCCCTGGCCGACCTCGACACCGCAGCACGCGCACGCGTCACCGCCGTGCTGCACGCCCTCGCCCGCGACGCCGGCGTCTGCGTCATCGTCGCGGAGCACCGCGCGGAACCGTTCATCCCCGTCGCCGACTCCTGGTGGACCATCGACGACGGCGCCCTGATCCCAACTGCAGGGGTCCCGGCTGCCGCGCCGCCCGCCTCCCCGCGGGCTGCCGAAGTCCTTCCGTCCCAGGCCGAGCCGGCGCAGGAAACCCTCGTGCTGACGGCGGCAAACCTCGCGGTGCACCGCAAGGGCCAGCCGCTGGTGAGCGACGCGTCCCTCACCCTGCACCGCGGCGAAGTGGTTGCCCTCGTGGGACCGAACGGCGCCGGAAAGTCGTCCCTGCTGGTGGCGCTCGCCCTGCGTGACGGCAAGGCGGGTGACGCTATCAGCGGGAACATCACGTCCGACGGCGGCCGGGTGGCCCTGGTGCCGGACGCCTCGGACGACCTTTTCACCCGGGACACCGTCGCCGGCGAGCTCCGCGCGGCAGAGCGCCGCCTTGCACGCCGAATGGACGGCGGCCAGCCCGCGTCCGGCTTTGCGGCGTCCCACCTTGCCCGGCTGCGGGGAGACGTGGCAATCCCCATCGGGGACCAGCATCCCCGGGATCTTTCAGCTGGCGAGCGCCGGATCCTGGCCATCGCGCTGCAGACCATGGATGATCCGCAGTTGCTCCTGATCGATGAACCCACCCGCGGGCTTGATCCGGCGGCCCGCACGGCAGTCGCGGCTGCGTTGCGGGCGGCAGCTGACGCGGGCGCGGCCGTCCTGATTGCCACCCACGACCTCGATTACGCGCAGGGCCTCGCCGCCCGGATCCTGCCGATGCGTGACGGCGTCGCGCCCGCACCCGCCGTCGAAGCAGCCCCGTCCAGTGCCACGGCAGCCAGCGCGGCCCCGGCACCCATCGCGGCACCGCAGTTCACAGACCGGCGGACCGATCTTCCCGGCGCCATGAAACCGCGCCGCATCCGGCTGCCACGCGCCGTCGAGCTTCCGGTCCTCGCGGCCGCAAACCTGCTGGCCCTCGGCGCCTTCTGCTGGCCGCTGCTCGCCACGGCCCTCCCGCAGGATGCCGCCGCAGCCGTCCCCTACGCAGCGCTGGCCATCGCACCCTTGGCCACCGTCGCCGTCGTCCTGTCCCTCGACGGGTCCGTCCGCTCGGCACACATGGTGGCGCTGCTCGGCGTCCTGGCAGCCGTCGGTTCGGCGGTGCGGGTGGCGAGCACCGGTGTCGGCGGCGTGGAGGCGGTCTTTATCCTGCTGATCCTGGCCGGCCGTGCGTTCGGTGCCCGGTTCGGCCTGCTGCTGGGCGCCGCCACCATCGCCGTCTCCAGCGTGCTGTGGGGCGGGATCGGGCCGTGGACGCCGTTCCAGATCTTCGCCTGCGCGTGGGTGGGGGCCGGGGCCGGCCTGCTCCCCCGGCGGGTGCGCGGGAAAGCGGAGTTGTGGATGCTCTGCGCGTACGGTGCGGTGGCGTCCTACCTGTACGGTCTGCTGCTCAACCTGTGGTTTTGGCCCTTCGCGGTGGGCACCGGCACCGGCATCTCCTACGAGCCGGGCGCACCGCTGGCCACCAACCTGAGCAGCTTCCTGCTCTACTCGCTGGTCACGTCGACGGCGGGCTGGGACACACTGCGCGCGGTCACCACGATCGTAGGGATTACGGTCATCGGGCGGGCCGTGCTGGCCGCGTTCCGGCGGGTGAAGCCGGTCGCCGGCCCGGGCGGAAGCACCGAAAGGCGTTCCGCCCAGGACCAGTCCGCAAAGGCCGGGGACCGGCACCAGCTCACACCTTGAAGTACTTCGCCTCCGGGTGGTGGAACACGAACGCGTCCGTGGACTGTTCGGGGTGCAGCATCAGCTCGTCGCTGAGGATCACGCCCATGCGCTCGGGCTTCAGGAGCTCGGTCACCTTGCGGCGGTCCTCCATGTCCGGGCATGCGGGGTAGCCCAGCGAGAACCGCGCACCGCGGTAGTCGAGCTTGAAATACCCTGCCGTGTCCTTCGGCTCCTCGGCGGCGAAGCCGAGCTCCTTGCGGATACGGGCATGCCAGAACTCGGCCAGTGCCTCGGTGAGCTGCATGACCAGGCCGTTGAGCTCGTAGTAGTCGCGGTAGTGGTTACCGGCGAACATCTCGGCGGTGAACTCGTCGATCTTCGAGCCGGCGGTGACCAGTTGCACGGGCAGCACGTCGATCTGCCCGGATTCGCGGGACTTCACGAAGTCCGCCAGGCACAGGTGCCGGTCGCGGCGCTGGCGCGGGAAATCGAAGCGCAGCCGCTCGGTGCCGATCGGGCCGCCGGAACCGCCGTCAGGGGCGAGCAGTCCCGGGGTGCCGAGGACGCCGTCGCGGTCTTCACCGTGGTGCAGCACCACCACCTGTTCGCCCTCGGAAACGACGGGGAAGTAGCCGTAGGCGACGGAGGCGTCCAACATGCCCTCGGCGAGGATGCGGTCCAGCCAGTAGCGCAGGCGCGGCCGGCCCTCGCGTTCCACCAGTTCCTCGTAGGAGGCGCCGTCCTCGCCGCGGCCCGGCTTGAGGCCCCACTGGCCCATGAAGGTTGCGCGCTCGTCAAGGAACGCGGCGAAGTCGTGCAGCGCCACGCCGCGCACAATGCGGGTGCCCCAGAACGGCGGGGCGGGCACGGGGTTGTCGTCGGCGACGTCGGACCGGCCGGGCATGGCCTCCGGCTCGGTGACTGTGAACTTGGCACCGCCCTTGTGGATGCGCTTCTTCAGCGGCGGCAGGCCGACGTCGTCGGGCGACTCGCCGCGGGCCACACGCACCAGCGGTTCCATGAGGGCGAGGCCCTCGAAGGCGTCCTTGGCGTACCGGACGGTACCGTCAAACTGCTCCGCCAGGTCCTGCTCCACGTAGGCGCGGGTAAGGGCGGCGCCGCCGAGGATGACCGGCCACTTCTTCGCCAGGCCGCGGGACTGCAGCTCTGCGAGGTTCTCCTTCATCACCACGGTGGACTTCACCAGCAGGCCGGACATGCCGATCACGTCGGCGTCGTGCTCCTCCGCTGCGGCGATGATCTCGGCAATGCCCTGCTTGATGCCGATGTTGATTACCTTGTAGCCGTTGTTGGTGAGGATGATGTCCACCAGGTTCTTGCCGATGTCATGCACGTCGCCGCGGACGGTGGCGATCACCATGGTGCCCTTGCCGGAGGAGTCCGACTTTTCCATGTGCGGCTCGAGCAGGGCGACGGCGTTCTTCATCACCTCGGCGGACTGCAGCACGAACGGCAGCTGCATTTCGCCGGCGCCGAAGCGTTCGCCCACCACCTTCATGCCCTCGAGCAGGTGGTCGTTGATGATGCCGAGCGGGGTCAGGCCCTCGCTGCGGGCCAGGTCCAGGTCCTCCTCAAGGCCCTTGCCTTCGCCGTCGATGATGCGCCGTTCCAGGCGCGCGCCCGTGGGCAGCGCCGCGAGTTCGGCGGCGCGCTGGTCCTTGAGCGCTGCGGTGTCGACGCCGGCGAACATGTCGAGCATGATGGCGAGGGGGTCGTAGGTGGTGTTGCCGTCGGCGTCGTATTCGCGGCGGTCCCAGACAAGGTCCAGGGCCACCTTGCGCTGGTCTTCCGGGATCGAGGCGAGCGGGACGATCTTGGCGGCGTCGATGATGCCGCTGGTCAGGCCCGCTTCGGTGGCCTCGTGGAGGAAGACCGAGTTGAGGACGATGCGCGCGGCCGGGTTCAGGCCGAAAGACACGTTGGAGACGCCCAGGGTGGTGTTGATGCCGGGGTACTTGGCGGTGATCTGGCGGATGGCCTCGATGGTTTCGATGCCGTCCCGGCGGGTTTCCTCCTGGCCGGTGGCGACTGGGAAGGTCAGGGCGTCCACGATGATGTCCTCGACGCGCATCCCCCATTCGCCCACCAGGGCGTCGACGAGGCGGGAGGCGATGGCCACCTTGCCGTCGGTGGTGCGGGCCTGGCCCTGCTCGTCGATGGTCAGGGCGATCACGGCGGTGCCGTGTTCCTTGACCAGCGGCATGATGCGGGCGAAGCGGCTGTTGGGGCCGTCGCCGTCCTCGTAGTTGACGGAGTTGACCACCGGGCGGCCGCCGATGAGTTCCAGGCCGGCCTGCAGGACGGGCGGCTCAGTGGAGTCGATGACCAGCGGGAGGGTGGAGGCGGACGCGAAACGGGAGACGATCTCCTTGACGTCGGCGACGCCGTCGCGTCCCACGTAGTCCACGCAGACGTCCAGCAGGTGCGCGCCGACGCGGATCTGCTCGCGGGCGATGTCCACGCAGTCGTCCCAGCGCTCTTCGAGCATGGCCTGGCGGAACGCCTTGGAGCCGTTGGCATTGGTGCGCTCACCGATGGCCAGGTAGGCGGATTCCTGGTCGAAGTTCACGTGCTGGTAGAGGGAGGCGATGCCGGCCTCGCGCTCGGTGGGCACGCGGGCGGGCTGCGTCTTGCCGCTGCCGGCTTTCGTCGCCTGGGCGCGGAAGGGGGCAAGGCGTTCGACGACGGCGGCCATATGTTCCGGCGTCGTACCGCAGCAGCCGCCCACCAGGCCCAGGCCGAATTCGCGGACGAACTGCTCGTGCGCGGTGGCGAGTTCGGTGGGTGAGAGCGGATAGTGCGCGCCGTTGGCGCCGAGGACGGGCAGGCCGGCGTTGGGCATGCATGCGATGGCGACGGAGGACTGCTTGGAGAGGTGGCGGAGGTGCTCGCTCATCTCATCCGGGCCGGTGGCGCAGTTCAGGCCGATGGCGTCGACGCCGAGCGGCTCGAGCGCGGTGAGCGCGGCGCCGATTTCGGAGCCCATGAGCATGGTGCCGGTGGTCTCGACAGTTACTTCGACGAAGATGGGGAGCCGGACGCCGCGGGAGACGATGGCCTGCTTGCAGCCGTTGACCGCGGCCTTGGTCTGCAGGAGGTCCTGGCTGGTTTCGATGAGGAACGCGTCCGCGCCGCCGTCGATGAGGCCCTCGGCCTGCAGTGCGAAGGTCTGCTTGAGGTAGTCGTAGCTGGTGTGGCCAAGGCTGGGGAGCTTGGTGCCCGGACCCATGGAGCCGAGGACCCAGCGCATCCGGCCGTCTGTTGCTTCGGCCGCTTCGGCGCGTTCGCGGGCGATCTTGGCGCCCTTGAGGGCGAGCTCGGCGATGCGGTCGTCGATGCCGTAGTCGGAGAGGTTGGACCAGTTGGCGCCGAAGGTGTTGGTTTCCACGGCGTCGATGCCGGTGGCGAAGTAGGCGTCGTGGATGTCGGCGATGACGTCCGGCCGGGTGTCGTTGAGGATCTCGTTGCAGCCTTCCAGGTTCTGGAAGTCTATTTCGAGGGTGAGGTCCCGGCCCTGCAGCATGGTGCCCATGGCGCCGTCGGCAATGACCACGCTGTGGTTCACGGCGTCCAGGAGTTCCTGCGCGCGGGCAGGGCGGGGCACGGATTCGATGTCGAGCGCAAAACGGGGCATCAAACAAGGTTACGCGGGGAGGCCAAGTACATTGCTTAGTGTTTCTGTGTGCTACGTCGGGATGGTTGCATCGAACTGATCGTCGTGCGGGCTCAGAGCGGATGGCGAACTGCAGCGTGATGCCATCGGGGATGGCCGCGTAACTTCTCTCTAATGGACCAAGAGTGTGCGTCTCTCAGATAGTGGAGCGAACGACGTCGGAACTTCCCGCCGTAGTCCGCTCCACTTCACTGCCGCAGGTGGTGTTAGACGGCGGCCGGTATTAGCCCTGCCTCACGCAGGTCTTGGGATGCGGCGAACTCCTCGGCGGGTGCGTTCTCGTGGTATTCCACCAGTTCCACGTGATGCTCCACCAAGGCGTCTTTCACGTCGGAAGGGGACGCGTAAGAGTACTCACGGCGCAGATTTACCAAGTTCACTCTCTGGCCAGCAAAATGCTGGTGGAGCATCGTTTCAATGCCCACAGCGTCCTTGGAGAAGAACAGGGCGTGGACGTCAAAGAGGAACGGGACCGAGGCATCGCCAAGTTCGCGCACTCGTTCCATGGGGTTGAGGCGGCGGGTCATTCCAATCTTGACTACCCCTTCACCGAATGCGCCTAGGTTAGAGATGACGTAGACATACCCAGCGCGAGTGTTGAGCGCGTTGTCCTCTGCGTCGGCGAGCTTTGCTTCTGCGTCCTCGAGCTGCTCCTGGACACGCTGGACACCTTCAAGGTCTCCCGCGGCCTGGAGCTGCATGAGAACGTTGGCATAGTGGTCGACCTCCTTCTGCTGCTTGGCCTTTAGCGCTTCCCACTCTCGCTGCGCCTTGGCAGCCTCCCTGGCTTCGGCTCTCGCCTCGGCTTCCATCTGCTTCTGAATTGCCACGGCTTCCAGGTGCCGTGCCGCGAGTTCAAGTTCCTTCTCGCGCAATGAGTGGAAGGCGTTGGTTATTTGCAGACCTATCACTGTGCCCCGCTTTGCGATCTGCTCCCGCGCTTTCTCGAGGCGGGCTGCTGCAGTGTGAAGGTTTCCGGCTTTCACGGTCTTTACACAGTTCTCGGCCTCAGCGTTGTAGGCACGAAGCAACAGGGCAGAAAGGTCGCGAACGAACTTGCTACCCTGCGGCCAGCAATAAAGCGTGCGTCCCCTGTTCCACGATCTGGCCGGCCTCCATCGCCAAGATGAGGTCGGCGTCGCGGATGGTGGACAGGCGGTGGGCAATGACGAAAGAAGTACGGTCGGACCGCAGCGCACTCATCGCCTTCTGCACCAGCACCTCCGTACGGGTGTCCACGGAAGACGTGGCCTCATCCAGGATCAGCACCGACGGCCGGGCCAGGAAAGCCCGCGCAATCGTCAGCAGCTGCTTCTCCCCCGCGGGTTCGCGCCCTCGTCATCCAGCACGGTGTCGTACCCGTCCGGCAGTGAGCGCACGAACCGGTCCACATACGTCGCGCGTGCGGCTTCGAGAATTTCAAATTCGGAAGCACCTGGCCGGCCGTAGGCGATGTTGTACCGGATGGTCCCGCCGAACAGCCACCTGCAGCACCATCCCCAGCCGCGAGCGCAGCTCTCGCCGCGGCACCGAGGTGACGTCCACGCCGTCGAGCGTTATCCGTCCCGCATCCAGCTCGTAGAACCGCATCATCAGGTTCACCAGCCTGGTCTTGTCCGCCCCGGTGGTCCCCACAATGGCCGCCGCCTGCCCCGGCTCCCCCACCAACCGGACTGCAGCACGTTGGCCATGGCCCCACGCGCCAGCGGCATGTTGAACTGCCGCGTGATGAACGCCGGGACATCGCCCCGGACGTTAACGGCAGCCGAGCTTGGGAATGCTGCTGTCCAGGAAACTGGAGTCCGCGTTGGGCAGGGCGAGACACAGAAAGGCGGGCATGGGCAGCAACTGCTGCACCATGCCCTCCGTTCTCAGGTTTGACGTTTACTGTTCGGCGGCTGCCGGGACGTTCTTAACAAACCCACATCTTGCGGACAGTCTCGCGGATGGTCCAGTGACCCTCCCAGCCGGCGGGAGTCACGAAGAGGGTACCGGGGCCGACCTCAAAGCTGCTGCCGTCCGGTTCAGCGATGGTTCCGCTCCCGCTGAGGATTTGGCAGATCTCGTCGTAGCCAGGCCAGTGCTCTTGACTTCGCCCGAGGTAACCTCCCAGATCCCCGTCCTGAGATCCTCCCTGGCCCACATTTGGTGGGAAACTTCCGTCCGGCCGGGAGACGACTGAGCTCTGTAGAGGACTATCCGGCAGCGCTTCTACCAATGCATATTCCCAACCTCCGAGGCCTCGGATACATGCGACATCCCCCGTAGCTCAACTGTTCTACTGTTGACAACCGACGCCCGGCGGAGTTTTATTGGTGTCTGGAACGAGAGCTGAATCACACCTTCGCTGCTGCGCCGGCGGTTAGCAGCCCTCGTGGTGCCGCATCGATACCCGAGCGGCAGGCATGGATAGAACTGCATTCTCAGTAGGCACTTGCCGCTGAGCCCACTGAAGGGAAGCACATAATGGGCAGAAAAAAGATCCAGACGGTGGCCGCCGGACTAGCAGTCCTGCTGGCCCTGAGCGCTTGTGGCGGCGCGGCCACGGGCACCGAGGCAACTGACGTTCCCAAGACGCAAAACACCCGTGACATCTCAGAAGGTGTCCAGCCGGATGCGGAGGCAGTTGCCCTGCTCCCCGAGTCCTACAAAGCCAAGGGCGAGCTTACGGTCGCGATGGATCTGAGTTCCCCGCCCATGACATTCCTCGCCGAGGACAATTTGACGCCCATTGGCGTGAACCCTGACCTGGCCCGCCTGGTGGCAAAGAAGCTGGGGCTGAAGCTGAAGTTCGAAAACACGGCCTTCGATACGATCATCCCCGGCATCGACGGCGGCCGTTTCGACTTCACAGCGACCACCATGTCCGCCACGGAAGAGCGCCTGAAGGTCATGGACATGATCAACTACCTCAAGGGCGGCTCGGCCGTGGCGGTAACGAAGGGCAACCCGCTCAACCTGACCAACGACACCCTCTGCGGCAGGAACATCGGCGTGACCAAGGGTTCCACGCAGCAACTCAAGCACCTGCCCAACGTCTCCAAGTGGACCTGTGAGGAAAAGGGGCAGCCCGCAATCAACGCAATCACCCTGCCCAACGTCCAGGAGGCTCTGACACAGCTGGACTCCAAGCGGATCGACGGCGTCTTCTACGACGCCAGCGGCCTGGCCTGGGCGGACGCCCAGCAGCCGGACCATTTCTCCATCCTGGAGCCCAGGATGGATACCCGGACGAATACCAATGTTGCCATGGGGCTGAAGAAGGGATCACCGTTGACGCCGGCCCTGCAGGCAGCCATCCAGTCGGTTCTCGAGAGCCCGGAGTACAAGGAATCCCTCGAGTACTGGGGCCTGGCCGAATCGGCTATTTCAGAAGCAGCAATCCGCTAACGGCTGCGTGCCACCCTAAAGCGGGACGGGTCCGGAGTTGAAGCCTCGGCTTTGGCTCCGGACCCGTTCGCGCATGCGGGGCATTGGCCCTGGCGGGCAACGGCCAGAGAAACTACCGAAAAGATGGTCCACTGCCCTACAGTTGACCACGACTGTAGGATGAAACGCATGGTTGAGCAGATCAAGATAGTGCACTCGTCCACCGTGCAACAGGTTGCGGACGGGCTCACAGCCATGATCCTCAGCGGAGGGCTCAAGCCCGGTGAGCGCCTCCGGGAGAGCCTCCTTGCGGAGAACCTCGGCCTTTCCAGGAATACGGTCCGCGAGGCGGTCCGCATCGTCCAGGCAGGCGGCCTCATCCGCCACCGGGCAAACCAGGGAGCCATCGTCTGGGACCCCACCGACGCGGAAATCATGGACGTCTATAACGCGCGCTATCATCTGGAAACCACTGCCGCGCGGAGCATCTCCGAAAGCACCTCCCTCGATGAGGTTCACGCCGCCATGGAGGAGTTCCGGGCAGTGTTGAAAACTGGCGATCCCTTCAAGATTGTCGAAAAGGACCTTGCGGTCCACAGCGCCATCGTGGGAATCCTCGGAAGCCAGAAGTTGAGGACGTTCTATCAGCAGCTGGTGACCGAGCTGCGGTACTTCATGTTCGTGCTTTCGATTGAGCACCACGAATACGAGGACCCGGACGCGCTCGAGGCCGAGCACCAGAACATCGTGGACGCTCTTGACTCCCGCGACCCCGTCCTGGCGGAAAAGGTCATCTCGGACACGATCATCCAGTACCGCGAATCGATCCGCGACGTTATCGCCAAGAGGCACTCAACGACGTAAAAGTAAAGACCGCGGCCTTGGGGCCGCGGTCTTTACTTTTCTGTCCAGGTCGGCTGGAACTAGAGGCCGAGATGCTGGTTGATCTCGTCCAGGGACTTTACCGTGTTGTAGTCGTAGCCGCCGGTAATGGGGTCGTAGCCACGGTCCAGCACCCAGAGGTTGCGGAAGCCCATATCGTGCATCGGATGCATGTCGTAGCGGGTGTGCGAGGCGATGTGCAGGAAGTCCTCCGGCTTTGCGTTCAAGGTGTCCAGCATGTATTCGAACGCCTGGTAGCGCGGTTTGTACGCCTGCGCCTGCTCAGCAGTCAGCACCGCATGGAAGTTAGCGCCCAGCTTGGGGATGCTGATGTCCAGGAAGCTGTCGTCCGCATTGGACAGGGCAACCAGCTTGTAGTTGTCGCCCATGAGCTTCAATGGAGCCGGTACGTCATCATGGGCACCAAAGCCGCGGACGGTCTCAGCGAACTCCGCGCCGGCGCCGGGAGTGGGGCCAATGCCGAAGAACCTGCAAACGCGGTCAAAGGAATTCTGGAGGATCTCCTCGTAGGGCTTGTAGTCACCGAGGACCTCGTCGAAGCGGTATCCGCGGAAAACCTTCTTGAACGCCGGCCACTGCTCTTCCGGCAGCCTGCCCGCGAGCAGGCGGCGGGTAGTGGAATCCGTGTCCCAGTTGATCAGCGTGCCGTAGATATCGAAGGAGATGTACTTCGGCCGGGAGTTGTTGTCAGCCATGGTTTGTCCGTTCGTTGAGGTGTAGGCGGCCCTGCACAGGGCGGATGAATGGTGATCACTACGGTCCTCCAAGGGAGTCCGCTCATAGAACGACTTTAAAACTCCACAAGCAAAATTGTCAACAGTTGAACAGTAGACCTGCCGGGCATTTCATTGCGCAGGCGGGGTGCGCGGTGTCATACTCTGTAGAACTGTTGAACAGCAGAGCACCGAGCATGTCGAATCTATTCACCAAGCGACAGGAGCCCAGAGCCATGGACGTCCGAACCGACTCCGATTTTTTTAATGCCGTGGTTGCAGAAAGCGGGCTCCTGACAGAGCAGTCGCAGCTCACTGACTCGACTGTGAAGCGACTCCTTGAGCGTTTCTACGGCCTGCAGGGGAAGCTGGTACGGATTCCCACGGAAAAGGACGAGACGTTCCGCCTTCAAGGCGGAGAAGAGGCCTTTCTGGTGAAGGTTTCCTCACCTGAAGAGGATCCAGGGATTGTCCAACTGCAGACGGCGTGCATGGTTCACCTGGAGCGGACCGCTCCCGGGTTGCCGGTCCAGCGCCTTGTCAGGAGCCTTGGTGGAGCCGCGGAAGTCCTCATCCCGGCGCCTACTGGCCCCTTCGACAGGGTGCTTCGGGTGATGCGCTTCATGCCGGGAGAGTTGCTGGCCAAGCACGACGCGTCCGCTGGCCATCTTCAGCTGGTTGGCTCAAGCCTGGCAAGCGTTGGCCTCGCCTTGCAGGACTTCGACCATCCGCGGGCGGACCGTCTGCTCCTTTGGGACCTCAAGCACTTTCATAGGATGCGGTCGCTACTTGGCTACGTTGATGACAAGGAAAAGCGCTCCCTGGCCGAGGGCATTTTCGACCAGTTCGATGCAAAAGTAGTTCCACTACTGGATACCCTTCCCTCGCAGGTTGTCCATGGGGATTTCAGTCCGTTTAATGTCCTCGTCAACCCCAATAGCCCGGCCTACGTGACGGGGATTATCGATTTCGGCGACGTGGTCCGAACTCCCGTGATCTTCGACGTCAGCGTGACCATGGCCAATTTGTTGGGGGCAGACCCCGAAAGCCCCTGGGAGCGCGCACTGTCCGTCCTGGACGGATACCAAAGCGTCAACCCGCTGCCGGGACAGGAGTTTGAAGCCCTGGTGGTCTCGGCCCAGGCCCGCCTCCTGCTGCGGGCACTGATTACGCAGTGGCGGGCCAGACACCTGCCCCAAAGGCGCGATTATCTCCTCTCCCACTCGAAACCGGATTGGGACCGGCTCGCCGCCACAGCCGCAGCCCCTGCACCAAACTGCCCTTTCACACCCTGAGTCAGACACCCAAGCCGTCAAGGAGAAATGATGAGCAATACCGTCCAAAGCATCCGCAAGCCTTCCAAGGCCATGGTCAACGGATTTGACCCCAACCGCACCGATGAGCTCCCGGATCAGATCCGGAAGAACATCCGGCGACGGGACCAGAGCCTCGGACCCGGATACCGGCTCTTCTACGACGCTCCCCTGGAAGTGGTCCGCGGCAAGGGCGTCACACTCTTTGACCGGGACGGAAACGAATACCTGGACGTATACAACAACGTCCCCTCGGTGGGCCACTGCCACCCGAAGGTCATCGCGGCTGTCCACGAACAGATGCAGACCCTGAACACCAACACCCGTTACGTCCAGGAATCCATCCTTGATTACTCCGAGGACCTCCTGTCCACGTTTCCCGCCGGGCTTGGCCATGTCATGTTCACCTGCACCGGGTCCGAGGCCAATGACCTCGCCATGCGCGTGGCAAAATACGCCACCGGAAACCAGGGCATCATCGTCACCTCCGGCGCGTACCACGGCCTGACAGCGGAGGTCGCGTCCTTCTCGCCGTCCTTGGGTATCGGCGTGCCCCTTGGCGCAAACGTACGCGTCATCGACGCCCCGGACGCCCTGCGATACTCATCGGATCAGGTCTCCCTCGAGGACCACCTCCGGAACCAGGTGCGTGCAGCCATCGCCGATCTCCACCGGCACGGCATTGGACTGGCGGCCTTCATCGCCGACAGCATCTTCTCCTCCGACGGCGTCTTCGCGGGCCCGGCAGGCTTCCTGCGCCCGATCATCGAAGAGGTTCACGCCGCCGGCGGCCTGTACATCGCCGATGAAGTACAGCCAGGCTTTGGCCGGACGGGCCAGGACTGGTGGGGCTTCCAACGCCACGCAATCGTTCCGGACATCGTCACCATCGGCAAACCCATGGGCAACGGCATTCCCGTCGCTGCGGCCATCTTCAAACCCGAACTGCTCGTGGAGTTCGGCAGGAACATCCGCTACTTCAACACATTCGGCGGCAACTCTGTAGCCATCGCAGCCGCCCAGGCCGTCCTGAACGTGATCCGCGAGGAATCCCTGATCGACAACGCCTTGAAGGTGGGCGAGAAGATCATCACCGGGTTGAAGGACCTCGCCCAGGGCCTGGACCAGGTGGCAGAAGTCCGCGGAAGCGGCTTCTTTATCGGCGTTGACCTCGTCACTGACCGGTCCTCACTCACACCCGACGGGGACGCCGCCGCGGGCATCGTGAACGCCCTCCGCGAGGATCGGATCCTCATCTCCGCCTGCGGAGCCCAAGGAAACGTCCTGAAACTCCGGCCGCCAATGCCCTTCTCCAGCAACGACGCCGACCGCCTCCTGGATGGAATCGGCCGCGCTTTCAAGGCGCTGCGGTAGACGCAAGTTCCGGAAAGCACATGACATCCTGGCGTCGATGCCAACGCGGGGGTGCCGCCCATCACGCGGTACCCCCGCCGGTCAAACCTCCGCCACGGGCGCCGCGAACTGTGCCTCGTACAGCCGGGCATATGCCCCACCGGCGGCCAGCAGTGTGGCGTGCGTGCCCTGCTCCACGATCCGGCCGGCCTCCATCACCAGGATGAGGTCGGCGTCGCGGATGGTGGAGAGGCGGTGCGCAATCACGAAGGACGTACGGTCGCTCCGCAGCGCACTCATGGCCTTCTGCACCAGCACCTCGGTCCGGGTATCCACAGAAGAGGTCGCCTCGTCCAGAATCAGTACCGACGGCCGGGCCAGGAACGCCCGCGCAATCGTCAGCAGCTGCTTCTCCCCCGCGGAGACGTTCGCGCCCTCGTCGTCCAGCACGGTGTCGTACCCGTCCGGCAGTGAGCGCACGAACCGGTCCACATACGTCGCGCGTGCGGCTTCGAGAATTTCAAATTCGGAAGCACCTGGCCGGCCGTAGGCGATGTTGTCGCGGATGGTCCCGCCGAACAGCCACGTATCCTGCAGCACCATCCCCATCCGCGAGCGCAGCTCGCGCCGCGGGACCGAGGTGACGTCGACGCCGTCGAGCGTTATTCTCCCGGCGTCCAGCTCGTAGAACCGCATCATCAGGTTCACCAGCGTGGTCTTTCCTGCACCGGTGGGCCCCACGATCGCCACCGTCTGCCCCGACTCCGCCACCAAAGACAACGAAGAGATCAGCGGCTTGTCCGGCGAGTACGAGAAGGACACGTCCTCAAACACCAGCCGCCCGCGCCCAAACACCGGCGAAGCAGAAGCAGCGGGCTCAGTCGATTCCTCCTCCTCGTCCAGCAGCTCGAACACCCGCTCGGCAGAGGCCACCCCGGACTGCAGCACGTTGGCCATGGACCCCAGCTGCGCCAGCGGCATGGTGAACTGCCGCGAGTACTGGATGAAAGCCTGCACGTCACCCAGCTGCATGGCCCCGGACGCCACCTGCAGGCCGCCCACCACGGCTATCCCCACGTACACCAGGTTCCCGATGAACGTCATGGCCGGCATGATCAGCCCGGAAATGAACTGAGCCCCGAAACTGGCGGAATACAGCTCCGCGTTCTTCTGCCGGAACCGCTCGCCCACCTCCTGCTGCCGGCCGAACACCTTCACCAGCGCATGCCCGGTGTAGGTCTCCTCGATCTGCCCGTTCAGCTCCCCCGTGTGCTTCCACTGCGCCACGAACAGCTTCTGCGAGCGCTTAGCGATCAGCGCCGTGATCCCCAGCGTCAGCGGAATGGTCACCAGCGCGATCAGCGCCAGCGTGGGCGAGAGGATGAACATCATCACCAGCACGCCCAGCACCGTCAGCACCGACGTGACCGCCTGGCTGATGGTCTGCTGCAGGCTCTGCGAAATGTTGTCCACGTCGTTGGTCACCCGGCTCAGCAGCTCACCGCGCTGGATCGAGTCGAAATACCGCAGCGGCAGCCGGTGGATCTTCGCCTCGACCTCCCCGCGCAGCCCGAACACCGTCCGCTGCACCACCCCGTTCAGCACATACGCCTGCACCCACATAAACGCGGACGACAGCACATACAGCACCAGCGCCCACGTCAGCACGTTCCCCAGCGCGGCAAAATCGATCCCCTGCCCCGGCGTCAGCGCCATGGGTGTCAGCATGTCCGCCTGCTGGTTCTCCCCCGCCGCCCGCAGCTGCGCGATCACCTGCTCCTTGCTGGCGCCGGGCGGCAGCTCGCGGGAGACGACGCCCGCGAAGATCAGGTTGGTGCCCTCCCCCAGCAGCCGCGGCCCGATCACGGACAGCGCCACGCCGGCCACCGCCGTCACAAACACCAGCAGCAGCCACGCCCGTTCCGGCCGCAGCGTCCCCAGCAGCCGCCTGGCCGACGGCCAGAAGTTCATCGCCTTCTCCGCCGGGACGTTCATCCCCGCGAACGGTCCCCCGCGTCCGGGGCCGCCTGCCGGACGTGGGATGCGTACGACGGCGGCGCCTCCCGTTGCGGACGCGGGCGCGGCCTTGGTACCGGATGAGGAAGCGGGTTCCGGGCTCATACCGTCTCCTCCGCCGCGAGCTGGGAGGACACGATCTCGCGGTACGTCTCCGATGTCTCCAGCAGCTGGCTGTGCGTTCCGCGCCCCACGATCCTGCCGTCGTCGAGCACTAATATCTGGTCCGCGTCCACGATGCTGGAGACGCGCTGGGCGATGATCACCAGCGTGGCGCCGGCGGTACTGCGCGCGAGGGCCTGCCGGAGGCGGGCGTCGGTGCCGGTGTCCAGCGAGGAGAACGAATCGTCGAAGATGTACAGCTCGGGCCGCTTCACCAGGGCCCGGGCGATGGCCAGCCGCTGCCGCTGCCCGCCGGAGACGTTGGTGCCGCCCTGGCTGATGGGCGCGTCCAGGCCCCCGTCCATCCGCTCCACGAAGTCCCGGGCCTGGGCGATCTCCAGCGCCTCCCACAACTCGTCCTCGGTAGCGTCCGGCTTGCCGTAGAGCAGGTTGCTGCGGACGGTGCCGCTGAACAGGTAGGGTCGCTGCGGGACCAGGCCGATGTGCCCCCAGAGTAGGTCCGGGTGCAGCTCGCGGACATCCACGCCGTCGATCCGAACAGAGCCCGTGGTGGCGTCGAACAGCCGGGGCATCAGGTTCACCAGGGTGGTCTTGCCCGAGCCGGTGCTGCCGATGATCGCCGTCGTGCGCCCCGCCTTGGCGGTGAAGCTGATCCCGGTGAGGACCGGCTGGTCGGCACCCGGGTAGGCGAATCCGACGTCGCGCATTTCCAGCTCGCCGTTCCTCACCTTGGTGGTGACGGGGCGCTCCGGCGGGCGGACGCTGGACTCGGTCTTCAGCACCTCGCCGATGCGGTCGCCGGAGACGGCGGCACGCGGGATCATCACGGCCATGAACGTGGCCATCATGACGGACATCAGGATCTGCAGCAGGTAACTGAGGAACGCGATCAGGGTGCCCACCTGCATGGAGCCGTCCTGGATGCGGAACGCACCGAACCAGATGACGGCCACGCTGGAGACGTTCAGCACCAGCATCACCACGGGGAACGCGAGGGCCATCAGCCGGCCCGCACGGAGGGCGGTGTCCGTGACGTCCTCGTTGGCCTGTGCGAAGCGGTTCGTTTCGATGTCCTCGCGGACGAAGGCGCGGACCACCCGGATGCCGGTGAGCTGCTCGCGGAGGACGCGGTTCACGGTGTCGATCCGCTTCTGCATCTTGCGGAACAGCGGCACCATCCGGGCGGTGATCAGGCCGACGGCGATGAGCAGCACCGGGACGGCGACGGCGATCAGCCAGGACAGCTGCACGTCCTGCCGGATAGCCATGATCACGCCGCCGATGCTGAGCATGGGCGCGGTGACCAGCATGGTGGCGGACATCAGGACCAGCTGCTGGACCTGCTGGACGTCGTTGGTGGACCGTGTGATGAGGCTGGGTGCCCCGAACTTGGTGACCTCCTGCTCGGAGAACTCCCCCACCCTTTGGAAGACGGCGCCGCGCAGGTCCCGGCCCACGCCCATGGCGGCCTTCGCCGCGAAGTAGACGGCGATGATGGCACAGGCGATCTGCAGCAGCGTGATGCCGAGCATCAGGGCCCCGAGCCGGAGGATGACGCCGGTGTCCCCGGTGGCAACGCCGTCGTCAATGATGTCCGCGTTCAGGGTGGGCAGGTACAGCGACGCGATGGACTGCGCCAGCTGGAAGACCACGACGACGAGCAGCAGCGTGCGGTGCGGCCGCAGGTATTCAACAAGCAGTTTCCAGAGCATGGGCGGCTCCCGGCTGACGGTCTGTCCACAAACGTGGTGCGAGGGTCAGTTTACTTCCGGCGGCCGTGCCCGCGGCGGGAAAAATTATGCCGTTGGCTTACCCAGTTCCACCGCTGTCCAGGAGACAGGCGGCAGTGTCAGCGTGAGGATGCCTTGGGCCAGCTTTGCCGTGGAGTTCGGTAAAGGCGTCACCCGGTTCGGGGCGTCCCTGGTGTTCCTTGCGTAAACGTCCGGATCGGAAATCATGAGGGATTCAAGCAGGGACAGTTCCCCCAGCGCTGCCAGGTTCACCGTGACAGTGACGGCATGAGTGAGCGACCGGTTGACGAGGAAGACTGCCGCACGTCCGCTGTCGGCATCGTGGGTTGCCCCGGCATCAACCACCGGAACACTGCCGAGTTCATCGGTGTCGTAGTGCTCGCTTTCGACGCGGATGTCGAGTGCGACGCCAACCGCGAGCCTGGCGGTGACAGCGAACGGATAATAGGTGGTTTGCCGCCAGGCGGGACCGCCAGGTTCGGTGGTGATTGGCGCGATGACATTTACCAGCATCGACATGGAAGCTGAAGTGACGCGGTCTGCATGCCGGAGCAGGGAGATGAGCAACCCGCCAACCACCACCGCATCCGCCACGGAGTAAACGTCTTCGGCAAGCCGGGGGGCCTCCGGCCAATCGTTTCCTTCGGTCTCGTCGGTCCGATAGAACCGGTCCGCCTGGCGTGGAAACTGCCGAAGATTCTCACCGAGGTACCAGACGTTCCATTCGTCGAAGGAGATGTTCAATGTCTTCTCGCTGCGTTTGGCCGCTTTGACATGGTCAGCGGTCGCAATGACTGCATCAAGGTACCGGTCCATCTTGACCGGGGCGGCCAGGAAGGATCCGAGGTCGCCGTCCTTCTCCTCGTAGTAGCCGTGGCAGGAGATGTAGTCAACGTCGTCGTAGGTGTGTTCCAGAACCACACGGTCCCAGTATGGAAAGGTCGGCATCGTTGGGTGTGAGGAACCGGATGCCACGAGTTCAACCTGGGGGTCCAGCTGCCGGAGGGCTTTGGCGGTGCGCGAGGCCTTCTTGCCGTAGTCATCGGCCGGTGAGTGCCCCAGCTGCCAGGGGCCGTCCATTTCGTTGCCGAGGTACCACATCTTGATGCCGAAGGGGTTGGTCCGGCCGTTTGTGATCCGCTCGTCAGCCAGGGTGGACCCCTTCGGAATGTTCCCATACTCGAGCACTTGGAGGCTGCCCCTCGTGTCCGCGGTACCAAGGTTGACCGCATACAGGAGTTCACCGCCCACCTTCTCCACCCAGGAGGCGAACTCGTGCAAACCCACCTGGTTGGTCTCGGTGGCCCGCCACGCCAGGCTGAGCCGGCGGGGACGCTGGTCTTTGGGCCCGATACCGTCCCTCCAGTGGAAGCCAGAGACGAAGTTGCCGCCGGGGTAGCGGATGCCGGTGACACCCAGTTCCCTAACGAGCTCGATGACGTCCTGACGGAAGCCCTCCTCGTCTGCGGTGGGGTGCCCGGGCTCGTAGATCCCGGTGTACACAGCGCGTCCCATGTGCTCGATAAAGGACCCGAAGAGCCGGCGGTTGATGGGACCGACGACGAAATTCGGGTCGAGAGTCACGAGAGCCTTGGACATACTGCTCCTTCATTCTTGGTGGCGGGACGTTCCAGGGTTACTGCTGTTACTTGAGGCTGCCGACCGACAGCCCACCCTGCCAGTACTTCTGCAGCATGAGGAAGGCGATGATGAGCGGTATCACGGAGATCAGTGACCCGCTCGTGACCAGGTTCCAGATAAGGCTGTTCGCGGTGGCGGAGTTCGACTGAACCTGCCAGGCATTGAGTCCCACGGTGACGGGAAGCAACGTCGGGTCCGAGATCATTGCGAGCGGCAGGAAGTAGTTGTTCCACCCGCCCACCACCGAAAGCAGCAGCACCGTGACCACCGCCGGACGCATCAGCGGCAGCGCGATGGTGGCAAACGTCCTGAGTTCTCCGGAGCCGTCCACCCGGGCAGCATCGAGCAGTTCGTCCGGAATCGCATCCTGGACATAGACGCGCATGAGGTACACCCCAAACGGGCTCAGCAGAGACGGGAGGATCACCGCCCAGATCGTGTTGGTGAGGCCGAGGTTATTGAACAACACGTACGTCGGGATGACGAGTGCCGTCGCCGGGACCATCACCGATGCGAGGAGGATCATGAAGCTGACGGCGCGGCCCCGGAAGCGGTATTTGGCGAAGGCATAGCCCGCGAGTACGGCGAGGATCGTGGCGCCCACTCCACCGGCAACCGCGTACAGGAACGAGTTTCCGAGCCACCGCAGGTAGATGCCGTTGTTGTAGGTCGCCAGCTGGGCGATGTTGTCTAAGAGGGCGAAGTTCCGGTCGAACCAGAGAGGTCCTCCCGTTCCGGCGAACAGCCCTTGGGTGCTCTTGGTTCCCGCAACGATCAGCCACCACATCGGAAGAAGGAAATAGAGGGACACGGCGGCGAGCAGAATATGCAGCCCGACCGATTTGCCGCGCCGCCCCGTTCTGGGGTTACTGCTTTGCTTCCGGGTGCCCGCGGCGGTGGCCTTGTCGAGGAGTGGTGCAGGTGAAGTCGTCATCAGCGGAGTCCGCTCTTCTTGCGAGTGGCGATCAGGAAAATGATGGAGGCGAGGAAGACCATAAGTCCGAGGGCGAACGAGATGGCCGAGGCGTAGTTGAACTGCTGGTATGAGAACGCCAGGTTGTATGCGTACAGGTTCGGGGTATACGCAGCGTCGATCGCGTTCCCGGCAAGTGGGGCGAGCACCTGCGGTTCGGTAAAGAATTGCAGCGTCCCAATCAGTGCGAAGACTATTGTCAGGACCAGTGATGACGCGATGATTGGAATTTTTATTTGCAGGGCGGTTTGCAGCTTGGATGCCCCATCGATCTTTGCCGCCTCATAGATAGACGAGTCGATCGACTGAAGCGACGCGTAGATGATGATCATGTAGTAACCGGTCCACTGCCACGTGACGATGTTGGTCAGGGACCAGAAGATCGAATCCCGGCTGAGCATGTCCGGCGCCTGCACATTCAGAAAGTCGAAGAATGACACCAACGGACCGAACGACGGGCTGTAAAGGAATCCCCACATCAGTGCTCCGATCACGCCGGGGATAGCGTACGGCGCGAAAATGAGCAGCCGGGAGAACCGGGAGAGCCGAGTTTTGACCTCGTCGAGGATCAGTGCGAAGAAGAGTGCCAGCCCAATCTGCAGTGGTACGAAGACGACGGCGAAGGCCCCTACCCGCGCCATTCCCGACAGGAAGCGCTGGTCGTTGAACGCAGCGACATAGTTGGTCAGCCCTGCGAACTTCTCACCCGCCGCGAGGGTGTTGGTATGCAGACTCATCCAGAACGCGTAGACGAGCGGCAGGACGAGGAATACCAGAAACACGATCGCGAACGGAGCGAGAAACACCCACCCGAATCGTGCGTGTTTACGTTCCAGACTTGTTCCCCTCTTGACGATGGGGGGTCGGTCTGGCTTTTGCAGTTGTGCGGTGGTTGACATGTGCCACTTCCTTGGGACGCAAATGGGAGGACTGCTGTGCGGGCGGGCGAGATGCTCCCCCGCCCGCACAGGGTCAAGCTCACTTAAGGGTGAAACCCTGATCGGTGGCGTAGGTCTCAAGCGACTTCTGGAGCTGGTCCGCCGCCTCTGGAGCCGAGATGTTGCCGGCGATCGCCTCAGAAAGCAGACGCTGCGACTCGTCGTAGTAGTACTGCGAGAACGGTGAGAACGTCACGCCCTCATACTCAATGGCGGCTTTACCGAAGACCTCTTTGTTAAGCTTCTGGCCACCATAGAATTCGTACCCACGCTCCTGGAAGTACTCGGACTCGATCATCTCCGGGTAGGCCAGGAACAGCCCACCAACCTCGACCCCAAGTTTCTTGTTCTCTTCGGGACCATAGAGCTCAGCTGCTACCTTCGTGGCCAGCGCCGCATCGTCCGCTTGGGTGGTTACGGCCAACGTGCTGCCGCCCCAGTTCACCTGCTTGGGTTTGGCTGCGTCCCACTGCGGGATCGGAGCGGCGCGCCACACGGCATCGGCGTCCCCGTCCTGGAACGCGGGAATGTGGATGCTGTACCAAGCGGGATAAATGGCGGTGGCGTACCGACCCCCGCCAAGGCCCGTGTTGAACTCAGGGGTCCACGCCTGGTCAGTGCCCACGAGGCCGCGGTCGACCAGGTCAAGCCAGTACTCGTAGACTTTTTTGCTGGCTTCATCGTTGTGGTTGATGCTGATTTCAGTCGGGTTTCCGTTGTCGAACTCGAAGGGTACGGCACCTGCCTGGTCGAGCAATGCGTAGTGCTGGCCCTGGCCATTGGGCGCGAAGTTGCCGATCAGAGTTTCACCGCCCGTTGCCTTGCTCAGCTGCTCGGCTGCGGTTGCGTACTCGTCCCACGTGGTCGGAATCTTGATGCCGTGCTTTTCGAAGAGGTCCTGCCGGTACCACATTCCGACCGGCCCCAGGTCGACTGGTACTGCATAAACGCCGTCGCCGCTCGAGACGTCGCGCCAGGCCCCTTCGGTGAAGTTGTCTTTGTACTCCTCGATGCCGTGCTCTGTCATGTCGACGAGGCCGCCTTGGATGAGGAAACTGTTCAGCCAGTCGTACTCAACCTGGACGATGTCGGGCGCACCCGACTTGGACTGAAGTGACGTGGAGAGCTTGGTGTAGGCATCAGCCCCCTGGCCCGCATTCGTCCAGCAGATCTGTACGTCGTCATGGCTCTCGTTGAAGTTGTCCACAGTCTGGGCGGTGTCCTCGAACCAGCCCCAGTACGTGACGACCGGGACGTCCTGCACTTTAATCTCGTTGCTGCAGTTCGTTTTGCTCGCTCCGGCGCCGCTTCCGCCATTGCCACCGTTGTTACCGGTGCAGCCGATCAGCGTTACGGCTAGAGCCGTGGTCATCCCCGCTGCAAGCAGGGCTTTTTTCTTGTTCATCGTGGTGCTGGTCCTTCCGCGGTGCAAAGACACCGTTGTCGGCGACACCTGAGTGCCGCAGTTGCTGCGCGAGAAATGCTTGTCGTATGACGCGTCGCCAATGGAGCCGGTATTAATTTTCGAAAATCTTTGCGAAACGTGTGATGTAATCCTCATTGTTAGCGCTAACCTTGTCAAGGCTTTTCTGCCACTTCCGTTGCGAATGTCCGAAAAACGACTGCTCGAAACAGCCCAAAACACTGCTACGGTTTCCTCAGAACTTTCGAAAACGAAAAAAGAGGACTGGACGCATGTCACCCGAAAGATCGCGAAAGCGGGGCACAGGCAGCGGCCGGCCGACGATCACCGAAATCGCTGAGAAAATCGGCGTCTCGGCTCCCTCCATCTCGAAGGTTCTCAACGGACGCTCGGACGTGGCTCCGGCAACCAGGCTAAAGATCGAGAAGGCGCTTCAGGAGCACAACTACCAGCGCCACGTGGGCCAGACCGGCACCCCTTCCAGTCCGCTGGTGGAGCTGGTGTTCCACGAACTCGACTCCGCATGGTCCATCGAGATCATTCGCGGCGTGGAGAATGCCGCCCGGCGGAACGGGCTCGGTGTTTCACTGTCCGACCTCGGCGGACAGCACAGTCCGCAGCCAGGTTGGATGGATGAAGTCCTCGCCCGCCGCCCGCTCGCCGTGATCCTGGTGCTTTCAACCCTCACACCCGAACAGCGGCGCCAACTCGACACCCGGGGCATCCATTACGTTGTGCTCGATACAGATGGCGAGCCTCCCAGTGACGTTCCAGCCGTGGGATCCAACAACTGGTATGGCGGCCTGTCGGCCACGCGTCATCTATTGTCACTGGGTCACCGCCGGATCGCCATGATCTCGGGACCGGAAGAGGTTTTGTGCTCACGCGCCCGGGTGGACGGATACCGCGCCGCGCACGCCGAAGCAGGCGTTCCATTGCTTGAGGACGCCATCCGCTGGGGCGACTTCTCGGTGGCCGGCGGGTTTGAACACGGCGCCGCCCTCCTCGCCCGGGCCGAAAGGCCTACGGCCATCTTCGCCGGCTCCGACATGCAGGCGCTCGGGGTGCTCCGGGCCGCCCGGGACAAGAACATAGAGGTCCCGCGCGACCTATCCGTTGTTGGGTACGACGACCTCCCCCTCGCGGCCTGGGTGGCCCCGTCCCTGACCACCGTCAACCAGCCGCTCGCCGAGATGGCAGAATCGGCCGTCCGGATGGTTCTCGACATAGCGCGCGGCACCGACCCCCACCCGCGCAGCATCGAACTCGCCACGAAACTCGTTATCCGCGAGAGCAGCGGCCCCGCACCCCAGGCATCCTAGGCCGCTGGTTGCCAGCAGTTACAGCTTCCCATCTCTATGCCCGGTGTGGCGGATACTTAAGGGACACGGGAAGCAAGGGTCTCCTTAAAGTCAGTCCGGGAGCACGGCGATTCCGTCGATCTCGACCTTCATTCCAGGTCCCAGCCCCGCGGAGACTGTGGTGCGGGCCGGATAGGGCCTGTCGAAGAACTCCCCGTAGACCTCGTTCATGCCGGGGAACTCCCCGTGCTCGCTGATGAACACACGTACCGTGACGAGATCGTTCATGCTGCCGCCAGCGGCCTCGATCACGTATTTGAGGTTCTGGAGCGTCTGGCGGGTCTGCTCCTTGATGCCCTCCCCAACGAGCTCGCCGGTTTTGGCGTCGAAGCCGCCCTGTCCCGCGAGGTACAGGGTGGTTCCAACTTTCACCGCCTGCGAATAGGAGGCAACGGGCGTCGGGGCGAGGTCGGTAACGATGTCCCGCTTAGTCATCTGCACTGTTCTTCCTTTTCGTTGGGCTTTCCAGGTGGGAGAAGTATTCAAGGGCGGACGGTTTACTGAGGGCGCTGCCCACCCCCACGCCCACCGCGCCGGCATCGAGGAAATCCTGGGCGTTGGACGGGGTGACACCGCCGACGGCCACGAAACTTACCTGTGGGAACGGCCCGGCCAGGGTCTTCAGTGTGCCCGGACCGGCCATGTCCGCAGGGAACAGCTTCTGGACGTTCAGGGACATGCTGAGCGCACCGTGGATCTCGGTGGGCGTTGCCACCCCGGGCAAAATGGGGAGCCCGATCTCCTGGGCCCGCTTGATGGACGGCGGGAAGAACCCCGGTGCGATCAGGAACAGGGCGCCTGCCTCCTGCGCACGGTCAACGTCCTCGGGGGTGCAGATGGTGCCGGCACCGATCTGCCGGTCGGGACCGCCTGCAGCAGCCTCTGCGGCTTCCTTCAACGCGAGGAACGCTTCCTGGGACTGGAGCGGGACCTCCACCAAGCGGATCCCGGAGTCCCAGCAGCGGACAGCCATCTCCACTGTTTCCGCGGCCGGCAGGCCTCGGAGGATCGCGATCACAGGCGATGCCAGCAGGTGGCGGAGGAAGAAGTCGGAATCGTTGGCCACGGCGCTTCCTTGATTCTTGGGGAGACTGTGCGGCTACTACCCTATATAGTTGTTGCACATGCTGTCCAGAGCATTGCGCATATTGCAACGGAGGAATTGTGCAGTCACTTCGGGTTTGGCTGAAGGCAGGGCACACTGTCGAAATTATCCGACGTCTTTTGCCGGAATTCCGCGCTTCCACGGGACTCGAGGTGGCCCTCGAGGTAGTTCCCGAGGGGGTGGCACATGATGCCCTGGTGCAGGGATCCTCGTTGGCCGATGTGGTAACCGTGCCTCTCTGGTATGTCGAGGAATTGCGGGCCGCAGCCATACTGCTGCCGCTAGCAACGGACGACGTCGGACTGAACGAAAGTGCCTTCATTCCCCATGCGCTGAGAGCGCTGCGGCGGGACGGCTTGCTCTGGGCTGTGCCCCATACCCTCACCGGGGGCATGCTGGCCTACCGGCAGGACGCTTTCGACGCAGCCGGGTTGGGGCACCCACGGTCGCTGACCGATGTTCTCAACGCACACGCTGTGCTGCGGGAGCGGGGCATGGGACTGGTGGCACGCTGCAACGCAGAGTTTTCCTCGCTGGAGACCTTTTCGGGCTGGGCCGCGGCCAAGGGCGTGAAGCTCCTACCCGACGCCGGTGAACCCGCCTTACGGGATTTGGAAGCCGGCGCCGGGGACCTCGTGGAAACCTTGGCTGGTGGAACCCGGGACCTGGCAGAGCTGGACTATGCAGGCGTCGGGAACCTGGTGAGCGACGGTCACGCCTCCCACCTCTTCGACACCAGCGCCTGGGCCTTCCAGTTCGAGGACCCCGGATCGCCGGTGCGGGGGCGGATGGGCTACACCATCGTCGGCGATGCACGCCCCGCGCAGTTCGTCTATGCCGAAGGCCTGGGCATCACTGCCGGTTGCCGCAACGAAGAGGCCGCGCGGCAGTTCATCGCGTGGCGCCACTCGGAGGAAGTGCTCCGGGCCGAGGTTGAAGGCATCCGGCGTATCGACATACCGCGGGCGGACCTGCGGGAGAGGGACTGGTACCGGGACTTCGTTGCCGCGGCGGGGCTGCAGGAGTGCCTGCGGGCCGTGGACGAATCCTGGTCCGGCATCGACTTCCGTCACGTCCCGCTGCGGGTGGACTTCGTGGATGCAGCCCGGCGGCTGATGGGCGCCATCAGCGGGACGGTTTCAGGGAAATATGCCTCCCTTGCCCAGGCCTACGATGTCACCTACCAACAGGACGGCCGCTCAGGATGACCTCATTGATCTTGTACAGCGCCCGCAGGTCTTCGAGCGGATCGGCGTCAAGGCACAGGATGTCCGCCGGCCGTCCGACGTCGAGGTATCCCGTGCCGTTCTCCAGGAGCCTGGAACCGTTGACGGTCATGGCGCGAAGTACCGAGGCCGGGTCCATGCCGGCGCGGTGCAGGTGCAGCGCCTGCTCCTGCATCCCGAACCCGTGGGGGTTGAACGTTGTTCCGGCATCCGTTCCCACAGCCAGGGGCAGGTGCGTCCCTACCGCCAGTTCCAGCGCGGCGCGCTCGTGAGGGGCATGGGCGAGGATTTTGGCCAGGGTTTCAGGGTTCGCCGTCTCCCGCTGGTCAGACGAGACGAAACGCTCGGTGGCCACCAGCGTGCTGACCAGCGTGCTGCGGCTCCCGGCCAGCAGGGCGGCCTCGTCTGCCGTGAGGTAGGAGAAGTGTTCAATGGAGTCCACCCCGGCATCGATGGCATTCCTGATCCCGTCCCGCCCGTGGGCGTGGGCTGCCACCGCCAGTCCGGCACGGTGCGCTGCTTCCGTCACGTGGCTGATCAGGGAAGGCTCCATCTGGGTGGCGCCAGGTACTGTGCCGGTGGTTATTACACCGCCAGTGGCAAAGAGCTTGATCCAGTGTGCGGCGAGACCGGAGATGGCCCCGATAACTTCCTCATATTCGCCGGGCGTCGTCGCCCAGCGGGAGAGGAAGTTGCCGTGGCCGGTGGGGGAGCTTATGGCACCGGCCGCCACGATCCGCGGGGCTTGCGCGGAACCCAGACCGCCGCCCCTTACCGCATGCAGCACCGCATCCTCCGGGCTGCCGAGGTCCCGAACTGTCGTCACTCCCGACTGGAGATGGCGGAAGGCGTTGGTTTCGATCAGGCCTCGCAGGGCAGCAGAGTCCGAGGCTCTTGCCTCCTGCTCCACGTCCGCCCCGCCGGACAGCGCAAGGTGCACGTGGCAGTCCACGAGGCCCGGGATGGCCGCGGCGGCGGTGTGGCGGGGGATGTCGCCTGGCCCCTTACCCGTTCCCAGGTCCTTAATGAGGCCATCACTGATGGTCATCCAGACATCGTCCGCCGGTTCCAAATCCGGGCCGAGGAATGCTTTTTTGAAGCGGATGCCGTTATGCATTGTCTCCCTACCAATCATCGGAGGTTTCCATGACCAGCACATCAATCCGGGTCGCGGTAGTAGGCGCCGGAGACTTCGGCAGGCGGCATATTGCGACACTCGCCGCCCTTCCGGAGTTTGACCTGGTCGCGGTCGCGGATCGCAACGAGGCAGCTGCTCTTGAGGCCGCTCAACTGCACGGGGCCCGCCCCTTCGGCAGCCTGGAGGCGGTCCTCGCAGGGCTCGAGATCGACGCCGTCGTCATCGCCACTCCCCCTGCCGCCCATATGGCGGATCTCCTCCTGGCGCTGGACCGTGGTCTTCCGGTCCTCGTCGAGAAGCCGGTGGTTACGAGCGAAGCGGACCTGGCAGGGCTGGAGAACCTGCCGTCCCAGCTCCGGCGGCTGGTACTCCCGGGCCACATAAGCCGCTACCTTCCGTCGTTCTGCGCCTTGCGGGAGCGGATGCGTGGCGAGACGGTCAGGGCCATCCGGGCCGTTCGGTATGTCCCCCGTGAGCGCCTGGCGATGCACGGGGAGTCGCATCCCGCCCTGAGTGCCATGGTCCACGATTTCGACCTCATCCGTGCCCTGGTCCCTTCCGAGTTGGAACATGTCAGTTCCGTCCAATCGTGGATCGACCCGGCCCTGCCCCATCCGCAGGCCGTCTTCGTCCACCTCCGGTTCGCAGACGGGACGATCGCATCCGTTGACAACCTCTGGACCCTGCCTCACACCCGGAAGTACATCGACGCGCGTCTGGAAGCCTCATCGCACGAAACCCTTGCCGTCCTTTCCCTCCCCGGGGGAGAGGTGTCGTTTGCGACCGCCACGGGAGAATATGCTCCCGCCGTCGAGCTTGAGGGGTCTGTTTATGGTGTGCCGGCCGGGGCTCTGGCGAATCAGCTCCGGTACTTCGCCGCCCACACCCGGGGAACTGTTGAGGAGCCTGCGGTGACCCTTGAAGATGCACTCTGGTCGGTGCGGCTGGCCCTCGAAGTACAGCGGCAGGCGTCGGGCGCCTAGGTGAATTCCCTGCTGATGGCCGCGGCTGCCTCCTGAAGGAGGGGTTCGATCTCCAGAAGCTGGTCCCGGGGAAACGTGATCACCGGCGCGGACACTGAGATGGCGTGTGAAACCGTGCCCGATCCGGTGCTGATGGCTACGGCAACGCAGTGGATGTAGTCCTCGTGTTCCCGGTCGTCGATGGCGTAACCGCGCTGGCGGATCTGTTCCAGTTCCGCCAGATAGGCTTCGGCGGTCACGATGGTGCGCTCGGTATGCCGGACGTATTTGATCCTGTGTGCCAGCTCGATCTGCTCCTTGATGGGGCGCTGGGCGATGATCGCCTTGGCTACGCCGGTGCAGTAGAGGGGGGCGGTGGCCCCGATGCGGGAGTACATGCGTACCGCGGTCTGCGCTTCGTACTTGTCGATGTAGAACACCTCGCCTTCGTCGAAGGCCGCAAGGTGGACTGTCTGCTGGGTTTTCTCTCCGAGCATGCGGATGTACGGGGCAGCGATCGGGCGGATGTCCAGGCTGCCCAATGCCACTGCCGCCAGCTTGAACAGCTGGGGACCAAGGCGGTAGCGGTGGGTGTCGCTGTGCCTGACGTAACCCTGGGCTTCGAGCGTCTGGAGCAGGCGCAGGGCGGTGGACTTGTGCACCCCCAGCATCTCCGCGGTCTCGGCAAGATCCTTGTCGCCCTCCCCCAGGAACGGAAGGATCTGCAGGGCGCGGTCAACGGTTTGGGACACGTGTGCTACTGCTTTCTGTAAGGTCGGGCGCGAACCGATGGCCTCTCCAGGCCTCGTCAGTGAGCTGCAACAGCTCACTTATGTATTGTCGCCCGGGAAGGGCGCCTATGTCTGTTACTACGCTGAGCGAGCAGCTGGCCACGATCGTCCCAAGGCGCCCGGCGTCGCGGATCGTCATCCCCCGGAGATAGCCCGAGAGGAACCCCGCGGCGAATGCGTCACCGGCACCGACGGGTTCGACGACGTCGACGACGAGGGCGGGTACGAAGACCTGCTCGTCACGGCGGAAGACAGTGCAGCCTTCAGCGCCCTGCTTCACCACAAGGAACTCAGGGCCGGGGAGGAGCCGCCGCACCTCCAGTGGATGTGTCGATCCCCAAAGGTCGTTCGCCTCGTCCAGCCCGACGAACACGATGTCGGCGGCACGGGCGACTGCAAGCATGGCCGGCGGGCCGTCGTCGCCCTTCCACAGCGCCGGCCGCCAATTGACATCGAACGACACAGCGGTGCCTGCTGCCCTCGTGCTGATGACCTCAGACAGGAACTCCCTGCATGACGGGGACAGCGCGGACGTGATCCCGCTGAGATGGACCACCCTGGCCCCAAGGGAGCCGACAAGACGGGCCGCTTCGGGGCCAATGGTGCTCGCCGCGGATCCCGAGCGGTAGTACCAGACCTTGGTCTGGGCTTCGGACCGGTCCTTGAAGGCCACACCGGTGGGGCGCTGGGGGTCCTGATCCGTGTGCCCAACGTCAACGCCGTAGCTGTGGATCTCATCCAGAAGGAAGCGGCCGAAGGGGTCGGCTCCGACTTTGCTGATCCATGAGACATCGGCACCAAGCATGGACAGGTACGCCGCAACATTCGACTCCGCTCCGGCCACCGAAAGCCGGAAAGCCGTTCCGGAGCCCATCGCACCAGCGTTTTCGGGCACAAGCATCGCCATGGACTCGCCCACGCAGACGACGTCTGCCGCGGACTTTCCGGACTTTTCTTCCAAGAACACTCCCTGGGTTTCAGCTCCGCGCGTGTGATTGACACTACAAACCACGACTGTAATCATGGAACCATCCTTTTGCAACAGCCGTTGCATCATATGCAATAGCTCGGGAGGGCTAAATGAAATCAGTAAAAAAGGGGTTGCTGACTGGCCTGGTGGCCCTTGTCAGCAGCGCCCTGATGATCACTTCATGCGCAGGCGGCGGCGTCACAGAGACCACCCCCACCGGCGGTCGGGAGTCCTTCCAGGGCACGAATCTTCGCGTGCTGCTCAAGGAGGGCTACGAGATCCAGGCCATCCAGCAATTCAAGGGGGAATTCGAGGAGGCCACCGGGATCAAAGTCGATCTTGAGGTGTACGACGAGCCCACTGCCCGCCAGAAACTCGTCCTGGATTCCACATCGGGAACGGGAACCTACGACATCACATCCGGATCCTTCTGGAACATGCCTGAATTCGTCTCGGCCAACTGGTTGGAGCCCCTCGACGAGTATGTGAGCAAGGCTAAGGATGACTGGCTGGAAATGGGGGATATCCCCAAGGGTGCACTCGATTCCATGACGATCGACGGCAAGCTTTACGCCCTTCCGCACACCATCATCGGCGGTATGTTCTTCTACCGCGCGGACGTCTTCCAGGAGTTGGGGATCCAGCCGCCGCAGACAACAGACGAGATCCTCGCCGCAGCGAAGGTGATCCAGGAAAGGCGCCCGGACCTGATCCCCTTCAGCGCCCGCGGAGCCTCCACTTTCGCTTCGCTCGGCACCGAGATCGGCTGGTCCTACGGCTACGACGCACTCCTGTTCGACAAGGACGGCAATCCGCAGGCCAACAGTCCGGAGATGAAGAAGGCCATGGCCGACTTTGTCACGCTCATGAAGGATTACGGGCCCAGCGACGCCGCGACCCTGACCTTCACGCAGGCCGGTGAGAAATTTTCCTCCGGCCAGGCAGCGATGATGTTCGATACTTCCGGTTTCGGCACCATCTTTGAAGACGCCAAGCAGTCCCAGGTGGCCGGAAAGGTCGGGTACACCCTTCCCACCGGCCCCAGCGGCAAGAAGCTTCAGTGGCTGTACAACGAGGGCCTGGCCATCACGGCGAAGAGCAAGAACAAGAACGCCGCCTGGCTGTTCCTCCAGTGGCGGATGTCCCGGGACACCACCATGAAGGAGCTGACTCAGCTGAACCGTACTGACGTGCCAAACCTGAACGTCCTGCAGAGCACGGAGTACTCCGACTACATGGCCTCGAAGGGCCTCGAGGAATTCAGCACCGCCCTCCAGGCAAGCTGGGAAGGCACCACGGCAGAACACTGGCCCTTCTACCCGGAGTTCACCTCCATTGGTGACACCTTCACCAAGGAGATCTCGGCGGCCATCGCCGGCAGCAAGTCTGTGGACGACGCGCTGGAAACTGCCCAGTCGGAGCTGACCACCATCATGAAGAACGCCGGGCACCTGAAGTGACCAGCTACCTGCTCCGGGGAGGCACCGTGTTTGACGGTGTCTCCCCGCGCAGGTTCCCGGGAGACCTGCGAATTGTCGATGGAGGGATTGCCGAGCTCGGCCCGGACCTGCCGGTCGATGGCAGCACCGGCATCGACGTCGGAGGCCTGTGGGTGGTGCCCGGATTCATCGACGCCCATTCCCACGCCGACGCGGCGGTGCTGACAGGGGAAAGCATGGAAGCCAGGGCCCTGGCGGGGGTCACCACCGAGATAGTGGGGCAGGACGGCCTGGGACTGTCCTTCGCCAATGGTGGGTCGCGCCGGATCATGGCGGACACCCTTGAGCCGATCGCCGGGACCCTCCCGGACGAGGAATTCCCCGACACGCAGTCCTACCTCGATTTCGCCGACCGCGGAGCCTTCGCACGGGTGGCCACCCTGGTTCCGCATGGCACTGTCCGCGCAAAGGTCATGGGCAGGCGGCTCCGGGACGCATCAGAAGAAGAGCGCGCAGCGATGCGCCGCCTGTTCCAGACCGGAATGGACCAGGGCGCAGTCGGGCTGTCCACGGGGCTGAGCTATGCCCCGGCGCTGGCCGCGACAACCACCGAGTTGATCGATGTCACCGGCGAGCTTCCGAGGGGCACACCGTATGTCACCCACCTGCGGGACTACGGGCCTGGCCTGGAGGAGTCGCTGGAGGAGGCACTGAAGGTCTGCAGCAGCAGCGGCCTGTCACTGCATCTGTCACATTTCCATATCTCCGGTCCCGGCCGGGCCGGCATGGCGGGGGAGTTCGTTGAGCGCCTCCACCGTGCCGGGCAGGAGGTCACGTGGGACACCTATCCCTATACAGCCGGCTGCACCTTCATCGGCGCGCTTCTGCCACGCTCCATCCAGTCCCTGAACACGCCGGACCTCCTCGCCCGCACGGGCGACGCGGCTTGGGCAGCGGACCTTGCTGCTGAGCTGGATGTCCGCGGTCCCGGCCCCACCTTCGCGGCGGGCTGGGATGCCATCTTTGTGGCAGGCCTCCAGGGGACCCCGTTGGAACGCTGGGACTACTGGTCCATTGCGCGCATTGCCGAAGAGGCAGCCATTTCCTGCGGCCGGGCCGTCCTGCAGCTCTTCGTCCAAGCGCAGGGCCGCGCATGCGTACTGGTGGACCAGGGCCATACGGACAACATCCGAACCCTTGCCAGCACCGGCAACCACCTCGTGGGGTCCGACGGCATCCTCGGCTCCGGCATCCCCCACCCCCGGGCAACCAACAGCTTCTACCGGTTCCTGGACTGGGCACACCGCGGCCTGCTGGATGTATCCGTCGAGCAGATGGTGGCCCGGATGACGTCCCGCACCGCGGCACGTTTCGGTCTTTCCACCGGGCGCCTTGCGACCGGGATGCCCGCCGACGTCCTGGTCATCCAGCCGGAGAAGCTTGAAGAAGGCCCGTCCATGGGCCCCTACACCCCCCGCGCACTGCAGCACTCCTTTATTGGGGGTGTTCCGGTCATCAGCCAGGGATCGTGGCAGGGTTCCAAGCTCCCCGGCCTCGCGGCCAGAAGGGAAGTGCCGGCATGAAAACCGTCTGCCAGAGCTGCGGAATGGCGTTTCCCGGCACCTCCGGGCACTGCGCCGTGTGTGGAGGAGTGTGCCTTAGGACGGACCCGTGGACTGCCCGGCCGGACAGCGCCCCCTCACACACGCCGCTGGTCCGGAGCAGGATCCCGGGACTCGAAGGCACCTGGCTGAAAGTCGAGGGGGCCAATCCCAGCGGGTCCTTCAAGGACCGCGTCATGGACGTACTCGTTCGTGAAGCGGTGGCCGAAGGAGCCCCTGGAGCCGTCGTCGCCTCCTCAGGCAACGCGGCAGTGGCCGCCGCGACGCACTGCGCCCGCGCGGGCCTGCCCCTCCTCGTCCTGGTCCCGGAACAGGTCCCCACCCCCATCGTGGCCATGGTGCAGTTGCGCGGGGGCACCACCCTCCGCGTGGGCGAAGGCCCTGCGGCCGCGCATCACCTGGCCAAACTCGTCTCAGACAAATACGGCCTGCCGAACCTCGCCTCCACCTTCGGCGCCTCCGGCTGCGAGTGGGCCTGCAGATCCATCGGACACGAAATCTCCGCCCAGCTAAAGGATCGGCACGTTGCCTCCCTCGCCGCCGCCGTCAGCGTGGGCCCGGTCCTTCTGGGTGCGGCCCGCGGGCTCACCGAATCAGGACGGCCTTCCCCCCGCCTGGTGGCCGGACAGGCAGCGGGCTGCGCCCCGATTGCCGCTGCCTTTTCCGAGGGCCGCCAGGAGGTCCAGCCGTGGGACGGGCCCGTCCTGACAAAGGCCACCTCGATCGCGGACAGGCTTACCGGGTACGCCCCCGAGGGCACGTTCTTCCTGAACCGCGTCCGGGCCAGCAACGGCACCATGAGCGCCGCCGATGACGCCCTGCTCCGTGACATCAGGACTGACCTTGCCCGCTATGACGGGCTGGACGTCGAACTGTCATCCTGCGCCGCCGTGACAGCCCTCATCGCCGCGGGGCTGGGCGGCGAGGAATCAGTGTGCATCCTCACCGGCTCAGGCGTGAAGGAAACCCTTACGGGCTGGGAGCCCGCTCCGCCGGGCACCGGCGTCGACGAATTTTTTGGTTCGGTCCTCAACGACCCCGCCGGCGCGAAGGAGGTGGACCTGTGGCTCCACGAGTATCAGTTGTAACCGGCGGAGCCAGCGGCATCGGCCTGGCAGTTGCACGCAGGCTCGTCGCCGACGGCCCCACCGTCGTCGCCGACCGCGATGGGACCGCGCTTGCCGCCGCTGAACAAGAGGGCCTGTCCCCTTACCGCCTTGACGTGGGCGACGCCGAGGCCTGGGCAGGATTCGCCAGTCACCTCGGCGAGAAGTACGGCCGCCTCGATGCCCTGGTCCACAACGCCGGCATTGCCCCGATAGCGCCCCTCACCGAGACCACCAACGCCCAGATTGATGCCACCTACGCAACGAATGTCCGCTCGGTACTCGTTGGCACCAGGGAACTGTGGGACCTCCTCACCGCATCGCGGGGAAGCATCGTCAATGTCGCCTCGGTCGCGGCCCTCGTCGGGCAGGACCGCTCCGCAGCCTATGTGGCTTCCAAGGGCGCCGTGGTCGCCCTTACCCGCGCACTGGCGATAGAGCTGGCACCCTACGGCGTCCGGGTCAACTCGGTGTGCCCCGGCACCACCATGACTCCCCTGTTGGAACGCCACTTCAAGAGCATCCCGGCGGGGGACCAGGCGCAGGAGCATCTGACCCGGCGCCATCCACTTGGCCGACTCCTCACCCCGGAGGACATCGCACCCTCGATCGTGCACCTGCTGTTTCCCGAAACAGCAGGTGCGATGACCGGCACCAACATCGTCGTCGACGGCGGCCTTACCGCTTCGTTCGACTACGGCGACTCATTCTCCGGAGGAGGATCATATGCACGTTAAGACCGTACGGGGCATGGCCGAACTCGACCCCGCCCTGGCTGTACTGCCCCACGAACACGTCATCATCGACTACCGGCAAAAGGAAGGAGACGCACCCCCGCCCACGCTTGCCACGGAGGACGATTGCGTACGGGCCCTCAAGGCCCTCCCGACGATGGGCGTCCAGGCCATCGTGGACTGCACGCCGCCGGGTTATGGACGGGACCTGGACTTCCTGCAGCGCGTCAGCGAGCGGAGCGGCGTCCACATCATCGCCAGCACAGGGACGTTCTGCGAGCAGTGGAGTGACCAGCCCGCGTGGGTGCGCCGCGCCGCCGTCGAAGACCTGGCTGCTGCCTTCACCGCCGAGCTCAGCCGCGGCTGCGGGGTCATCAAGGTAGCTACGAGCCAGGGTGAAGCTACGGACAACGAGATCAAAGCCATCAAAGCCGCGGCGCAAGCCCACCGGGAAACCGGCGCGCCCATAGTGAGCCATACAACCGGCTCGCTGGGCATCGAACAGGCCGGGCTCTACTCCGAATTTGGCGTGGACCTGGCCAAAGTCCTCATCTCGCACGTGTGCGCCGACGAGGAACCTCCTGGATACGCCATCGACATAGCCCGGCGGGGAGCTTTCGTCGGCTTTGACAGGATCGGGCATACCTCCCACAGCGACGATCACTGGATCCAACTCATCCAGAAGCTCGCCGCCGAGGGACTGGACGGCAGGATCCTGCTAAGCCACGACAGTGTCCAGCAGTTCACGGGTCCGGAGGCGATTGCAGGCCACACCTTCAGCGATATCTCCTACCTGCCGGAGTCCTTCCGGCACCGCGCGCTGGAGGCTGGACTCCAACGTGACATCTTCGCGCAGCTCACAATAGCCAACCCCCTGAAGTGGCTGGCATCGAACGAGGTGAAATAGGAAATGAAAACAAGCCGGGGATACACGCTTCTTTCGCTGACACCCTCAGCACTGATCTTCCTGGTCGTCCTGGTCTTCCCCACCATCTACATCATGAATCTGATGTTCAAGCGGGAGACCCTCACAGCTCCTGCAGGGAACCGTTACATCGGCTTCGAGAACTTCACCCGCCTTGCCGGGGACGAGAGGTTCTGGCAAGCGGCAGGCCAGTCTGCGGCCTTCTCAGCCGTCTCGATGGCCGTAAGCATCCCCGTGGGCATTGCCATCGCCCTGCTGGTAGCCCGCAGACTGCGCGGGCACGGCCTCTTCCGCATCATCCTGATCGTTCCCATGGTGCTGGCACCCCTCGTCGTCGGAGCCATGTTCCGGTTCCTCCTTGACTCGGGCGGGTTCATTCCCTGGATGTTCAGCCTGGTGGGGCTCACAGCTCCGAGTTTCCTGTCCATCCCGGGCGTCTCACTGGTCACGGTCGCGTTCGTGGACGCCTGGCAGTGGACTCCCTTCGTGGCGATTGTGGTGGGGGCAGCCATGGAAACGGTCCCCAAAAACGTCATGGAGGCTGCAAAGATCGACGGCGCCAACGCCTGGCAGGAGCTGTGGCACTTCATCCTCCCGCAGATCCGTCCGCTGCTGGTGCTCGTTGCCCTCATTCGGTTTATGGACAGCTTCCGTGAGTTCGACAAGCTCTTCATCATGACCAACGGCGGGCCCGGGACGTCGTCAGAAACCCTTCCGATCTATCTCTGGCGCAACGCCTTCCAGTATCTGGATCTCGGCTTCTCAGCCGCCGTCGGCTTCGTAGTGCTGGTCATCATCAGCGTTGTCAGCACCTTCATCGTCAAATTCTTCCGAGCAAGCAAGGGAGTATCAGAATGACCTCGCACACCACCTCAAGGCGCAGGACCGCCGCCGAGGTCCCGCCCCGGAGTCCCAGCCCGGCCGCGTCGACCCCTCCCCGGCAGTTCCACTCCCGGAAGATTTGGGACATCCCCAACTATGTTGCAATGATCCTGGTCAGCCTGGTGTGCCTGGTGCCGGTGGCGGTGATGCTCCGCATCGCAGTCACTCCCCAGGTCGATTGGCGCCAGATCCCCATCGATTGGTTGCAGGCACCTGACTGGTCCTCGTTCGAACGCGTTCTGGGCAGCACATTCCCCCGTGCATTGCTCAACAGCTTCCTTATCGCACTGGTCACCACGGCCATCGTCGTCGTGCTGTCCGCAATGGGAGGCCACGCGCTCGCACGGATGAAGGGCAAGCACAAGGACCGCTTCCTCTTCCTGGTCCTGGGCACACGCATGGGTCCTGCGGTGGTCTTCGCACTGCCGATCTATCTGCTGGCAGCAGGCGCAGGCCTCATCGATACATACGCTGGAATCATCGCCGTCTACATCGTCTACAACCTTGCCTTCGGTATCTGGATGATGCACGGCTTCTTCCTGGACATCCCGTCTGAAGTCGAAGAGGCCGGACTGGTGGACGGCCTCTCGGAGTGGGGCGTCTTCCGGAAGCTTTCACTGCCCATGGCCGCATCGGGTGTCATAGCCACCGCCACCCTGGTTTTCATTCTCACGTGGAACGAATTCTTCTACGCCTTCGTCCTGACCCAGCGGACGGCGAATACCTTCCCCACAACGATCCCCGGATACTTCGGCGCCTTCCAGGTCGAGTGGGGATCAATGTTCGCGGCCAGCACCCTTGGCATCCTTCCGCCTGTCATCTTCGGCATTCTCGCTCGTAAGTGGCTGGGGAAGGGACTTTCGGGCGGCCTCGTCGACTGACAGGTAGCCCGAGAGGGGTTTCGTCGACGCCGCGGCTCTGCCGCAGAATTTCACAACTGGAAGTCAGGTGGATCGTCCGGGAATGTCTCGGACGATCCACCTTTGACGTAACCCGGATCACGCCGTATTCTTGATGAAACGATTCAAAGGCCGGGCTTTCCACGAGCCGTTGCAGGACGACAAAGGTCATATTGACCGTACGGAACCAGGTTCCGGCTCCTTGCCAATGACGACGAAGGATCACCACATGAGCACCACCCCCGGGGCAGTGTCCCCAGTCCCCGAAGCCAGTCCCGGCAAGAGGGACCCCAAGAAAGCCGCGATGAGCGGCTGGATCGGCAGCGCACTCGAGTACTACGACTTTGCGCTGTACTCGCTGGCCGCGACGCTCATCTTCCCCGCCATCTTCTTCCCCACTGAGAACCCCACCGTGGGGATCATCGCGTCGCTCGCCACTTATGCGGTGGGCTACGTCTCCCGCCCGGTAGGCGCCGTCGTTCTCGGTGCGTACGGTGACCGGCACGGCCGCAAGCAGGTGCTCGTCTTCGCCATGCTGCTGATGGGCTTCGCCACCTTCGCCGTCGGCCTGCTGCCCACGTACGGCCAGGTGGGCATCCTGGCGCCGATCCTGCTGGTGATCCTCCGGCTCATCCAGGGCTTCGCCGTCGCAGGTGAACTGGGCGGCGCCAGCGCAATGATCGTGGAACACTCCCCCGACGCCAAGCGCGGCTTCTTCGCAAGCTTCAGCCTCCAGGGCACGCAGGTGGGCTCCATCCTGGCCACCGCGGTCCTGCTCCCGCTTGCCGCGATCCTGCCCGCCGACCAGTTCCAGTCCTGGGGCTGGCGCATCCCGTTCCTGCTCAGCGCCTTCGTGATCCTAGCCGGCTACGTGATCCGCCGCCGCGTGCAGGAGCCGCCGGCGTATGCGGCACAGTCCGCAGAGGGCAAGGCCAAGCAGCGGTTCCCGCTCGTTGACCTGGTCCGCAGCTACCCATGGGTCCTGGTCCGTTGCATCTTGATGACCTTCACCAACGTGATCGGCATGGCGACCCTCATCTTCGGCGTCTCCTACGCAACGCAGAAGGGCTACGGCAACGGCTTCTCCAGCAGCGACTTCCTGTGGGTGACCCTTGTGGCCAACATCGCCGCCGTCGCCACCATTCCGCTGTTCGGTGCACTTTCGGACAAGATCGGCCGGCGGATGCTGATGGTGGCGGGCGGACTGGGCGGCGGCGCGCTGGCCGGCGGCTACCTCTGGGCCATCGAACAGGGCAGCCTTGCTATGGTCTTCGTCTGCATCGTCATTGTGCAGGGCCTCTTCTTCCAAATGTGGAACGCCACCTTCGCCACGTTCTTCCAGGAGCAGTTCCCCATGCGGATCCGCGTCACCGGCTTCGCGGTGTCGCAGAACCTGGGCCTCATGATCGCCTCGTTCTTCCCGAGCATTTTCACGGCGGTGGCGCCCCCGGGCTCCACCAACATTCCCGTGGTCATCGGGCTGACCACGTTCGGCATCTGCGCCGTGGCCGCGCTGGCCACCCTCCTGTCCCCCGATACCCGGGGCAAGTCGCTGGATGACCTCGAGGACCGCAAGGCCAACGAATCTGTCCAGCCGGATGAGCTGGCGGGGACGGCGCGCTAACTGCCGGAAAAAGCGGGACGGCCGGCTGGTGGATACCAGCCGGCCGTCCTGCTTTTTGAACCCTACTGCGCGGCAACCGCCGGCTGCTCCTGGAAGGCCGGCACGACGTGCTCGATGAAGAGCTCGAGCGAACGCTTCTTTTCCTCGTGCGTGAGGCTGTTGTCCGACCAGAGGCTGAACTCGGTGACGCCGAGCGACTCGTAATGGCGGATCCGCTCGATCACCTCTTCCGGCGTTCCAATCATGGCGGTGCGGTGGAGGGACTCGGGCGTGAACTCCGCGCGCTCGGCGAACTTCTCTTCCGGGCTGGGCTCGAGGAAGCCGTTGACCGGAGTGGCCTTGTTGCCGAACCAGGCATCGAAGGTGCGGTAGAACTTGTTGATCCCTTCGGCGGGCCGGCGCCAGCCTTCGGGGTCGTCCGCGGAGTGGACGTGGGTGTGCCGTAGGACCATGAGGTCCGGGCGAGGGACGCCGGGGTTGTTTTCGACGGCGGTATCGAACTTGCGTGCCAGGTCCTCGACCTCCTCGTCGCCCTTCATGAGCGGGGTCACCATGACGTTGCAGCCGTTGGCGACCGCGAACTCGTGCGAGGAGATGTCGCGGGCGGCGATCCACATGGGCGGCGTCGGCTTCTGGATCGGCTTGGGGACGCTGGTGGACGTCGGGAACTTCCACACCTCGCCGTCGTGCGCGTAGTCGCCTTCCCAGAGCTTCCGCACGGCCGGGACCAGCTCGCGGAGGTGCTTGCCGCCGTCGACCGCCGGCATGCCGTCCAGCAGGCGGTCGAACTCGAACTGGTAGGCGCCGCGGGCAAGCCCCACTTCCATCCGCCCGTTGCTGATGACGTCCAGGAGCGCGCACTCCCCAGCTACCCGGAGCGGATTCCAGAAGGGCGCGATGATGGTCCCGGCACCCAGACGGATTTTGGACGTACGGGCGGCCAGGTAGGCGAGCTGGGGCATGGGGCTGGGTGAGATGGTGTACTCCATGGAATGGTGCTCACCGATCCAGACCGTGCTAAACCCGCCCGCTTCAGCCATGAGGGTGAGCTCGGTCAGATTCTCGAAGCATTCGCGGTGAGAGACGGATTCGTCCCAGCGTTCCATGTGGACAAAAAGTGAAAAGCGCATGTGGTGGCTCCTTGTGATGTGTGGCGTTCGCCGGTGGCGGTTGGCTGCTGCTTAGCGGTTTGCCGCGTTGCGTTCGGCGATGGTCTGGTTGCCGCGGGACCAGTGTTCGTGCTCGATTTCGCGGACGATGACGGTGGTGTTTTCCGGCACCGCTCCCACTGAGGTTTCGGCTGCCTTGTGCAGCTCGGCGATGAGCGAGCGGAGCTGCTCGGGGGTCCGGCCGCGGGCGATGGAGACTTCGATGAGTGGCATTGGGTTTCCTTAGCTGCGCAGGACGAACGGATCGGACACCGGGCCTTCGTCGGTGTTGATCCAGACGCTCTTGAGCCGGGTGTATTCATGCATGGACTCGAGGCCGTGCTCGATGCCTACGCCTGAGTTTTTGAAACCCTGGCGCGGTGACATCGGGGACATGGCGCGGTAGGTGTTGACCCACACCGTGCCGGCCTCAAGACGGCGGGCCATCCGGTGGGCGCGTGCCAGGTTCTGGGTCCAAACCCCTGCGGCCAGCCCGTACTCGGTGTCGTTGGCCAGGCCAACCACCTCGTCTTCGGAATCGAACGGCATGATCGCGGCGACCGGCCCGAAGATCTCTTCCCGGACAACCCGCATGGAGTTGTCGACGTCGGTCAGGACCGTGGGCGAGAAGAAGTAGCCCGGGAGGTCGATCTCCGGGCGGTGGCCGCCGGTGCGGACCGTGGCGCCTTCCTTGACGCCGATGTCCACGTAGGAGCTGACCTTGTCCAGCTGGGCGCCGAAAGCCAGGGGGCCCAGCTCGGTCTCTGCCAGCCGCGGGTCACCTATGATGATCGATGCCGCCCGCTCCGCCACGCGTTCGACGAGTTCGTCATAAATGCTGCGGTGCGCGAAGACCCGGCTGCCGGCGATGCAGGTCTGCCCTGCGGCGGCGAAGATCCCGGCGATGACGCCCATCGCGGCGTTGGACACGTCCGCGTCGTTGAACACGATGTTGGGGCTCTTGCCGCCAAGCTCCAGGGTGGAGCCGATGAACCGTGACGCGGTTTCCGCGGCGATGCGGGCTCCGGTCTGCGTGGATCCCGTGAAGGAGATCTTGGCGAGGTCGCGGTGGCTGACCAGTGCGGCTCCCGCCTCCTGGCCGAACCCGGTGACAACGTTGACCACGCCGTCCGGGAAACCGGCCTGGGAGGCCAGCTCGGCCACGCGGAGGATGGTCCGGGACGTGTACTCGCTGGGCTTGATGACCACGGTGTTGCCGGCGGCCAGTGCGGGGGCGAGCTTCGACGTCGTCAGCGTCAGCGGGGAATTCCACGGCGTGATCGCCCCGACGACACCCAGCGGCTCCCGTTGGGTGTAGTTGAGCATGGTGACCGAGTTGGTGGGGATCTGGCTGCCCTGGACCTTGTCCGCGAGCCCGGCGTAGTAGTAGAGGTACTCGGGCAGGCCGGCGAGCTGGCCGCGCATCTCGCGCAGGAGCTTGCCGTTGTCCAGCGTTTCAAGTTCGGCGAGCTCCTCTGCGTGCTCACCGATCAGGTCGCCGAGACGGCGCAGGAGGTGCCCGCGCTTGGTGGCCGTGAGTCCGCGCCAGAGCGGGGACTCGAAAGCGGTCTTAGCGGCCGCGACGGCGCGGCGGACGTCCTCTTCGGTTCCGCGGGCGGCCTCGTAGAGGACCTCCAGGGTTGCGGGGTTGGTGCTGGCGAAGTATTCGCCGCCAGCGGGAGCGGACCAGGTACCACCGATGAAGTGGTCGAGTCGAAGCGTCATGCCCGTTCTCCTTCGGATTCTTGGATGAAGTCGTTGATGGCTCCGGCCAGGACATCGGCGTCCTGGACGGGCAGCATATGCCGGGCGCCCGGCACAATGAGGCTTTTTGCGCCTGGAACTGCCTCTGCCAGGCGCCTTGTCATGTCCGGTGTTGATCCGGGGTCCAGCTCGCCCGTGACGGCCAGGGTAGGGACGGTGATGTTGCCGAGTTCCGGGCCGATCACCGCATCTCCAGTGGCGAAGACGCGGTAGGCGTGGACGAAGGAGCCGACGTCGTTTGCCGCCAGGGTGCGGCGGGTTGCCTCCACCAGGTCCGTGGGGACGGAAGTGCCGGCGTACCAGCGGTCGATGGAGGCCTCAACGGTCGCGGGGAAGTCCTGCTCCGCAGAGGCAAGCCTGGCCAGGACTGCCTGGGCTTCGGTCTCTGTCCGGCGGCAGACCGAGTTCACGCATGTGAGGGTCTCCACCCGCTCCGGGTTGAACCGGGCGATGTACTGTGCGATCAGTGCCCCGAGGGAGAATCCCACCAGGTGGCTCTTCTCGGGAAGGCGGACCAGCACGTCCCTGGCGAGTTCGGCGAGCGAGGTTTCATGCTGCAGTGCCGGCTGCTGCCCGTGGCCGGGCAGGTCGATGGCCACAGAGTTCCGTTTGAGGGCGTCCCGGACGGGCTCCCACATGGTGGAGTCGAGGCCAACGCCGTGCAGGAGGGCTACGGGCGTTTCGGGCATGGGGCTCATTGCTCCGTGGACAAGGGTGCCAGGCGCTCCTGCGGCCTGCCCTGGGCGGACGCGGCCAGGGCGATGAGGATTTCCCCGGCGTGGGGAGCATCGGCAATCCTGACCTCCACGCTCTGGTGGTGGGACCGGATGGTGGCGTCCGTGATGTGCTTCATCGGGATGTCGAAGACTGTCCCTGCGGGGGCGCGCTTTTCGACGGCGGGAAGCAGCGTGGTGGCTGACGCGGCTTTGCGGTAGTGGTCACCGAACTTAAGGGTGTGGATCAGCGCCGAACCGTGCTCGATCTCCCCCTCGATGCCCACGATGGCGGCCTTGCCGTAGGCCTCGACGGGTGCACCGAGCGCTTCGATGACTTTGGGGGTCAGGAGAGCGCCGAGGTCCGAGGCGGTGGCGTCAATGCCCTCGGTCAGGTCCTCCACGAAGCCCTGCCCGGCCCACGGGTTCTCCAGGACCGCGACGGCGATGGCCACCCGCGCTCCGGGCTCTACGGGACGGCCGCCTTCGGTCAGGATCTCTTCGGACAGGGTTACGATTTTGCGGATGTTCATTGCAGGATTCCTTCGAGGATCTGGGCGGTTACGGGCTGGTCAGTTGTGCGGTCGCCGATGCGTGGGTGCGGCCGCGAACCCGTTGACGCGGCTGCAACCACAACAATTTCGTTGGGATGCGGGGCGTCATTCAGGCTCAGCGTGATGGTTTGGTAGTGGCTGCGGGTTGAGGCCGCTTCCTTGTGCCACATGGGGACGGCGATGGAAATTCCCGGTTCTGCCCGGTCATCCGAGAAGGACAGGATTGACGTGCCCTCGAGGAACTCCCGAACGAGGTTGCCAAAGTACGGTGTATGGATCAGCGCCGCGGCGTGCTCAACCTCGCCCTTCAGCCCCACCACAGCGGACTTTCCGAAGGCCTCGATTTCTCCGGCACCGCCCAGGGCGGCGGTGAGGCGATCGGTGAGGATCTTTGCCAGCACGGGGGCGATGCGTTCCGTTTCGGGCGCAAGGTCGGTGGAGACAGCCGAGCCAATCCAGGGGTTCCGGATGACGGCCGCCGCGGCCGCCCGCGTCACGCTGGCGGGCAGTGCGCAGGAACCATCCCGGAGGACTTCTTCGGTCAGGACGGTGATTTTGCGGACACCCACTGCGCGCGCAAGATCATCGATGTGGGACGCAGGCTTGTTTCCCTCAGCGACGGGGGTAGTTGTTTCGGGCACGGTTCAACCCTTCTTTGGGTAATTAGCGACAGTCATGGGGTTCCTTTCGGTGGCTAAGCTTCGTTTTCAGAACCGGCGACGGTGCCGGTATCTACGCCGCGCGCTGCGGCCAGGCTAGAGGCGTTGACGTGCCCGCGCATGGCGAGCTCGGCACCTACAGGGTCCTTCTCCAGGAGTGAATCCACGACGGACTGGTGTTCGCGGATGGAGGCCCGCATGCGGGCGGGACGCTCCACGGTTTCGAGGACAATCCGGTGGTAGGCGAGCTGATTCATGAGCCGCCCGTAGTGCTCCACAAGCTTGGAGTTGTCCGAGCCCTTGACGATGGTCCAGTGGAACTCGTGGACCAGTTCCGCGTACCGGGCAGTGTCAGCCCTTCGTTCGGCCCGCTCTGACTCTTCGATGTTGCGTTTCAGGATGTCCAACTCCGGAACGGGTCCCCGCCGGGCGAGGAGGCTGGCGGCCAGGCCCTCGAGGCTTTCCTTCAACTGGAAGAGTTCCACAATTTCGCGCCGCGTGGGGATCCGCACGAAGGTCCCCACCTTGGGCCTGATTTCTACTAGGCCCTCGTTTTCCAGCTGCTTGAGGGCTTCCCGCACCGGGGTACGGCTTACCTCAAATTCCTCTGCCAGGAAAAGCTCCGGTAGTGGCGCGCCGGGAGGGTATTCACCGCTTAGCACCAGCTTCCGCAGCTTGGCCAGGAGGCTGCTCTGGTTTCCGTTCGCCTGCGGGTCTTTCCGCAACTGGGTGGTTTCTTGCATGCATCAAATCTACGTTGCATACAAGAAGGCCGTCAAGAGTTCCCCAAAAGTCGCGGCTCAGTATGAGATTCTGAGCTTCCTATTGACGCAGATCACATGACGTCTTACGGTTGTGGCATGCAACAGACAATCAATGACACCGTGACCGCCGCCTGGACAGCAGCGTGGGACGAAGGGGATGTCACCGCTTTTGACGCCATCGTCACCCCCGATTACCAGCGGGAAAGCGCCGGCACAAAAAAGGTGTCCGGCCTGAAAGAGCTGCAGCAGGAAATCCTCGACGTCCGGGCCGCCTTCCCGGACCTCACCACCCGGATCGAGAAGGTCATCGCCAATGGTGACGACATGGCCATCTTCTGGACCTCCACCGGAACTTTCACCAGCCCGCTGCGGGGAGTGCCGCCCACAGGACGCGTCGTGGAAACCCGTGGCTCCAATGCCCTCACCCTGCGCGACGGCCGGATCGCCTACGAACAGGTGACGTGGGACGCCGTCGAACTCCTTGCCCACGTTGGTATTCCGTCCCTTGGCTCCGCCTTCGAGGAGGAAACCCCGGAAGTAGTCGTCGACAATCTCTCCGGCAACCTCCCGCTGGAGATCATGAAGGGCTTCAACCGGCAGTTCATTACCGGCGTCACCGTGGTGACCACCACCGATGAGGACGGCACGCCGCGAGGCCTTGCCGCCAACTCCTACGCCTCGATCTCCCTTGACCCGCCGCTGGTCCTGGTCTGCGTCCAGAAGACATCGTCCACCTACCCGGCGCTTTTCCAATCGACCCACTTCGGGATCAACATCCTCAGCAACGATCAGCTCGGCACCGTAAAGACCTTCGCCTCGAAGGCCCCGGACAAGTTCGCCGACCTGGAATGGCACGCCGGACCCAACGGTGTCCCCCTGATCGACGGCTCCGCCGCCTCGCTCGAAGCGGAAATCAAGGAACGCTTCCAAGCCAAAACCCACACCATCTTCGTCGGCCGCGTACGGCACGCCGAAGTGGCCGACGTCGACCCCATGATTTACAAAGCCGGCCACTTCTTCGACGGCGCACGCCTCGAGGAACTCTGATCCACCGTCAAGCGGACCGGCCCCGGCGCCCCCAGTCCCCCGGGCCGGCCCGCCATCACTTCCATTCGTGAAGGCCCCCACTTCATCCCACTGCAGCGTCGCAATCTGGAGCCCCCCATGAGCCATACCAAAAATGCCGAAGACCTGATGGACACCACAGCCTCCGGCGATACCCGCAATCCCCTCAACTCCCCCAATGCCAGCGAAACTGCTATGGAAACGGCAGACCGCCTGCGGAACAGGCCTGGAGCCGTCTTCTGGGCCTCCATTGGACTCATCGGGGCCTTCACCATCTGGGCATCGGTATCACCGGAGAGCCTGAGCGGCGTCATGACTACTGCCATGGACTGGGTGGCTCAGAGCGTCGGCTGGAGCTACCTCGTTGTCACCCTGGGTTGCATCGGCCTCCTCATCTACATCGGCACCAGCCGCTTCGGACGCATCCGACTCGGCGCCCAGGACGCCAAACCCGAGTTCAGCACCTGGGCTTGGCTGGCCATGATCCTCTCCGCCGTCATGGGAATCGGCCTCATCAGCTACGGCGTCGCCGAGCCCATCTCCCACTTCGCTTCACCGCCCCACGGCCTGGCCGAGGCCGGGACGATGGAAGCCGCCGTCCGGGCCATGCAGTTCTCCTACTTCGACTGGGGACCCCACGCCTGGGCAGTATTCGGTGTCTTCGGCCTCGCCATCGCCTACTCCACCCACTGCCGCGGCAACGCCGGCCTGGTCTCACCGATGCTCCGCCCGATCTTCGGCAAGCTGGTGGACGGCTGGTTCGGCAAGATGATCGACGTCTTCGCCATCATCGCCACCCTGTTCGGAACCACCACATCCCTTGGACTGGGCGCCTCCCAGATTGGCGAAGGAATCGACCGCGTCCTGGGCATCCCCTCGAACCTCGTGGGCCAGATCATCATCATCGCCGTCATCACCGTGCTCTTCACCCTGTCCGCCCTCTCCGGCGTGCACAAGGGCATCAAATACCTGAGCCAGACCACCATGGTTCTCTCCGCGGGCCTGGGACTCTACGTACTGTTCACTGGCCCCACGAACTTCATCTCCAACCTGTTCTTCCGCTCCCTGGGCCAGTACGCCAGCGAATTCTTCGCCGTCAGCCTGCTCACCCCGAGCACTCCCGAAGACGTCCAGTGGATGCAGTGGTGGACCTATTTCATGATGGCCTGGTGGCTTAGCTGGGGTGCCTTCGTGGGCGTCTTCCTGGCCAAGATCTCCAAGGGACGCACCATCCGTGAATTCGTCGCCGGCGTCATGATCGTTCCCAGCGTCGTCTTCTTCGCCTGGTTCACCATCTTCGGCGGCTCCGCCATCAAGTTCGACATGGACAACGGCGGCCAGATCGGCGCAGCGGCCCTCGAGGACGTCAACTCAGCCTTCTTCGCCACCCTCGCCGAACTCCCGCTGTCCGGTGTCACCTCGGTCATCTCGATCTGCCTCGTGGTCATGTACTTCGTCTCCGGTGCTGATGCCAACACCTATGTCCTGAGCATGATGTCCTCCCGCGGAACCCTCAAACCCACCAAGCCCATCCTCACTACATGGGGCTTACTCACCGGCCTGTGCGCAGTGGTACTGCTCATCGTCGGCGGCCTGGGCGCACTCCAGCAGGCAGCTATGCTCTCAGCCCTGCCGTTCACCGTCATCGTCGCCCTGCTCGGCATCGGCCTGGTCATCGAACTCCGAAACGACCCCCGATTCGAGCGGACCCGCGTCCTGACCCAAAGCGACCTCAACAAGCTCCTCGCTCCGGAGCCCGAAACACGCAAGTAAATCGGCAGGCGGCGGTGGAACCGGGTTCCGCCGCCGCCGTTGCCTGCACTACAGCTTCCAGTTTTCTGTAAGGACTTATTCGATGACAGTTTCTTCCGTGCTTCCCACCGCCCCTTCATCCCCTGCCGTATCGCCGGAGCGTGAGGCCGCGCTGCTTGCGTCGGTGCCCACCGGCCTGTTGATCGGCGGGGAGTGGGTGGACGCGTCCGACGGCGGCACATTCGATGTGCACGATCCTGCCACCGGGCAGGTCCTCGCCACCCTCGCCTCGGCCACGAGTGAGGACGCCGTTGCGGCTTTGGATGCGGCCGATGCCGCCCAGGCCTCCTGGGCCCGGACAGCTCCGCGGGTGCGGGCTGAGATCCTCCGCCGGGCCTTCGACCTGGTCACCGAACGCGCCGAGGACTTCGCACTCCTCATGACCCTGGAAATGGGCAAACCCCTGGCCGAAGCCCGCGGCGAGGTCACCTACGGGGCCGAGTTCCTGCGCTGGTTCTCCGAAGAAACCGTCCGTGACTACGGCCGCTACCTCACCACCCCCGAGGGCAAGAACAAAATTCTCGTCCAGCACAAACCCGTCGGGCCCTGCCTGCTCATCACCCCCTGGAACTTCCCGCTCGCCATGGCCACCCGCAAAGTAGCCCCTGCCGTCGCCGCAGGCTGCACGATGGTGTTGAAGCCGGCCAAGCTGACCCCACTGACGGCCCAGTACTTCGCGCAGACCATGCTCGACGCGGGCCTGCCATCCGGGGTATTGAACGTCGTCGCCTCCTCGTCCGCGTCGGGGATTTCCGGGCCGCTGCTCAAGGACTCGCGGCTGCGGAAGGTCTCCTTCACCGGGTCCACCCCCGTGGGCAAACGGCTCATGGCGGACGCGGCGCAGAACGTGCTGCGCACCTCGATGGAACTGGGCGGGAACGCACCGTTCATCGTCTTCGAGGACGCCGACCTGGACAAAGCGGTCGAAGGGGCCATGGCCGCGAAGATGCGGAACATGGGCGAGGCCTGCACCGCCGCCAACCGGTTCCTCGTCCACGAAACCGTCGCCCAGGAATTCACCCGGAAGTTCGCTGCCGCCATGGGCGCCCTGGCCACGGGACGGGGCACCGACCCAGCCACCCAGGTGGGCCCGCTCATCGACGCCGGCGCCCGCGAGGACGTCCACGCTTTGGTGGCGGCCGCCGTCGACGCCGGAGCCGTTGCCGTCACCGGCGGCGCCCCGGTGGACGGGCCAGGCTACTTCTACCAGCCCACCGTCCTGGCCAATGTCCCCAACAACGCCGCGATCCTGGGCCAGGAAATCTTCGGCCCCGTCGCCCCCGTCACCACCTTCACCACCGAGCAAGAAGCCATCAACCTCGCCAACGCCTCCGAGTACGGCCTCGCGTCCTACCTCTACAGCAAGGATTTCAACCGGTTGCTCAGGGTGGCCGAACAGATCGAGTTCGGCATGGTCGGGTTCAACGCAGGCGTCATCTCCAACGCCGCCGCACCCTTCGGCGGCGTCAAACAATCCGGACTCGGCCGCGAAGGCGGCACCGAAGGCATCGCCGAATACACCACCACCCAATACATCGGCATCGCCGACCCCTACGCGGTGTAAGTCCAACGCGGAATGGCTGGCGGAGGGGAGATTAGAATGTTTCTGCGTCAACCACGAAGCGGTACCGCACGTCGCTGGCGAGGACGCGGGCGTAGGCTTCATTGATCTGGGCCGCCGGGATGACTTCCACCTCGGCGCCCAGTCCTTTGGCGGCACAGTAGTCCAGCATTTCCTGGGTTTGCCGAATCCCGCCCATCTTGGAACCGGCTAGGTTGCGACGGAAGGAAACGAGCGACCAGGCCCGTTGGCTGAGTGGTTTAGACGGCAGACCCACCAGGACCATGGTGCCATCCAAGGCAAGCAAGGAGAGGTATGCGTCCAAGTGGATATCCATGGCGGCAGTGTTAATAATCAGGTCGAAAGTGCCTTGGAGATTTTCGAACGTAGCCGGATCTGATGTGGCACACAGCTGGTGCGCACCGAGCCGGAGGGCGTCCTCCTGCTTGCTCAGCGTCCGGCTCAGTACGGTGACCTCAGCACCCATCGCCGCTGCGATCTTGATGCCCATGTGGCCAAGTCCCCCCATGCCAACGATGGCGACCCGTTTCCCCGGTCCTGCGCCCCAGTTGCGCAGTGGCGAGTACATGGTGATGCCGGCGCACAGCAGCGGGGCGGCCTCTTCGAGTCGAATCCCCGCCGGGATGCGCACGACGTAGTTCTCGTCCACCACGATGCTGGTGCTGTACCCGCCTGCAGTGGGGAGGCCGTCACGGCCAATGGAGTTATACGTGCTGGTCGCGCCCTGCAGGCAGTACTGCTCTTCGCCGCCGCGGCAGTTTGTGCACTCGCGGCAGGAGTCGACGAAACAGCCGACGCCCACCCGGTCTCCCACTTTATGGCGCGTTACCTTTGGGCCGATGGCTTCCACTACTCCGGCAATTTCGTGGCCTACCACCACCGGATAGTTGACGGACCAGTCCCCCCGCGCCGTGTGGATGTCGGAATGGCAGATGCCAACGAACTTGATGGCTATCACGACGTCGAAATCTCCCGGAGCCCGGCGTTTCACCGTGCCGGGTACGAGGTCTGACGTTGGCGACGTTGCCAGATACGCCCTGGCAATCGTGGTCGTGGCGTCCATTTCTCCCGCGTTCAGTTGGACGGGAAGTTGTAGGAGGCGCCGGAGGCGTGGTGGGTTTCGGGCCAGCGGGAGGTGATGACCTTGCCGCGGGTGTAGAAGGAGACGCCTTCGGGGCCATAGATGTGCTTGTCGCCGAAGAGGGAGGCTTTCCAGCCGCCGAAGGAGTGGTAGGCCACCGGTACGGGCAGGGGGACGTTGATGCCGATCATGCCGACGGTCACGGAGCGCTGGAACTTCCTGGCAGCGGCGCCGGAGGAGGTGAAGATGGCGGTGCCGTTGCCGTATGGGTTGGCGTTGATCAGCTTGATGCCGTCCTCGAGGGTGTCGACGCGGACCACGACCAGGACGGGCCCAAAGATCTCTTCGGTGTAGGCGGTCATTTCGGTCGTGACGTGGTCGATGACGGTGGGGCCCACCCAGAAGCCGTCCTCGTGGCCGGGGACCACCAGGTCGCGGCCGTCCACCACCATGGCCGCACCCGCGGTTTCGGCCTCGGTCACGATCCGGACGATGCGTTCCTTGGAGGCCGGGGTGATGACCGGGCCCATTTCGGCGTCGGGGACGGTGCCGTTGTTGACCTTCACGGCCAGGGCACGTTCTTCGACCTTCTTGACGATCAGGTCCGCGGCGTCGCCGACGGCGACGGCGACGGAGATGGCCATGCAGCGTTCACCGGCCGAACCGAACGCGGCGGCGGCGAGGTGGTCGGCGGCGTTGTCCAGGTCGGCGTCGGGCATGACGATGGCGTGGTTCTTCGCCCCGCCCAGGGCCTGGACGCGCTTGCCGTGCTTGGTGGCGGTTTCGTGGACGTACTGGGCGATCGGGGTGGATCCGACGAAAGAGATGCCGTCCACGTCCGGGTGGGTCAGCAGCCCGTCGACTGTTTCCTTGTCGCCGTGCAGGACCTGGAACACACCGTCCGGCAGGCCGGCCTCCTTCCAGAGCTTGGCCAGCAGCAGTGACGGGGAGGGGTCGCGCTCGGAGGGCTTGAGGATGAAGGCGTTGCCGGTGGCGATCGCCATCGGTGCCATCCACAACGGCACCATGACGGGGAAGTTGAACGGCGTGATGCCCGCGACCACGCCGAGCGGCTCGCGGAAGGAGAACACGTCGATGCCGGTGGACACCTGGTCCGAGTAATCACCCTTCAGCAGGGTGGGGATCCCGCAGGCGTATTCGATGACCTCCAGGCCACGGCCGATTTCGCCCTTGGCGTCGGAGAGGACCTTGCCGTGCTCGGCGGTGATGAGGGCGGCGAGTTCGTCCACGTGGGCGGCGACGAGTTCGCGGAACTTGAACAGCACCGCGGTGCGCTTGGCCAGGGAAATGTCACCCCAGGTGTCGGCGGCCTTCCGCGCGGCGGCGACGGCGGTGTCCAGGTCGGCACGGTTGGCCAGGCGGAGCTCCGCGGTCACCTTGCCAGTGGCCGGGTTGAACACCTGGCGGGTTTTGTCACCGGAGCCGACTGCCTCCGTACCTGCGATAAAGTGCGGGATCCTGGTGAGGGCGATCGTTGGCATGGCGGAGTTTCCTTAGAGAGATGGGAATACGGTCAGGAAGTTGGGACGAATCCGAGGGTCTTGTCCACGACGTTTTCGAGTGGCTCGCCGTCGCGGTACCGTTTGAGGTTCTCCACGAAGAGTGCGCCGAGATCATCGAGGTAGTCCTCGGTGTCCCCGCTCATGTGCGGCGTGATGATCACGTTCTCCATGTCCCAGAGCGGGTGCCCCTCGGGCAGCGGTTCGGGATGCACAACGTCCAGTGCGGCTCCGGCAATTGATCCGGCGGCCAGGGCATCGACCAGCGCGCCAGTCTGGACGATTTCGCCCCGTCCCACATTGATCAGGCAGGCAGTGGGCTTCATGGCCGCCAAGACCTCCGCGCCCACCAGCCCCTTGGTCTGCTGGGTCAGCGGCGCGGCAAGGACGACGTAGTCGAAACCCGGGACAATCCGGGCCAGCTCGCGGGACGAATGGATCACGTCAAAATCGGCGTCGCCGGGCCGGCTGCTGCGGCCCGCACCGCTGACCTGCATGCCGACGGCGCGGAACAGCGAGGCGATCTCGCGCCCGATGGAGCCCGTACCCACCACCAGGGCCCGCTGCCCCTGGATCTTCCGGCTGGTCCGGTGCTCCCACCGCTGCACCCGCTGCCGCCTGAAGGAGCCCTGCGAATCCTTGGCCAGGTCCAGCACAAAGCCGAGCGCAAACTCGGCGATCGCCCGGCTCAGCACGCCCCGCGAGTTCGTGTACTGGATCTTGCTGCGCACCAGTTCGTCGAACATCAGCTGGCTCACCCCCGCGGCGGACACATGGACCCACCGCAGCGATGACGCGGCACCCCAGTTCTCACGCAGCGCCGGGGAGAACGAATGCCACTGGTACAGCACATCGGCGCCGTCCATCGCCCCGGCCAGTGTGTCGGCCTTGGCCAGGCGGACCTCGGCCAGCGCCTCGATCTCAGCAAGCCGCGGCGGCAGGGCCTCCCGGTACAGAACTGCAACAACGGGCTTTGCGCCCGCGCCCGCTACGCTCATGAGGCCGACGCCGGTGCTGCCGCCGGCCCGCCGGGTACCCGCGCATCGATCGCGTCCAGCGCGTGGTAGACGTCGATGGCGGCCAGGACCGCGGCCGTGAACTCCGACGTCGAGGACGGGCCTCCCACGTCGCGGGTACCAAGGCCCTCCCGGAGCACCGACTCGAAGGCGAGCTGCAGGTGCTCGGCAGCCTCCGGGTGGCCGAGATGCTGGAGCATCATCGCACCGGACCAGATCTGGCCTACCGGGTTGGCCAGCCCCTTGCCCGCGATGTCCGGCGCCGAGCCGTGGACCGGCTCGAAGAGGGACGGGAAGTCGCCATCCGGATTCAGGTTGGCGCTCGGGGCCAGGCCGATGGACCCGGTAACCGAACTTCCCAAGTCAGAGAGGATGTCGCCCAGCAGGTTTGAGGCCACGATGACATCCAGCGTCCAGGGCTTCAGCACCAGGTGGGCGGCCAGCGCATCCACCAGCTCGCTGACCAGGGTCACGTCCGGGTACAGCCGGGCCGTTTCCTCCACCACTTCATCCCAGAACGGCATGGTGTGGATGATGCCGTTGCTCTTGGTTGCCGAGGTCAGCAGGCGGCGGCGGGACGAGGCGAGCGCCGCCGCGAAATGGGCTGCCCGTGACACACCCTGGCGGGTGAAAATCGTTTCCTGCACAGCGGTCTCGTGCGGCTGCCCGCGGTAGGCGCGGCCGCCCACCTCGGAATACTCGCCCTCGTTGTTTTCCCGGACGATGAGGATGTCGATCGGTTCCTTGGACGCAAGCGGCGACCGCACGCCGTCGAGCGTTTTGACCGGGCGGAGGTTGATGTACTGCTGGAACTCCCGGCGGATGGGAATCAGCAGGCCCCACAGCGACTCCGTGTCCGGAACCTCGGGGGAACCCACGGCGCCCAGGAAAATCGCGTCGTGCCGGGCCAGCTGTTCCAGTCCGTCCACCGGCATCATCCGGCCGTGCCGGAGGTAGTAGTCGGACCCCCAGTCGAAGTACGTGAACTTCAGGTCCAGGGAATGCAGCTCCGCGATCCGTTCCAAGCACGCAATCGCGGCCGGTACAACCTCCTTGCCGATGCCGTCGCCGGCGATCACCGCAATGCTGTGTGCTGTCATGAAGAAACGCTCCGTTCCGGGGTGGCCACCTGGTGCTGCCGCTGCATGGGCGCCCCGGCAAGGTTGACGATGGTGTTCTTGGGCTCGGTCATTTCCCGCACAGCGTGCCGGACGCCCTCCCGGCCCACACCGGATTTCTTAAAGCCGCCGAACGGCATGGAATCGATCCGCACGTCACTCGTTTCATTGATGACCACCGAACCCACGTGCAGTTTTTCGGCTATCTGGAGCGCAAGATCGATGGACCGGGTGAAGACGCCGGCCTGCAGTCCATACTCTGTAGCATTGGCGGCGAACACCGCGTCCTGCACCTCGATGAACGGCAGGATGGATACCACCGGGCCAAAGACTTCGTCGCGAATCACCCGGCAGGCGGAAGGCACGTCGGCCAGCACTGTCGGTTCGTAGTAGGCCCCGCGCCGCTGCCCGCCTGCATGAACAGCGGCGCCGGACGTCTTGGCTTCCTCCACCCATTCCTCAACCCGCCGGGCCTCAGCCTCTGAAATCAGGGGACCCACGTCAGTGCCGCGGTCCAGCTTGGGACCGGTCTTCAGTTGCCTGGTGCGCGCGGTAACGAGCTCCAGCACGGTATCGAACAGCGACGTGTGCACGTACACCCGCTGCACCGACAGGCAGTTCTGGCCCGCCACCCCGAAGGCACCGGCCACAATCGCCTCGGCCGCAGCCTGGGCGTCCGCGTCCGCGCACACAATCGTGGCGTTGTTTCCGCCCAGCTCGGAAAGGATCTTCTTCCCGCCCGCTGCCGCGGCGATCCGCTCCGCCGTCGCCGGACCGCCCGTGAATGAAATCAGGTCCACGCGGGGATCAGTCACCAGCGCCTCGGAGACGCCAGGACCGGACACGATTGCGGCGATCCGGCCGGACGGGACTCCCGCCTCCAGCAGCAGCTTCACCAGCGCCAGGCCTGTCAGTGGTGTCCGATGTGAGGGTTTGAGTACGACGCCGTTGCCTCCGATGAGCGCCGGGCCCAGCTTGTGTGCCACCAGGTTCAGCGGGTCATTGAAGGGCGTGATTGCCGCAACGATGCCCACCGGCTTCCGGCTGTACCAGCCGATCTTGCCCGCACCGGCCATGCTGTCCTCAAAGCCCAGGGTCTCCCCTGCCAGTTCCACGGAGGCGGCGGCGGAAAGCCGCAAGGTTTCGGCGGCGCGGCGCACCTCGCGCTCGGCCTCGGTGATGGTCTTGCTGCTCTCCGCCGCGATGATGTTTGCGAACCGCTCCGCCTGCTCCCCAAGGAGCAGCACCGCCTTTTCCAGAGCCTCCCGCCGGGCCCGCAACGGCCACTCCTCCGCCTGGAGCTGACGCTGGATATGGGCGATCGCGCGCTCCACGTCCTGCGGCGTGGAACTGCACACCCGCCCCAGCAGGACGCCGTCCTCGGGATCCCGCACCTCCAGGGTCATGTCGGCGGTGTGCCACTTTCCCTCGAAGAAGGCGCCGCCCGGAAGGTTGGCGAACTGGGTGCGTTTGAAGGCAGTTTCCTCGGTGTTTTTTGGGCGCGCTTCAGCGACCGGTGTTGTTGGCATGGGAACCCTTTAGGTTGGCGAGCTGGTGAGTTTGGTCTATTTGACCCGGTCGATGACCTTGGCGGCGGCGCCGATGAAGGGCAGGAACCACGGCGGGCCGAAGTGGCCCGGCACTGGCGGGTTCTTCAGGTCTTCCCACACGTTGGCGCTCTTGTCGCCGGCCATGTAGTGGGCCATCCGCTTGCCCATGTGCGCCGCCATCTGGACGCCGTGGCCGCTGTAGCACAGCGAGTAGTAGAGCCCGTCATGGACGCCGGCGTGGACCATCTGGTCCATGGACAGGTCCACCAGGCCGCCCCAGATGTAGTCCACCTTGGCGTTGGAGAGGTAGGGGAACAGATCGAGCATTGCCTTGCGCAGGATCTCCGCGCTCTTGACGTCCGAGTCGGGGCTGGACAAGGCAAAGCGGGCGCGGCCGCCGAAGAGGAGCCTGTTGTCCGGGGTGATCCGGAAGTAGTACGTGAGCATCTTGCTGTCCGAGGCCTGGCGCCGGTTCGGCAGAATCCGGTTGATCACGTCTTCGGGGAGGGGTTCGGTGCAGATGATGAAACTACCCACCGGGATTACGCGGCGCTGCATCCACGGGGTGATGTTGCCGGTGTATCCGCTGGTGGCCACCAGGACCTGCTTGGCCCGGGTGATCCCCCGGGTGGTGTGCACGTCGTGGACGGTCCCGGAGATCCTCTTCAGCTCGGTGACCGCTGCGTTCTCGCAGATGTCCGCGCCAGCTGCAACGGCAACCCCTGCCAGCCCGTGGACGAACTTACCCACGTGCAGGCCTGCGCCCATCGGATCCAGCATCGCACCCTGGTAAAAATCGGTGCCGATTTCGCTGTGGATCTCGGACTTGGGGATGACCGTGACATGGTGGTCGGCGAGCTTTGCCAGCAGCTCCTGGGACTTCAGAAACCCGTCGTAGTGGGACTTGTGGAACGCCAACGAGAGCTTACCGAACCGCTTGTAGTCGCAGTCGATCGCATTGTCCTGCACGAGCTTCTCGATGCTGTCGATCGCGTCGTTGTACTCGTTGAACATCTCGACGGCGCGGGCTCCCCCGTAGCGCTTGACCGCGGTGCTGAAACCGATGGCCAACCCGGTAGTCGCCATTCCCCCATTACGGCCGGACGCGCCCCACCCCACGGTGTGGCGTTCAAAGACGGCAACGCTCGCGCCCTGCTTGGCGAATTCCAGGGCCGCGGAGAGGCCGGTGAAGCCGGCTCCAATGATGGCCACATCAACGTTTTCCGGTACCGGTGTGCGCCGGTAGTCTCCGGATGCTTCGGCAGTGTCCAGCCAGTAAGGAATGAGTTTCACGGGGTGACCTTTCGTCGCGTCGTCGGCTTAGAGGCCGAGGTGCTTGTTGATCTCGTCCAGGGACTTGGCAGTGTTGAGGTCGTAGCCCGGGCCAATGGGGTCATAGCCACGGTCTAGCATCCAGAGGTTCCGGAAGCCCATGTCGTGCATCGGGTGCATGTCGTAGCGGGTGTGCGAGGAGACGTGCAGGAAGTCCTCCGGCCTGGCGTTCAGGGTGTCCAGCATGTATTCAAAGGCCTGGTAGCGCGGCTTGTATGCCTGCGCCTGCTCAGCTGTCAACACGGCGTGGAAATCAGCGCCGAGCCTGGGAATGCTGATGTCCAGGAAGCTGTCATCGGCGTTGGACAGTGCCACCAGCTTGTAGTTGTCGCCCATCAGCTTCAGCGGAGCCGGCACGTCATCGTGCGCAACCCAGCCGCGTACTGCCTCAGCGAACTCTGCGCCCGCACCGGGAGTCGGCCCAATGCCCCACCGCTTGCACACCCGGTCAAAGGAGTCCTGGAGGATCGCTTCGTAGGGCTTGTAGTCGCCGAGGACTTCGTCGAACCGGTACCCGCGGAACTGCTTCTTGAAGGTGGGCCACTGCTCTTCGGAGATGCGGCCATCGAGCAGGCGACGGGTGGTGGGGTCGATGTCGAAGTTGATGAGTGTGCCGTAGACATCAAACGAGATGTATTTCGGCCGGAAGTTGGTCTCTGCCATGTTCTGTTCCGTTCTTGATCAGGAGGTTGGAGCGGGCATCCCTTGAGGCGGGAAGTTTTGTGACGGACATGCGACCGGGAAAGGACTGGCGCAAGCCGGAAGATCTCCTGCCCGATACGTCGACTGTAGGCGGCCAAATTGTAAATTGTCAACAACTTTTCACGCTCGCGGACTCGCCGCCGATACTCACCCGGCGAGAAAAATTGTTGCTGTGAATTGTTGACAATCTACTTGCGAGGGGGTTGCATTGCAGTAGAGGCCGAAGAGACACGGATCACAAACACGGCCTGAACCGATACTGAAGACGCCGCTCCCCGCATTCCCTTTGCTCCCTTGCACAAGGCGCCAATTCAATTCCAAATCACCGTGGCGACACCGCAGTCCCCCGGCTCAAATCCTAGAAGGAAGACATCCATGAAGACCATTAACAAACTGCAGACCGCAGCCGTAGGGCTCGCCGCTGTACTGGCCCTGAGCGCCTGTGGTGGTGCAGCCGGAGTCAGTTCCACAACGGAAGAGACGAAGTCGCTGACCAACAACACCAGGGATATTTCAGAAGGCGTTCAGCCTGATGCAGCCGCCGTGGCACTGCTGCCGCAGTCCTACAAGGACAAGGGTGAGCTTACAGTTGCGATGGACCTGCATTACCCGCCCACCACTTTCCTCGCCGAGGACAACCAGACCCCGATCGGCCTGAACCCGGACGTAGCCCGGCTCGTTGCGAAGAAGCTTGACCTGAAGCTGAAGTTCGTGGACACGAAGTTCGACACGATCGTCCCGGGCCTGGATGGCGGCCGCTTTGACTTCACCGCCACCACGATGTCGAAGACCGAGGAACGTCTCAAGGTCCTGGACATGATCGATTACTTCAAGGCCGGCAACTCGGTGGCAGTGGCAGCCGGGAACCCGTTGAACCTCACGATGGAGACCCTGTGCGGGAAGAACATCGCCGTGACTCAGGGCTCCACGGGCCAGCTCAAGCGCCTCCCGGCCCTGAGCGAGCAGACCTGCACCTCCAAGGGACAGCCGGAGATCAACGCCGTGACCCTGCCCAACGTCCAGGAGGCCCTGACCCAGCTGCACTCCAAGCGGATCGACGGCGTCCTGTATGACACCACCTCCCTGGGATGGGCACAGAAGCAGCAGCCGGACTCCTTCACCCTCCTTGGGCGGGTCAACGTCGGATCCAGCGACTTGGCCGCCATCGGCCTGAAGAAGGGCTCGGAGCTGACCCCGGCCATGCAGGCAGCAATCCAGTCAGTCCTCGAGACCCCGGAGTACAAGGAGTCCCTGGAGACCTGGGGCCTGGAGTCCGGCGCCATTACCGACGCCAAGCTGAACTAGCGGGGCGCCCCCCAATGGCTACAGCTATCACAAAAGGAAGTGAAGCAACGATGGACAGCATTGATCCGGCCCTGAAGCCACGGCTTCGGCTTCGGACCCGCGCCGAGTATGCCGGGTGGATCTTCAGTATCCTCGTGGGCATCGGGATCCTCTCCTCCGTCCTGACCAACCCCAACTTCAAGTGGCACGTCGTCGCGAAGTACTTCTTTGCCGAGTCGATCCTGCGCGGGCTGATGCTCACCATCTTCCTCACGGTCGCGTCCATGGCCCTGGGCACCCTGCTCGGGCTGGCCCTGGCGATCATGCGCTCCTCGCACGTAAAGCCGGTTTCCATCGCCGCCGGGCTCTACATCACGTTGTTCCGCGGCACCCCGGTGCTGGTGCAGCTGATCTTCTGGTTCAACATCTCCGCCCTGTACCCGGACCTGAGAATCGGTATCCCGTTCACCGACATCGGTACCGCCGTGGACACGAACGCGATCATGGGCCCCATTACCGCAGCCCTGGTCGGCCTGACCCTGAACGAGGCCGCCTACATGGCCGAAATCATCCGCGGCGGTTTCTCCTCTGTCGGTAAAGGCCAGATCGAAGCCGCAGACTCCCTGGGCATGAGCGCCGGCACCAGGATGCGCAAGGTCATCATCCCCCAGGCCATGCCATCGATCATCCCGGCCACCGGCAACCAGGTCATCGGTATGTTCAAGGGAACCTCCCTGGTCAGCGTCCTGGGCGTCGCTGAACTGCTCCAGAGCGCCCAGCTCATCTACGCCCGCACCTACGAAACCATCCCGCTGCTGATCGTCGCCAGCCTCTGGTACCTGGTGATGACCCTGCTGCTGAGCTACCCCCAATCCAAGCTCGAACAGAAATACTCCCGCGCGACCTCCCGGCTTCCCCGCAAAGCCAAGCCGGTCGTGCTCACTGATCCGGAAGGTGCTGCCCGATGAGTAACGACGGCACGATCGTTGCCCAGAAAATCCGAAAGTCCTTCGGACCCAAAACCGTCCTCAAAGACATCAACCTCGAGATCGCCAGCGGTGAAATCTGCTGCATCATCGGGCCCAGCGGCTCCGGCAAGTCCACCATCCTGCGCTGCATCAACGGCCTGGAAACCGTCGACTCCGGAGTCCTGAAAGTCAACGGCGAAGACTTCGGCTACTACGAAACGGCTACCGCCTACCACGCCCTGCCGCCCAAGAAGCTCGCCGAGCAGCGCACCAGGGTGGGCATGGTGTTCCAGCAGTTCAACCTGTTCCCGAACATGACCGCCCTGGAAAACGTCATGTCCGGGCCGGTCCTGGTCAAGGGCGCGGACAAAAAAGAATCCGCCAAACGCGCCCACGAACTGCTCGCCAGCGTCGGCCTGGCCGGGTTCGGGGACTACTACCCCGCCCAGCTCTCCGGCGGCCAGCAGCAGCGCGTCGCGATCGCCCGGTCCCTGGCCATGGACCCCGAGATCATGCTCTTTGACGAACCCACCTCGGCCCTGGACCCCGAAAAAGTCGGTGAAGTCCTCGCGGTGATGAAAGACCTCGCCAAGAAAGGCATGACCATGGTCGTGGTCACCCACGAAATGGGCTTCGCCCGCGAAGTGGCCGATTCCCTGATCTTCATGGACGACGGCTACGTCATCGAACGCGGTGACGCCCGGGAAGTCCTCACCAACCCCCAAGAAGCCCGCACCAAGGCCTTCCTGGACCAGGTGCTGTAGACCATGAACGGAAAACTCGCCGTCATCGGCCTGGGCAGCATCGGCTCCATGGCCCTCTGGCAGGCCTCCCGCCTCACCGACTCCGTGACCGGTTTCGAAGCACAGACTCCCGCCCACGGCCGCAGCGCCGTGGGCGGGGACACCCGCCTGTTCCGCATGATCTACCGCGGCACCCCGGACCTTTACCCCATCCTGCAGCGCTCCCGTGATCTCTGGGCGGAACTGGAAGCAGAAACCGGCCAGGACATCCTCACCCGCTGCGGCGGCCTGTCCATCGGCACCAAAAACGGCCCCTACCTCACCGCCCTGCTCGAAACCACCGCGGCGAACAAAGCCGACCATGTCATCCTCTCCCGCGAGGACATGGCCGACCGCTACCCCCAGCACAACCTGCGCCCCGACGACATCGCCGTCTACGACCCGCACGCCGGCGCCCTGCGCACCGACCGCGCCGTCACCGCCGCCATCCAAGCCGCCCAGGCCAACGGCGCAACCATCCACACCAACACCCCCATCGACACCATCACCGAAACCAACGACGGCGTCACCATCACCTCCGGCGCGAAGACCTGGACCTTCGAAAACGTCATCATCGCCTCCGGCGGCTGGTCCCAACGCCTCATGCCCGACCACCTCACAGCAGCAACCCAGACCAAGCGCGTCTTCCTGACCTGGTTCGTGGCCCGGGACGCTGCCCAATTCGCCCCGGAAAAGTTCCCCATCTTCATCCGGATCCACGCGGACCGCTCCATGTACGGGGCGCCCGCCGTGGACGGAGCCACCGTCAAAGCAACCCTGGACGGCCGCGGCAAACCAACACCAGACCCCAACGCAGTCCCCAGGGAACTCACCCAGGCCGAAATCCAAGAAACCACCGAAACCGTCACCGAATTCCTCCCCGGCCTCCACCCCAACATCGTCCGCTCCGACGCCTTCCCGGACCTTTTCACCACCGACTCCCAGCCCTTACTGGGCTTCCTGGGCCAGTCAAGCAGGATCTACGCCGCCACCGGCTTCTCCGGCGCCGGGTTCAAAAATGCCACAGGCTACGGCGAAATCGCCGCTGGCGAGGCACTCGGCAAGGCATCGTACGGCGGCCTCGATTTTGTCCGTCCCCAACGGTTCGGTACCAACTAGCCGCCGCAGGAAAACTTGCGATACCACCCGGTGTCGCCTATTGTTGACAATCTACAATTAGAAGAAAGTAAGAAGACATGGCAACCCTGAGCCCCATCCTGAAGCAGGCGACTCCTGTTGTCGTCGACCATGCCTCCGGCAGCTGGATCCACGCCACCGACGGCAAGAAGTATCTTGACTTCACCACCGGGATTGGTGTCACCAGCACCGGCCACTGCCACCCCGATGTTGTGGCCGCGGCACGCGAGCAGGTGGGCAAGATTGTCCACGCCCAGTACACCACCGTGATGCACCAGCCCCTGCTGCAACTCACGGAACTGCTGGGGGAGGTCCTGCCCCAGGGGCTGGACAGCGTCTTCTACGCAACTTCGGGATCAGAAGCCGTGGAGGCCTCTGTCAGGCTGGCCCGGATGGCCACCGGCCGGCCGAACATCATCTCCTTCCAGGGCGGATTCCACGGACGGACGGTCGCGGCAGCGTCCCTGACCACCGCCGGAACCAAGTTCCGGTCCGGATTCTCCCCCCTCATGAGCGGCGTGCACGTCGCGCCCTTCCCGCACTGGTACCGGTACGGCTGGGACGAGGAAACCGCGGTCAGCTTCGCCCTCAAGGAACTGGACCACATCCTCCTGAGCATCAGCACGCCCGCGGACACGGCCGGCTTCATCATCGAACCTGTCCTGGGTGACGGCGGCTACATTCCCACTCCCCCTGCCTTCCTGCAGGGCCTGCGCGAACGCGCCGACCGCCACGGCATCGTGCTCATCCTCGACGAGGTCCAGGCCGGCGTCGGACGCACCGGCAAATTCTGGGGACACGACTGGGCAGGCATCACCCCTGACATCGTCATCACGGCCAAGGGCCTGGCCAGTGGCTTCCCCATCTCAGCGATCGCCGCCTCAGCTGAACTGATGGGCAAGGCCTGGCCCGGCTCCCAGGGCGGAACCTACGGCGGAAACGCCGTCGCCGCTGCAGCCGGCGTCGCCACCCTCGGGGTCATCCGCCGGGAAAACCTGGTGGAAAACGCCCTGCAGCGAGGCGACGAACTGCGCGCCGGACTCGACAAGCTGCAGACCGAGTTCGCCGGCATCGGCAACGTCCGCGGACGGGGCCTGATGCAGGGCGTCGAATTCACCGCCGCGGACAACACCCCGGACGCCGCCACGGCGCTGGCCGTCCAACAGGCCGCCATCAAGGAAGAACTGCTCCTCCTCACCTGCGGCCCGCACGGCAACGTCGTCCGCATCATCCCGGCGCTCAACGTCACCAGCGACGAAATCCAGGCCGGCCTGACCAGGTTCACCCAGGCCCTCAAAACTGCCACCTCCTAATCGCCCTTGATCACTGAAAGATCACCATGAACTCCTCCTTTGATCCCAACAGCCTCCACACCGGGCTCTTTATTGACGGAACGTGGCAGCAGGCCACCGACGGCGCCACGTTCGCCGTGGAAAACCCTGCAACCAACGAAGTCATCGCCCACGTAGCCGACGGCGGGCCCGAGGACGCCGTGCGGGCCATCGAAGCCGCCGGCCGGGCCCAGGCGGCCTGGGGCAAGTCCACCCCGCGCCAGCGGGCCGACATCCTTCGCCGCGCCTATGAACTGGTCACCGCCAATACCGACCATCTCGCGGCGATCATGACTGCCGAGATGGGCAAGCCCCTGGCCGAAGCCAAGGGTGAAGTTGCCTATGGCGCTGAGATGCTCCGCTGGTTCTCCGAAGAAGCCGTCCGCATCGGCGGCGACAGCACGGTATCCGTGGACGGAACCACGCGCATCCAGATCACCAAGGAACCTGTGGGACCCTCGGTGCTGGTTACTCCCTGGAACTTCCCCCTTGCCATGGGTGCCCGCAAGATCGCCCCTGCCGTCGCCGCCGGCTGCACCATGGTGTTCAAGCCGGCAGAGCTCACACCGCTCACGTCGCTGGCACTGGTGGCCATCTTCAAAGAGGCAGGGCTTCCCGACGGCGTGCTCAACGTCGTCACCACGGCTTCGGCTTCCAGCGTGGTACGCACGTGGACGGACAGCGGCATCGCCCGCAAGATCAGCTTCACCGGTTCCACCGAGGTGGGCAAGGTCCTCCTCCGGCAGGCGGCCGACAACGTCATGCGCTCATCCATGGAACTGGGCGGCAACGCACCTTTCATCGTCCTGGCCGATGCTGACATCGAAAAGGCCGTTGACGGTGCCATGAAAGCCAAGATGCGCAACATGGGCGAGGCGTGCACCGCAGCCAACCGCTTCTTCGTCCACAAGTCCGTGGTGGAGGAGTTTGGCGAGAAGTTCTCCAAGAAGATGTCAGAATTGCAGGTGGGCAACGGCGCTGTGGCGGGCACCGACGTCGGGCCTCTGATCGAGCAGAAGGGGCTCGACAAGGTCGAAAGCCTCGTCGCTGATGCGACGGCCAGGGGTGCGCGAGTGCTGACCGGAGGAACTCGGCCGGAAGGCCCCGGGTACTTCTTCACTCCCACGGTCCTGATGGATGTTCCCAGGGATGCCGAACTGATGAGCACGGAGATTTTCGGGCCGGTGGCAGCCATATCGTCCTTTGACAGCGAAGACGAGGTCCTCAGCCTGGCCAACGACACGGAGTGGGGACTGGTGGGCTACGTGTTTACCGAGAGCATGGAAAAAGCCATGCGCTTCTCGGCGGAACTGGAGGTTGGAATGGTCGGGATCAATACCGGCATCGTCTCCAACCCTGCCGCACCCTTCGGGGGCGTCAAGCAGTCGGGCCTGGGACGCGAGGGCGGAAAAGTGGGAATCGACGAATTCCTGGAGTACAAGTACACAGCAATAGCGTTCTAACAAGAATGCAATCTGCCGAAGCATGAAATGAGGGGATGTCAATGGCGGCACCGGAGGCAACATTCGTACTGGAAGGTCGCCCCACGGCGCAACTGATCGCCGACCAGTTGCGGGAGCTGATCGTCCAGGGGGCTTTCAGGCCCGGGCAGCAGGTCAACGAATCTGCGCTGGCCAGCCAGCTCAATACCTCGCGCGGGCCGCTGCGGGAAGCTCTGCAGCGGCTCTGCCAGGAAGGCATCCTGGTCAGCAAGCGCAACCGCGGGGTTTTCGTACTGGAGCTGACGGCGGATGACGTGAAGGAAATCTACGCCGTCCGCGAGGCTGTGGAGCTCGCTGCCGCCAACACCCTCCTCAACTCGGACCCCGAGCAGGTTGCTGCCACCTGCAGGGAACTCAAGGGCATCATCAAAAACATGGCCAAGCAGGTGAAGGCCTCAGACTGGCAGTCGCTGGCACGGCTGGACATGCAGTTCCACACCACGTTCGTGTCAGGCACCGGCAACACCCGCCTGATCCGGATTTATGAGACACTCGCGGCCGAATCCCGCATGTGTATCCTCGGGCTGGAAGTGGCTTACCCGCGCATCGACGTCCTGGTACAGGAACACCAGAAGATCCTCGACCACCTGGAAACAGGCGATCGCAACGGACTCCAGCATGCCATTGAACGCCACATGCAGAAGGCGGTGGAGGACCTTACGTCTGATCCTGAAGCAGCCGGGATCAGCGCCTAGAAGCAAGGACCCGCTGAACCACTGCATAAATAAGGGCCCAGTTCCAACGGAACTGGGCCCTTATTCAACCACACTTATTTCCATGACCGCCTGCTGCCACTGGCGCCAGCTGCCGGTCAGCAAGGAGCACTCACACATGAAAGACAACCGGGCCATTCCCGCCTTCGAAACCCGAGCTGCCCGCAGGCTCCGGGAAACCATGTGGTCATCCTTGGAGCCGGGCGACCTGGTGACACTGGGCCGGCAGGGCTTTGACCATTACAGCGGGAGGGTGGACGAACGTACCGCCGACGGCCGGACAATCTGGGTGGTGGACCGCATCGGGGACCGGCGGCTCTTCCACATCGACGACGACTACGACCTCTCCATGGGCATTAAGTCCGACGCCGGCGCGCGGCTCTGGCCTGCAACGGGCGGCAAGAGTAGCCTCAGGCATACCACGTAGAGGACGGCCAACCAGCCCCCAAACCCGGAGCGGTTGCCCGTCAGGCAGTTCCCCGAGGAGGCCGGGCAATGGCTGGATGGAACGCGGACACGGCGGCGGGACCACTTGGCGCCGGCACGGTCACACTGGTGGAAGGCACGTCCTTCTGCATCTCCCTGCCGAACGGAGACATCTACCCGGAACATCCGCACGGGCTCTTCTTCCAGGACACCCGCATCCTGTCCAGGTTGAACCTGGCCGTCAACGGGCAGCCCCTCGAATCCCTGGCGGCCCAGACGAAGGAACCATACAGGGGAATCTTCGCCTGCAGGGTCGCCAGATCGGACGGCTACGCGGACAGCCCGCTCATCGTGGAACGCAGGCGGGAACTGGGGATCGGCATCGTGGAACACATCACCGTCCATAACCACTCTACAACGACCGTGGAATGCGCGGTCTCACTCACCGTCAGCTCTGATTTCGCGGATGTCTTTGAAGTCAAGGAAGCCCGAACCCCGCGGGAGTGGGCAGAGACCCGTGAGTTCGACGGAAAGACCCTGAGCATCAGCGGCCGCTGGCACGAAGTCCGGAAGTCCGTCGTCGTAAGTTCGGCTACCCCCTGGAACGCGGAGGGTGAGGAGCTGAAGTGTGTCACCACCATCCCGCCGCGCGGCGAGTGGAACACGGTCCTGACAGTGGCGCCCGGCTCCGGGGCCGCCACGGCCCCCATTGTCCGCCCGGCCGAAGGCGAACTGTCGCGCAGTGACCGCCGCCGGCAGGAATGGGTGGCCAAGATCCCCAAACTGCATATGGGTAACCGGTCCGTCGAAAGGACGCTCCGCCGCAGCTATGACGATCTTGGCGCCCTCCGCATTGAAGATCCAAACCACCCGGAGCGCATTGTGGTGGCGGCCGGAGCGCCCTGGTTCATGACGCTGTTTGGCCGGGATTCCCTGTGGGCCTCGGAGATGGCCATGCCTGTTGACCCGTCCCTGGCGCTGGGCACCCTGCAGACGCTTGCTGACCGGCAAGGTGCCGTGGTGGACCCCATCAGCGAGGAGGAACCCGGGAAGATCCTGCACGAGGTGCGGCTCGACGTCTCCAGTTCCCTGGCACTGGGAGGCAAATCCATCTACTACGGCAGCATCGACGCAACGCCCTTGTTCGTGGTGCTCCTGGGGTCGGTAAGCCGCTGGGGTTTCGCCAAGGACACCATCGCAGCGCTGCTTCCGCACGCCGACAGCGCCCTGGACTGGATACGGGACTACGGCGACAGGGACGGCGACGGCTTTGTGGAGTACCAGCGCCTCAATGACCAGGGACTTATCAACCAGGGCTGGAAGGATTCCTGGGACGGCATCAACTTTGCTGATGGAACACTCGCAGAGCCACCGATCGCTCTCTGCGAGGTCCAGGCGTACGTCTATGACGCCTATATGGCCCGCTCCTGGATCGCCTATGACACCGGAGAGACAGCCCTGGCGGCCGAGCTCGCGGAGCGCGCTGCGGAGCTGAAGGCGCGGTTCAATGAAGAGTTCTGGATGCCGGACCGGGGATACTACGCCATCGCGTTGGACGGCAAGAAGCGGCAGGTAGATGCCTGCGCATCCAACATGGGACATTGCCTGTGGGTGGGTCTCGTGGATGAGGACAAGGCTCCGCTGGTTGCGGAACGGCTGATGTCCCCTGAAATGTTCAGCGGCTGGGGCGTCCGCACCCTGGCCACGGACATGGGCGCCTACAACCCGGCCAGCTACCACAATGGCTCGGTGTGGCCGCACGACAACGCCGTGATCGCGGCAGGCCTGATGCGCTATGGATTCGTTGAAGAGGCGCAGCGCATTTCCACCGCCCTGTTCGAAGCCGCCGAATACTCCGAGGGCCGTCTGCCTGAGTTGTTCTGCGGATTCAGCAGGGAGCAGTACGGCGAGCCCGTACCCTACCCGACGGCCTGCTCGCCCCAGGCCTGGGCCGCGACGTCACCTATTCAGCTGGTGACGAGCCTGATGAGATACGACGCCAACGTTGCCCGCGGGGGGTTCTGGATGGATCCCCACTTGCCGCCGTCCTACGGTGACTTGCATATCAGCAATGCACCCATGGCCGGAGAGCGGGTCACCATCGATATCGCCAACTCGGTACCCACCGTACGGGGACTTCCGAAGGGGATGGTGTTCCATCGGGGCCACCGGCCGTGGCTGACCGAACTCGTGGCCGAGGCCGCGCTGCGCAAGGAGCAGTAAGGGCCTTCAGTTCCGCCTACTGGCTGGAAGCGAAAACAGCTGCGGGCCGAAGGCTCCGGCTCCCGGCAGCTTTCCCCAGCATCCACAGCACGGGCTCGCCGCATGAAGCGGGCATGAGTTCCCCCTTCGTGATGAACCGTGCCGCTGCCGGATCACCGGCGGCTGACCACCACCCGGTTTTGGGGCAGTGATGGCCAGTCCGGCTCGTTTCATCAAGCTCGAAAGCAGGAGTGTCGATGCGCCGTTTCTTCATCGTGTTTCCTTGGGGCTGGGTCCGGTTGGAAGGACGGGGTGAGCTGCTAACGTTCCCAAGCTTAGCAATTGTCAACAATCTACAACAGATCTACGCGCTAGGATTTTTCGCGTTTTTGAAAGCGTTGCAAATCCCTGCCACCGATGCAGGAGCAGAGCGGTGCCGGGTATCCGGGCCGCCGGCATTCATGCAGATCAGAACCAGGGCGGCGAACTTCGTCGCCGGGCATACAGGGGCAGGGGCTCGGGCCACTCTCCCCGCCAGGTTCGAACTGGGGACTTCCCCGTCCACGCCGCCGCTCTACCGCTCCTACCTTGCCCAGAGCGGCATCGCCTGGTTGGGGTGAAGCCCCCGCGCGAGTCAGGCTACAGCGCGGGGGCTCCCTGTGCTTCCTAGTTGGGGAAATAACGTGGAAACAAGAAGAATTTACCGGCCGGCAGGAACTTGAAATTTCCAAAACAGGCCGGTTTGGGGAATCTTGAGGAAACCTTGAGCAGCGCCGCCAATCGGGCGGTTAACTGCCCGGTTCCTCTGTGGAGTCCGGGTCCTCCTCGGGCTCGAAGGTGTTGGGTTCGGCGTCCACGCTGATGCCGATGCCGTCGCCGCCCCGTGGGATCCCGCCGTCGTTCTTGTCAGGTGCCGCATTGCCCGCGGCGCCTTCCACGCCGTCCTGCGTTTCGTCGTCGGGCAGGGAATCGGGTGAGTTGATTGTCATCGCTCCTCCTTCATTGGCCGGGCCTCCACGCTAACAGCCCGCGGCCGGAAAGGCGCCGGTAGGGACAACAAAATTTACTGCGTCCGCCCGATGGGCCTCGCCGCCCGCAGGATGACGTCCAGCCCGGCGGGGCTGCCAGGCCCGTGCCTCCGGACCGCTGCTTCGCCGGCGCGCTTGATGACCGAGCGCATGACCAGGGCCACGATCACGGCGTCGTCCGCGTATCCGATCACGGGGATGAAGTCCGGGACCAGGTCGATGGGCGACAGGAGATAGGCCAGCAACAGCACCAGCCGGACGCGGACGCCGACGGCGACAGTACGGTCCGCCGCGAGCCCGCGGATGAGCCGCAACAGGTCCGGCAGCAGCCGCAGGGCGTCCTTCATGGAGACCGTTTCGGGATGGCGGCGGGCGTACACCCACAGGAGGAACAACAAAACGGCGTATGCCAGCAGGATGCCTGCCACTATTCCGGCAATGGTCTCCCAGTGCACTTTCGTCTCCTCCCGTTTGGGGCTATAACCTCCGGCGCCGGAACGAGACTACGCCAAGGCAGGGGACCGGCAACGCTTTGGGGAATTACTGCGTCATGCGGTAGCCGACACCGCGGACCGTCTCCACCCAGCGAGGATGCCGTGAACTGTCCCCCAGCCGCTTCCTAAGGTTGCCCACATGCACCTCCACTGCACGCTCCTCGCCCGCACTGACGAAGGAGTTTGTGCTGTAGGGCTCGTTCCGGAGCCTCCGGACCAGGTCGGCCTTGGTCTGGACTGTCCGCCCGTTCTCCATCAGGACCAACAGGATGTCGAACTGCGTGCGCGTCAGGTCCACGGGGACCCCCTCAATGGCCGCCTGCCGTGAATCCTCGTGCACAGTGAGCCCGCGGTGGGCGAAATCGCAGCAACCCGGTACTTCCTGTTGCTCCGGCGGCGCTCCCCCTACCCGCCGATCATGCGGGGCTGCCCCGCCGCCGGCGTCCGTTGAATCCCGCCGGTGCCACTGCCCGTGACCCGGTGAGCCGTCAGCCGGAGCAGTGGGCAATGTCCGGGGGCGGCGGAGCATGGCACCGATCCGCGCCCTAAGCTCCCGCGGCCGGAAGGGCTTGGTGAGGTAGTCGTCGGCCCCCGCCTCGAATCCCATCAGCGCATCCGCTTCGTCGGTACGGCTGGTGACGATGATGAGGTAGGCATCGCTAAAGGTCCGGATCCGCCGGGAGGCCTCCAGCCCGTCAAAATCAGGAAGGCCAACATCCATAGTGACAATGTCCGGCTTGTGTTCCCATACGGCTTCGACACCCGCAGAGCCGGACGATGTCGAATGGACGGCAAAACCGGATTGCAGCAGCACCTCGGTCAGGATGTCCCGGACGTCGTCATCGTCCTCAACCACTACGGCGACGCCGCGCTCCACCATCCATGCCCCCTCAAGCCTTATCCGCTTCCGCCCATCGCGCTGCAAACTTGCTGGCGCAATGCACTAAGTGTTCGGAGACGGAAGCAAAAAGGATGCCCCTGGTCCTAATTCTCGGGAAGCCCTCATGACATTACCCAAAGAATTGGATACACACCCATTCCCCAACCGGTAGTGCGCATTTCTTGAGATTAGGTTGAGTATTGCGTTTTGCTTGAGGTTGCTTTTCCGCAAGAATTCGGGTCGCAAAACTATTGCCTTTTTACGTTGCGGAGACAGAAGATCAAGCTGTGCTCAATGGGGGCGCAAATTGCTCGCTGGGAGCAACTGATAAGGGGCGTTTGCATGGCTTGTTTTCGCTTTTCTCTCCACCATCCCTCGAGCCGGGGCAAATCCCTGGCCATGCTCGCGGCCGGAGTCCTGGCCATGATGGCCAGCTTCACGCCGGCCCAGGCCGCGGATACCACTCCTCTCGATCCCAATCCCGGGCCGGCCGGCAACTTCTCCTGGAAGGGCTTCAACTGGGAAAAACGCTTCTGGGGCGGGGCGCCGCAATACAACAAACTGTTTGCGGCCGCCAATGTCAGCAACCCGGATGCGAACGGACACGTTACCCTCAGCCTCACAAATCCGAGCGGTGATGCCCCCGTTGGCGCGGAGTTCCAGTCCACCAGGCAAGGATTTGGCTATGGCACCTACAGCACCGTGGTGGAAAAGGACCTCACAACCCTTCAGAAGGAAGTGGTGTGGGGATGCCTCTTCACTTACGATCCCCTGGCCGAGCCTGGATACAACGAGATCGACCTGTGCGAGGCCTCCGCGTGGGGCGGCGGGGCCGCCTATGGGGAGTCCTGGCCTGTGACCCAGGGCCACGGGTACTGGTTTGATGCCAGCAAACCCCCAGGGGAAGGAAACAACACCACGGTCTTTGGCGTAACATCCAGCCCCGTCAACACCCACCGAATGGTGTGGGAGCCCGGCCGGCTTACGTTCGACACCTTCCAGGGGGAAGGCTTCGCTGGAACCCTGCTGAAGAGGACAGTCCTGGAAGGGCCAACGGTACCAATTCCGGCTAAGGAACAGATCCACTTCAACCTCTGGGTGACCGGCGGGGGCGGAGGCGATCCCGCCCACGTCAAGCCGGAGAGCGTGGTAATTCGCGACTTTTCCTTTGTGCCTGCCGCAGCCGCCGCGCCGGCCCAGCCGGTTTCCGCAATCACGCTGAGCGCCTCCACCACCAAGACCAAGTCGGTCAGCTCCACCACCTTGAAGTGGACGGGAGCAACGGGGAGCAGTGTGACGCTGTGGATCAACGGCACCCGGAAAACCATCCCGAACACCGGAAGCGTCGTCAACACCATCAAGGGCGGGAGCACCATCGCCTATAAGGTTTGCGACACTGCCGGGTGCTCGAATGTGGTCAACGTGGTGACCTGACACTTGCCAGGGCGGAGCCCGGCCATGAAGAATGCAGCGTGCACGTTGACCGCTGCATTCTTCGTTGGAACGTGGTTGGCCGCAGGTGGAGCCATCCGGCCGCCTGTTAGGACTTGGTTCCGCGCACGGGGACGATCCGCCTGACGGCAAGCCCCAGGGCCAGAAGGGCAAATGCGGCGAGCGCAAGCCAGAAGAGGTCACCCGCCCCGGTCATGGCGAGGGTTCCGGAACCGGCCCCCGCGGCGGCAGGTACTGCTGGGTTGTTGTACATGGAGTTACCAGGCTTTCTTTTTGTTAAAGGCTGCATCTGCATATGCCTTCGCGTGGACTGCCTGCAGGAACAGGTCAATCACAAGTTCGTACATGGTGGCTGCTGCGAGCATGTATCTCCATCCCCGCAGCCGCACTGTCACCACCCGCTCGATCACGAAGACACCGGTCACGGCGAGCCAGAACGGCTGGATGTGCAGCCCCTCCCCCGTGGCCAGTGCCAATGCCACCGTGCTGACGTAGGCGATGGTTACGGCCACGCCCACTAACGACAGGAACTGCCTGCCCCAGTAGGGCCGGGTCACCCTGGTCCAGCCGTATTGGACGCAGTTCTCCACCGCCCCACGCTTCCAGCGCAGTCGCTGCGCCCACAGTTCACGCCAGGTGGGCATCACCTCCGTCACCAGGGTGCAGTCAGCGGGCGAACGTATGCGGTACTTGAGGGTCAACAGGGCAAAGGACAACTCGTTGTCCTCTGTGAGGACCGAGGTATCGTAAACGCCTCCGCGGCCATTCCCTGGCGGAAGGGTGCCATCGAGCCTTGCCGCCACCACATCCCGGAGAGTGCGGGCCCGGAACAGCGCAGCAGTTCCCGTTACCACCAGGCATCTGCCGTGGAGGCGCCGCACGTCCCTGGCATAGCGTGCATATTCATTCCGCTGGAGATGCCCCACAAACCCGCCGCCTCCCGCTCCGGTGAAAACACCGCCCACAGCACCAAGCCGTGAATCAGCCTGCAGGTGGGCCACAGAGCGCTCAATGAAGTCCCGGGACAACTGGGAATCGGCGTCCTGGATCAATATCAGGTCCTCGGGAGCCGCATGGGGCAGAAGTCCTGCGAGAACGAAGTTCAGGGCACCCGCTTTTTTATCCGCGTTCCCCACGGTCCGGACTACCTCCCCACCGGAAGCCGCAGCGATTTCCACAGTGCCGTCCGTGCAGTTGTCCGCCACCACAATGACCCGGTCCGGACTGCGCGTCTGGTCCCGCAAGGAGGCCAGGGTATCTGCAATTCCAGCAGCTTCATTATGTGCAGGAATTATGACAGTAATCACAATTCCGGACCGCCCGCACGAGACCTTAAGCGGTGCGCCAGCGGCATTTGCGATGGACGCCACACTTTCTTCACAATCCCCCCAAGAGACACTTCTGCAATGGATCTCGAGTCTTCCAAGGAGACCGCAAAGGATCGGCATAAAAGCGGAAATTAAGGGGCAAGCTTCAGTCAAGAAAAACGCACGATCTTGAGGTGCGGAAAATGAGCCGTTGAGGTAGGAGAATTAGCCCAATCGGGGGCCACAGCAAACGCCGAACCAAGCAGCTACCGCTTCGACTTCGGGAACGGTCCCGTTGAGCGCGGTTACACCGGAGTCAGCGCGGCGGGCAGGCTGCCCGCGGCTTCCGCAATGACGGCCAGCGCCCGCATGGTCGCCGGGGACCTCACCCGGCAGGGCCTGCTCTAGCTATCGCGACGGCGGGAAGCAGCACATTCCCGTGCCCCGCCGTCGTACCGGCCCAGGCGCCGTCACTCCCAGTCTGAAGTGAAATCCAGGGGCGGCCACCAGCGCGTCCGCGAATGGACGGCGAACCGGCGCCCGGTGACCTCGGTGGGATTGATGCGGATCAGATGCTCCTTGAGGCTCGGCTCCCAGGGTTCGCGGTCCGGATCGGCCAGTTCCAGGGGCAGGGAGCCGTTTTCCACGGGCGAGGGAACGCCTTTGACGACGACGCTCCACACCTCCGTCCCGTAGACGTTGAGCGCATCCGTTTCCAGCGCCACCGGATTCCCCGTAAGCATCGACCGAAGTTTCGTTCCGGGGGCGGTCCGCAGATACAGCGCCCTTTCCGCGGGAACGAAGTTCACCGGGAAGATCTCCGGCGTGCTCCCGTTGATGACTGCCAGCCTCCCGATGTAGGAGGAGCCCAGGAGCTTCCAGCATTCCTCGACGGTCAGGACTTCGGTTGCCGATTCCGGCTGAGGGGTTCCCATGGGCGAGATTCTAGGTCTCCGGCACAAGTGGAGGGTAGGGCCTTGGGTCCCCCGGTCCCGCCCCCCCCGCCTAACCGCCGATGTGGTGGACCGTGAAAGCGGTCAGGAAGCCCACGGAGGCCGTCAGGCCGGTCAGGTTGTGGTGCTCCTCGAACGCCTCCGGGATCATCGTGTCCGCCAGCATGGCCAGGATTCCCCCGGCAGCCACGGCGGTGATGAAGGCCACCACGCCGCCCGGCGCATTTCTCCAGAGCTGCGCAGCCCACCAGCGAGGCCACGCCGCGCCCAGAATTGATGGGATCTTGACCCAATCCTTGCGGACCCCTGAAGTTGCGGGTCCACGCTGGAGGCATTGGACCAAACCAGCTTGTGGGGAGCAGGAAGTCATGGGAGACAAGACAGCTTTTGAGGGCGACGTCACCACCGAGGGAGGCGTGCTGACGGACCAGCATCCGCTCGATTTCCACGCTTTGGGACTGGCCGGCTGCATTGACCGGCTGACCGGACCCCTCCGCCGGAGGGGGACCGCCGTCTGCTGGGATACTCCGCACTGGGGCATCGAGATCCCGTCGGACTGCGCCGCCCTCCTCTACCAGTCGGCCCGCGAGGCGCTCAGCAATGCATATAAGTACTCCGGGGCGTCCCACCTCACCGTCCGGCTTGCCGCGGTGGACCACGGCATCCGCCTGGTAGTGGCCGACGACGGCACCGGCTTTGACAGCCGCCGCGCCACGCGCGGGCGGCACCACGGCTATGGGCTGCGCCTTATGTCGGTGGCCGTCCGGGAAGCCGGTGGCTGCGTGGACATCAGTTCCAGCCCGGGGCACGGCACCAAAGTGACCGTAACCCTGCCGCTGGACTGACACCCAGCGCACACGGACTCGGAGGCCGCCATACTGGGACGGCGCGCCTCCGCATGCCCGGCTCCGATATTGCTTCTAGCGGGTCAGCTTGGCCTCGTCGGTTTCCAGGTCGCCGATGTGGCCCGGTGCGTTGGCTGCCAGGACGCGCGCAACGAACGCGGCGTACTCGTCCATGTAGTGGCGCAGGAACCTGGCAGTATCCTCCTTCTTCACCTCGCCGTCCTCGCCGAAAACAGCGGCGTCGTAATGGATGTAGGCCTCGGGGGCGTTCAGCTGCGGCGCATCCAGGAAGCTGAGGACGCTGCGGAAGGAGGACTGCATGACGGCAGTACCGATGCTGCCCACGGAGGCGCCGATGATGCCGGTGGGCTTGCGGGCAAACGAGTTGCTGCCCCAGGGCCGGGAGCCCCAGTCGATGGCGTTCTTCAGTGCACCGGGGATGGACCGGTTGTACTCAGGGGATACGAACAAGATGCCGTCCGACGCCTCGATGGCCTCCTTGAGGGCACGGGCTGCGGGCGGGAAGTCGGCGTCGTAGTCGTAGCTGTAGAGCGGGAGGTCCCCGATGGGGATCTCCGTGAACTCCAGGTCCTCCGGCGCGAGCTTGATCAGCGCCTTGGAAAGGGTCCGGTTGATCGAGCCTGTTGCCAGGCTTCCCACGAAATATCCGATCTTGAACGGTGCCATGAGTGTTCCTTCCGAGGGCCGGGCGGCGCCGGCCTTCCATGTTCTTTCGAAAAGGTGCCGTCCGTCTTCCTGCGAAACTGGCGGCGCTGGTTGGTGCCACTGCACCCAACAGTCCAGCACAGATGGACCGTGCCGGCCAGAGCCCCTGGCTTACCCGGTGATGTCCTTGACAGGCCGCGGCCGGGAGCGCTGAATGATCTGTAGCGCAACCCCGGTTTTCGTGGCGTCCCGCCGCCTTCCCTGTTCGCCTTCCAAGGAGCACACCAGCCATGACGGAATATCCACTGGACGAGCGAGTCCACACCGAAGCACCCGCCGAGGGCGATCCGGACGCGGACGTCACGGAGATCCGCGTACATTCCCAGGATCCGGCAGAAGGGGCCGACGAGCCCGCCCCGCCGGCGTCCAAGTAGGCGGCGGCCCATCCCGGCCGCCTCCCCGCGGCCGGGCTTTGGCATGCCCGACGGCGGCACCCGGCCAGGGGCCGCCGTCGTCCGTTCCGATTTCCGTGCTCTGGATATGGACGAGCCCAAAAGGTATGTTGGTAAGCATGCTGATGATTTTTCCGGGTCATCAGTTCCGGTGACAAAGCGAAGGAGACGTTATGAGCACGAAGGTGGAAAAACGCATTCTGGTGAACGTACCGGTGAGCACGGCTTACAACCAGTGGACCCAGTTCGAGGAGTTCCCGCATTTCATGGGCGGCATCAAGAGCGTCACGCAGCTGGCCGATGACCGGCTGGAATGGGTGGCCGAAATCGGTGGCGTCCGCCGGCAGTGGGAAGCGAAGATCCTGGAGCAGGTCCCGGACCGCAAGGTGGCCTGGGCTGCCACCGAAGGTGCCACGAACGCAGGCGTGGTGGAGTTCGAGGACGTAGGCGGCGGGCAGACGTCCGTGCGGCTGACGATTGATTACGAGCCCGAGGGACTGATCGAGAAGGTGGGCGACAAGCTCAACGTCGTTGACCGCCAGGCCGAGGCCGACCTGCAGCGTTTCAAGGAATTCATCGAGGACGAAGGCTACGCGAGCGGCGCCTGGCGCGGCACGGTCAACCCCGGCGCCACGGTAGGAACGCCCGGCGTGGAAGACGCGGCAGCATCCCGCGGCGATTCCGGCAAGGCCGGTGTTTCGGGCAAGGTGGCCGCCGGACTGGGCGTTGCGGCAGCAGCCGGTGCCGCTGCCGCCATGGCTGCCGGGGGCAACAAGGGCGAGACTGCAGCTGCGGACGAAACGGTAACTCCAGCCACTACCGGGGAGCCGGCCACCGTCACGCCCCTGACGACGGATACCACCACTACGGGCACGGATACGGCAACAACGGGTACGACGGCGGCCGCCGGCTCCACCGGTTCAGTCGCCGACCTTGGTGGTGATGACCGGATCGGTCACCCCTTCGACCAAACGAACGGCCTGGTGGACACCACCGGCGAGTCCGACGAGACCATCGAGGGCGAAAACCTAAGCGCGGGCGAGCGGCGCGATGACGACCGGCGTCCCGACGGCGGCCTGCCGCCTATTGGCGGCAACCTCGGCCAGCACTGACCGCGAGGACGGCACGCCGTCGCACATCTCCTAACCAAGCGCCGCCCGCCTCTTCCGCGAGGCGGGCGGCGCTTTGCCGTTCTTGTGCGGCCTTGCGCTGGCTACTTCTGAGTGCCTGCGTAGGTGACGGACGGCAATTCAGGGGTCTCCATGCCTACACCGATGAAGAAGCTGGGGTGCGGCGGCTGGTTGTAGGACACGTTCTGGTTAGCCACGCCGGTCCGGTACATGGGGTCGTGCATTAGGGTGCGGAGCCGCACCTCGGTGGGTGCGGTGCTGGTGTAGATCCGCAGTTCCGTGCTGTCCGACGACGGGAACACAAGTTCCTCACGCCAGTCACCCAGGAGATCCGCCTGGAGGGACGGGTTGCCCTTGGTGTGGTTGTTGGTCCGGGCGCCGGTGGCGGTCAGCAGCCTGTCGCTGGACTCAGTTTCCCAGTTCCATTTGGAGACGGTGGGCACGCCTACGCCGGCAACGGCGTCGAAGTCGTGGTCCACGATCTCGCGAAGCAGGTCGCCGTCCCACCAGGCCATAAAGTTGGCGGCAGGGATCTTGTTCGCGATCAGCTCGCCCTTGGCGGAGCGCAGCTGGCCAACCGGCGAGTTCCAGGCGCCGTCGCCGCCTACAGCCCAACTCTCGGAGCCCGGGAAGCGGGGATCGATATCTCCGGTCGCGCCGCGGCCGGTATCCCGCGTGGCGGGGATGCTCCAGAGGATTTCACCGGTGGCGGCGTCACGGAAAGTGGCTCCGCGGTTGCCGCTCTGGCTCATGCTCTCGTGGACGGCGAAGGTCTCAAGGCCCGGACGGGACGGATCGAGGTTGCCCGTGTGGATGGCGTCGCCGTGGCCCAGCTTGGTGTTGTACAGCGGTTTGCCGTCATCGTCGATGGTCATGGAGCCGAAGACGAACTCGTCCTTGCCGTCCTGGTCCACGTCCGCAACGGAGAGGTTGTGGTTGCCCTGGCCCCTGTACTCCGCGCCCGCAGTGTCCGAATCAAATGTCCATCGCTTCACCAGCTTGCCGTCCACCAGGTCATAGGTGACCAGGACGGTCCGGGTGTAGTAACCGCGGCTGAACATCAGGGACGGCTTCTCCCCGTCAAGGTAGGCTACGCCGGCCAGGAAGCGGTCCACGCGGTTGCCGTAGCCGTCGCCCCACGCGGAGACATTGCCGCGGGGCGGGTCGTAGGGGACGGTGTCCATGATGGTACCGGTGGCGCCGTTGAACACAGTGAGGAATTCCGGGCCGGACAGGATGTAACCGCCGCTGTTGCGGTGGTCGGCTGCAGGGTCACCGATGACCGTGCCTGCGGCGTCCCTGGTGCCGTCAGCGGTCTTGAAGGAAACCTCGGCCTTGCCGTCCCCGTCAAAGTCGTATGCAAGCAGTTGGGTGTAGTGGGCGCCGGCGCGGATGTTGTGGCCGAGGTCGATGCGCCACAGCTTGGTGCCGTCCATCTTGTAGGCATCCACGTACACATTGCCCGTGTAGCCGGATCTTGAGTTGTCCTGCGCATTGGAGGGGTTCCAGAGCTGGATGATCTCGTAGCTGCCGTCGCCGTCCAGGTCCGCCACGGTGGCGTCGTTGGCGGTGTAGGTGTAGGGCTTTCCATCCTTGCTGACGCTGTCGGCCGGCTTGTCCAGCTTGATGGACAGGTAGTTCTGCTCGAGCGGGGTGAATTCCGCACTGAGCTTGTCCTGGCCGTTGCCGTTACCCACGGTCTTAATGACGTACTTGGAGGTTGCGGTTCCGGCCGGGTCGACATAGGTGGTGGTGTCCCGGATGGGCTCTTGGGTGATCTGTACGGCGTCGCGGATCACGTGGAACCCGATGCTGTCTTTGTCCAGGCCGAGCATGCGCCAGCCCAGCGTGACGCCCTGACCCGTCAACACCGCAACGGGTGCGCGGTCCAGGTTTTCCACCTGGCGCTTGAGCTTCGTTGATGCGGCCTTTGCCTGGCCGGGGGTGGGCTGGCCGGGCTCCGCCTGGGCAAGCGGTACACCGGTAAAGGCCAGCGCCGCCGCTGTCAGTGCAGCTGCGGGGGCGGCCTTCCAGGCACGGCCCGCGCGGGATGGATAGGAACACTTCGAGGGAAAAGCCAAAGAACATCTCCTTTGATGCGGCGGCAGCTGAGTCTGCCGCACGACAGTTTGGAACGTTTCATGTGCCCCGAAAATTACCTCTTCACCAAATTCAATGGAAGGGGTTTGAGGTCGGGGAAAACGCTTTCTGCCCTTCAGGTTTATCAGTGGCTTCACAGGTCGGTCAAGAGCTATTCCGATACTTTGTGGGAGAAATTGTTCTTTTATCTCCTCGTTCTAGTCTTCGCCGACCTTGTAGCCCGCCACCGACTGCAGCAATGGCACGGTCCTCGTCGGCATGACCTCCACCAGCGACATGGCCGTGCTGGTGCGGACGACGCCGGCAATCGCCAGCATCGCATTGGTCACCCGGTGGAGGTCGGCCGGGTCCTTCGCCGCCACTTTGGCCAGCAGGTCGGCATCGCCCGTGGTGGCGTGCATCTCGATGATTTCCGGGATGGTCCGCAGTGCGGCAGTTGCTTCATCGCTTGAGGATTGGCTGATGGAGATCGAGATGAAGGCGGTCAGCGGCAACCCCAGCGCCTCCGTCCTGACCCGCTGGCTGAAAGGCGCCAGACTTCCGTCATTAACCAGGCGGCGCAGCCGGGCATGGACCGTGTTCCGGGCAACCCCCAGCGTCCGGGAGAGCGAGAGGACCGTCGCCTGCGGGTCGTCGTCGAGTGTGAGGAGGATCTCGGCGTCAAGAGCATCAAGAAGGTGCATACTGAGCATTTTGCCACTCCATCCTGCTGGCAAGGCTGGATCTGTCCTGCAGCAAGCAGCTGTGTTGCGCATACGCACGCCGCTGCCCCACGATGCTTTGCATGACCAGCACCCTTCCCGACACTGCCGCTCCCGGGCTGCGCGCCGCCGTCGCAAACCTCCCCGCGTACGTTGCCGGTAAAAGCGCAGAGTCTGAACTGACTGCCGCCCTGGCTTCAAACGAAAGCCACTTTGCTCCGCTGCCGTCCGTCGTCGAGGTTGTTACTGCCGAAGCCGGCCGGATCAACCGGTACCCCAACATGGGCGCGGTGGACGCCCGGGAAGCCATTGCGCGGCACCACGGAGTGTCCCCGGAGGAAATCGCCGCCGGCCCCGGCAGCTCAGGCGTCCTGCAGCAGATCATCACCGCGGTCTGCGATGCCGGGGACGAAGTAGTCTTCGCGTGGCGGTCCTTCGAGGCGTACCCCATCCTTGTCACCGTGGCCGGCGCCGTACCTGTCCCAATCCCGCTGCTGGACAACGAACAGCACGATCTCGCGGCCATGGCCGCCGCCATCACGGACCGCACCCGCCTGGTGATCCTCTGCTCCCCCAACAACCCGACGGGCGTCTCCATTGACGGCGGCGCACTGCAGGACTTCCTGAAGTCCGTGCCGTCCACGGTCCTGGTGGTGCTGGACGAGGCCTACATCGAGTACCAGCGCGGGCCGGGCCTGGACTCGCTGGAGTTCTACCGGCGCTACCCCAACCTGTGCATCCTGCGCACCTTTTCCAAGGCCTACGGCCTCGCCGGACTGCGGATCGGCTATGCCATCGCCCGCCCGTCCGTGGCTGAAGGACTCCGCCGGACCGCCATTCCCTTCGGCGTCAACCGGATGGCCCAGGCCGCGGCCGCCGCATCGCTGGCCGCAGTCGATGAACTTCGTGCACGAACCGACGCCGTGGCACAGGAACGCACCCGGGTCATCGCCGCCCTTCGCAGCTTCGGCTGGGACGTCCCGGACAGCCAGGCCAACTTCTACTGGCTCCGCGCCTCCGACGAGCTGCGGGAAGAGCTGCTCGCAGCCCTGGCAGACGCGGATATCCTCGCCCGCGGTTACGCGGGCGACGGCGTCCGCGTCACCCTGGCGGACAAAGAAACCAACAGCCGCGTCCTCGCTGTCCTGGCAGACCGCAAACGGTTTGCCGTCCGGTGAGTACCGCCACCATGCCCCCCGCAGACGTTCGCGGTGCCGAGCCGGCCACTGCGGAAGGAACCACAACGGCGGCGCCCGCCACGCCGCCGTCGGCCGTCCGCCATTCCCTGCTCGAGGATGTCCTGGGCTTCCTCACTGGAACCTTCGCCGCTTCACTGGGCCTGTACCTGCTCAAGTCCAGCGAGGCCGTCACCGGCGGCACGGCCGGCCTGGCCCTGCTGCTGAGCTACACCCTGCCGTTGCCGTTCGGCGTGATCTTCTTCGGGGTGAACCTGCCGTTCTTTGGCCTGGCGGTATGGAAGAAGGGCTGGAACTTCGCGCTGCGCACCGGCGCGGCAATCGCCCTGGTCTCGGCCATGGCAAGCCTGCACCCCTGGGCCCTGGGGCCGCTGGTGATCGACCCCGTCTATGGGGTGCTGGGCGGAAACCTGCTGGCCGGCGTCGGGCTGCTCATCCTGTTCCGGCATAAGTCCAGCCTGGGCGGCTTCAGCATCCTGGCGCTGCTGCTGCAGGAGAAGCTGAAGTGGCGGGCCGGATATGTGCAGATGGTGCTGGACGTGGCCATCGTGCTGGCGGCGCTGGTACTGGTGCCACCGTTGATGGTGCTGCTGTCCGCCGTCGGCGCCACGCTGCTGAACCTTATCCTCGCCCTGAACCACCGCCCCGGACGCTACCTCGGAAAGTAGACGCCGGGAGGGCTGCTGGTTAGGGGCCTGACTCGTACCGGTCATCCTGGCCGTGCTGCCGTGCAGGGACCAGGACCACTTCGTGTAGATCCGCTGCCGGCTCGTCGAACTTGGCGTTGACTGCCGCCAGCGTGTTCCCAAACAGTGCCGCCGTTGTGGGAATCTGGAAGCTGTCGCTCGTGATGACGTCCCTGACCTCGCCCGAGGACAGGTCGTGGTTGAGCTTGACCCGGCTGACCTGGTTGAGGAAATTCTGCACCACCCACACGGTCTTGCCGCGGGCGACGATGCCGTCCGCATTAGGAAGCTTTTCGGTGGCAATCAACGCGCTCTGCCCGGTGTCGGGGTCCACTGTGAAAAGGGCCTGCTTGGCGGAATGGGCCACGATCAGCACCCGGCCACCCTTTACGGACGTGATGCCGTTCAGGTTGAACGCACCCGGCAGTTCGGCGGCCGGGCCCAGCAGCGGCAGCGCGGTGACAGTTCCCGACTTCCCGTCCCGGCTTACCTGCAACTGGTAAAGCTCCCCACGTGCGGAGTTGGTGAACCAGGCCCCGTCCCTGGTGAGGGTGACGTCATTGATGAAGCCCGGCGCCAAAGCGAATTCCCCTACAGCCTCCTTTGTCTTCGTGTTGTACACGAAGGCCTTGCCGGTGCTGCCGCCCGCCACGAAGAGCAGGTTGGTGCGGACATCGAACTTCATGCCTACCGCCTGCCGGTCGGCTGGCGCATCGATGAATCGTGTGGCCTTAGGCTCCCGGATGTCCTCCTTGAAGATGTCCCCGGTTTCCAGCTCCCCTGCATAGAAAGTAGTCCCCCGTCCCGCTGCGATGCCCTCGGCGGAGGTGGCGCCGTCGAGCACGATGACATTGTCTCCCGGGGAGTCGCCGGCGGAGGCGGGAACGGCGGTGGGGAGGACGAGGGCCATTAGAGCGATGAACCCGATGACTGCACGGCGTTGTACTGTTCGGCGCATAATGATTCCTGATCTGGATTTTTGCGCGGGGCCCTCTGCGGCAGCTCCACACGATGGTGTAGCCAGTTTAAGTACGGCAGTTGGGCCCGCCAAGGCATCGGAGCCCCCATTCTGCTTACAATCGAAACCTCTATTGACTACTGAGGGATCCATGAAGAAATTCGCCACAGTCCTGTTCGCCGCCGGCCTGGTTGCTTCGGCTACAGCCTGCTCCGCCTCCCACCAACTGTCCACCGCAGAAACCTGCGAGCGGATCCAGTCCGTTGTGTCGAACCCCGCCAACAGCGCCGGCAAGACGGGCATGAACCGGCTGGCAAACCAGATCCGCCCCATCCACGCCGTCGCTTCCGACGACCTGAAGCCGGCCCTCGCCTCGATCATCGAGTACACGGACGAGCAGGCGAAGGAAACGCCGGACGAGGCCAAGCTCGCCGAGCTCCAGGCCGATTACGAGGAAGCCGGCAGCACCTACAGCCAGTTCTGCAGCTAAATACCCTCCGCGAACCGGGCCCGGCCGCCCGGCTACAGGCTGGCCGGGTCCGTATTGGCGCCGCAGAGGATCACTGCCACGCGCTCGTCCCGGTGGGGCACGTAGGCGCCACTGGTGAGGGCCGCGTAGGCGGCCGCGGCACCCTGCTCCACCACTATCCGGTAGGTGTTCCAGAGCTGAGTTCGGGCTGCAACAATATGGTGATCGGACACCAGGACGCTTTCGACGCCGGTGCGGACCGCCACGGAGAAGCCGATGTCACCGACGCGGCGGGCTCCCAGCGAGTCCGCCGCGACGCCGGACACCGCCACGTCCACCGGCTCTCCCGCGGCAAGGGCGGTATGCAGGGTAGGTGCGCCGTGCGGTTCCACAGCCACGACTTTTGCGTGGCCTTCCACGGCGGCCGCAACGCCTGCCATGAGTCCGCCGCCGCCGACAGCCACCAGGACGGTTTCGACGCCGGGCACCTGTTCCAGCAGTTCCGTGCCAACGGTTCCTGCGCCCGCTGCGATTTCGGGCTGGTCGTAGGCGTGGCAGTATACGGCGCCGGTGTCCCGGGCGTATGCCACCGCCGCCTGGTAGGCCTCGGCATATTCCGCACCGCCCTGGACCACGGTGGCGCCGATGGCCTTGAGCTTTTGGACTTTGACTTCCGGCGCTGCGGAGGGAACGAACACCGTGGCGGGGACGCCGAGCTGGGCTGCCGCGTAGGCGTTGGCGAGGCCCGCGTTCCCGCCGGAGGCCACCACCACGCCCACATCGGGCCGGAGTTCACCGCGTTCCTTGCTGGCCAGGATCCGGTTCAGCGCACCCCGGGCCTTGAAGGTCCCGGTGTGCTGCATGAACTCGCATTTGAACCAGGCCTGTCCGGGAAACGCGCCCCGGTCGGCCGCCATAACGGGCGTCAGGCGGGTGAGGCCGGCGGTCCGGTCCGCAGCCCGGTCAACGTGGGCACGGGTGATCACGTCAGACTTCGTCGTCCCAGGTTCCGGACTCCTCCAGGGCTTCCTCGGGCTTGTTTTCCTGCCCGGGATCGCCGCTGCCGACGTACGACGCCGGGACGGTACCGCCGGGATGGGCCTGCTGCTCTTCACGGATGTTGGATGCGCCGGGCAGTTCGGGGTGCAGGCCGCTTTGCGGAGCTTCCTTCCCCTGTCCAGGGACGGTCTTGGCTTCGTCAGGGTCACCGAGGCCGCGAAGGTCTGCGTCGTTCAGGGGCTCGTTATTGGATGTGGTCATGGTCCTGCCTTTCACCGTGGGAAAGCCGCTGCTTCCGGCCGTACTGGCCCGGCCGCTTTCCAGCCTACGTTTTCAGGGGCGTGATCGCATGGAAGTGTGGATCCTGTGGTTGGTCGGCAAACCTGTGAAAAAGGGCCCGTTAGCTGGGAATTTCACTTCAAGCGGGACTTCCCGGGAACCGGGGGCGTTTAACCCATGGCAGAAGGAGGCCACGTGATCATTGTTCTTACCGGAATCGACGGTTCCGGCAAGTCCACGGCTGCCGCTGCCCTGGTGTCGTACGTCGAAGCACACGGCGGCAAGGCCGTGCTGCTGAACAACCATGCCGGACGGCGAACCATGTCCGTCCTGTCCGCCAGGACGGGGATCCGCCTTCCCAAGCGCCTGGCCGAGGCCCTGGAAACCACCTTCCGGGTGTGGAACGTGCTGGTTTCCCATCTGAGGGCAAGCCGCTTTGAGGGACTGGTGGTCATGGACCGCCACCTGTACTGCCAGCTGGCACTTCGGACCACCAAGGCCCTGCCACGCGGCCGCTTCCTGCCCTGGCTGCTGAAGGCACTTCCGGCGCCTGACGCCGTCGTCCATTTTGATATTGACCCCGGCGAGGCGCACCGGCGCATTGTTGCCCGCGGGACGGATGACGAGACGCTGGAGGACCTCATCGCGTTCCGGGACGCCTACGCTGCGCTGCCGGAATACAAGGACTTCGTGAAGGTTGACGCTTCCGTGCCGCCTGCGGAGCTGGCCCGGCAACTGGAGCAGCTCATTATGAGAGGGCAGCATCTGCCCGCTCCGCCGGTCGGCGCCTAGATCCTGGATCCGCAAGAACAGCGAAGGGCGGGCAGGACCAACTGGTCCTGCCCGCCCTTGCTGTCGAATGGGCGACTACCGGATCAGCGTGACGCTGTCGGCGAAGCCGTGGACTCGCTGTCTTCGGTCTCCGTGGCCATCGGGGAGGCTGTGTCCTCCGGCGAGGCCGTGGACGTAGCAGTCGAAGTGGACGTGGCGGTGGAGGTGGACGTCGGGCTGGAGGTGGCGCCGCCGCCGTCGGCCTGCTCAAGCACTTCGTTAATGAGGTCCTCAAGCTCCTTCTGGTCCGCGTCGCCCAGCTCGGCGCCGCTCTTGGTGGCGACCACCAGCAGCCGCCCCTCCGCAGCAGAGACCTGCATCAGCTTCTGCTGGTTCTCGCCGCTGCGGCTGCTGAGGGTGGCGAAGGTTTCCTGGGCATCCGTCTCGGCCTGCAGCTCCTCACTGGAGACCTCGTAGCTCTGGCCCAGGGCCTCAACCTTGAAGGTGGCGCACTGGTCCATCTTGCCCTTGATGTCCGTGAGGACCTGCTCGGCGTCCTCCCCTTCACCGCTGGACTGTGCGGACAGGGTGCGGGGCTGGTTGCCTTCGGAGATCGCGACGGCCACCTCGCCGTTCTCCACGGTGTCCAGCAGGCCGGCGGTGGCAATGTCCTTGCAGTCTTCAGGGTCCACCGTTGCGGTGCTCAGCAGCAGGTTGGCGATGTTCCCGCCCTGGTCCACCTGCTCCTTCGAGTAGAGCTTCAGCTCGTTGCCGTCGGCGTCGGTCTTGCCGGAGATGAGGTCGCGCAGCTCATCTTCCGTGTAGACCTTCTCTTCCTCGGTAGGGGAGGGTGACGCCGTCGTGGTCGCAGTGGGGCTGGCCGCGCCGCCTCCTCCGCCCGTGCAGCCGGCCAGGGCCAGCATTGCCGCAGTCATCAATCCAAGAGCCGGAACTTTACGCATGTGTACATCCCCTTCGAAATAGAAAGCATGCTTAGTGTTTTCCACCATAGACGGTCCTGCGTGCAGAGGGAAATAACGGGCGGATAACTTTGGCAGTGTGGAATAATCCGAGGTAGTGGTCCGCACCGGACCGCTCCACAGATCAGAGGGGCAACAGTGTCCGCCATAACTACCGGCACCGAGGCGGGGAGGGCGGCCATCAACAACTCCCAGGTCCCCAAGCATGAGCAGCTCCGGCTGATCATCCTGCGGCTGGCCAAGGAGCAGTTGGGGCCCGGCGCCCGGCTTCCCAGCGAGCGGACCCTCATGGACTCCTACGGCGTCAGCCGCATCACCGTCCGCGCGGCGATCGGCCGCCTGGTGAACGAAGGGCATCTGGTCCGCGTTCCGGCCAAGGGAACGTTCGTGGCGGACTCCCCCGTCCAGTCCACGCTGCACCTGGCGTCCTTCACGCAGGAAATGGAGGCCATGGGCCACGTCCCCAGCACCGTGGTGCTGGTGGCGGAGTCAGCCGCCGCGCCCGACCACACCGCGGAGGCGCTCAGCCTCCCGCGGGGGTCCGAAGCCATCCACCTGCGCCGGCTCCGCCTGGCCGACGGCCGCCCGGTAAGCGTCGACGACGCGTGGTACAATCCGGAGCACGCCGCCGGACTGCTGGACATCGACCTGACCGGCTCGGTCTACAAGGCCCTGGCTGCCCAGTTCGGCCACCAGATCGACCGGGCACGCCAAAGCGTCCGGTCCGAGGGCGCCCCCGCGGATGTGGGGGCGCTTCTCGGCACCGGAACGGGTGCGCCGGTCCTGGCCTTCGACCGGATTTCCTATTCGGGCGCCCTGGCGATTGAGCATTCGCGCTCCTGGTACCGCTCCGACCGCTACTCGCTCAACATGGAAGTCCGGCTCTAGGCCGTACATCCTTCAGTCCAGCGAAAACAGGCTGGCGCCCGCCGCCACGGCACCTTCCGCCAGCAGCGTTGCCGTGTCCGGCTTCGTGTCGAGTACGACGACGGGACTCACCATCGAATAACCGGCCGCCAGTGCGGGGGCCGGGTCCACATGCATGACGGGTTCGCCGGCCGCGACGGTGTCGCCCTGGGCGACCAGCAGCTTGAAGCCGTCGCCCTTGAGCTTCACGGTGTCGATGCCCACGTGCGTCAGCACGCCGCGGCCCGACTCGCCCACCACAACAAAGGCGTGCGGCAGAAGCTTGACCACCTTTCCCGCCAGGGGGGACACGACGTCGAACGCGTCACCGGCCGGCGGTTCAACGGCCGCGCCGGAACCCACCATCTGCCCCGCGAACACGGGATCGGGAACGTCTGGCAGCTGCACCACTGCCCCGCTGATGGGGGCAAGGACCAGCATCGACTCCGCCACTAGAGGAGGTCCTCGATGTCTTCGGCCAGGGAGTCGGCCTCAGGACCAACGATCACCTGGACTGCGGTGCCGGCGGTGAGCACGCCGTGGGCCCCAGCGGCTTTCAAGGAGGCTTCGTTCACCAGTGATCCATCCTTTACCTCGGTCCGGAGGCGGGTGATGCAGGCTTCCACCTCAAGGATGTTGGCGGCGCCGCCCAGGCCTTCAATGATCTTTTCTGCTTTGGACATTGCTGCCCTTTCTGACGGTGCCCGCGTGGAGCACTTCTTCAGCACCGGACCGGCGGCCCGGTGGGACCTATTCTGGCTTCCTCCCCATCGAACCAACAGCCCTGGCGGTGTTCTCCGCCGATCTTGACAGCCGGTCGTGGGATCAATCACACTAAACTGGTCATAACCAGACAGTACCGGCTGTAACCGTCACTTCACAAGCCCCGATCCCCAACCCGCAGAGGTGTACCCATGTCAACATCCGAGACCACGGCCTTGGCGCCGGAGAAGAAGCCAAACCGCGCCTTCGCCACCCTCCAGCGGCTGGGCCGCTGCCTGATGCTTCCCATCGCCGTCCTGCCCGCGGCGGGCCTGCTGCTGCGCATCGGGCAGCCGGACCTGCTGGGCGCCATTCCCGGATTCGAAGGCGGCGCCGCCGTCATCTCGGCCGCCGGCAACGCGGTGTTCACCTGGCTGCCGCTGATCTTCGCCGTCGGCATCGCCATCGGCTGGGCAAAGAAGTCCGACGGCTCCACCGCACTGGCCGCCGTGGTGGGTTACATGGTGATCGACGGCGTCTTCAAGGCCATGTCACCGCTGGTCCTGGCAGGGCAGGTGGATCCCGCCGGCAAGCAGGCCCTGATCAACTACGGCGTACTGGCCGGCATCGTGGTGGGCCTGCTCTCCGCCGGCCTATGGCAACGGTTCTACCGCACCAAGCTGCCCGACTTCCTGGGCTTCTTCAGCGGCCGCCGCCTGGTGCCCATCCTGACGTCCGTCACCAGCCTGGTTGTCGGCGTCGTGCTTGCCCTCTTCTACCCGCTCTTCAACGCCGGCCTCTCCGCAGCGGGCCAGGCCGTGGCCGGAAACCCGGAACTCGGCGGCGGCATCTACGGCTTCGCCAACCGCATGCTCCTCCCGGCAGGACTGCACCACATCCTCAACTCCGGCCTCTGGTTCCTGATCGGTGACTACACGGACGCCTCCGGCCAGCTGGTCCGCGGCGACCTCAACCGCTTCTTTGCCGGCGACCCCGCGGCAGGCGTCTTCATGACCGGTTTCTTCCCCATCATGATGTTCGGCCTGCCCGCGGCTGCCCTTGCCATGTGGCGACACGCCAAGCCCTCGCAGAAGAAGATCGTGGGCGGCATCATGCTCTCCACCGCGCTCACCGCATTCTTCACAGGCATCACCGAACCGCTCGAGTACGCGTTCATGTTCGTCGCCTTCCCCCTCTACATCGTGCACGCAGTGCTGACCGGCACGTCAATGGCCCTGGTCAACGCCCTGGACATCCATCACGGCTTCACCTTCTCGGCGGGGTTGATCGACTTCGTCCTCAACTTCGGGAAATCGCAGAACGGCTGGATGCTCATCCCCATCGGGTTGGGTTACGCGGTGATCTACTACTTCCTGTTCTCCTTCGTCATCAAGCGCTGGAACCTGCGCACCCCCGGCCGTGAGGACGACGAAGTCACGGTGGACACCGACGCCGCCAAGTAAGTCCCCCCGCTCCGTTCACCAACCCGAAAGCACTCCCGCATGGAAATCATCATCCTTCCCACCGCCGACGACGTTGCCCGCACGGCTGCCGACGCCATCGAGGAACAGGTTCGCCGCGGACCGTGCGTCCTGGGGCTGGCCACCGGCTCCACGCCGCTGGGCACCTACCAGGAGCTCATCCGCCGGCACCGCACGGGCGGCCTGACCTTCGCCCAGGCGCAGGCGTTCCTCCTCGACGAGTACGTGGGGCTGCCCGCCGCACACCCGCAGTCCTACCACTCAGTGATCCGGGACGAGTTCACCGCCAGTGTGGACTTCGCCCCGGACGCGGTGTACGGACTGGACGGGATGGCGGAGGATCCCGAGGCCGAGGCTTCCCGATACGAGGGCCTGATCGCAGCAGCGGGCGGGGTGGATATCCAGATCCTGGGCATCGGAACTGACGGGCATGTGGGGTTCAACGAGCCCATGTCCTCGCTGGGCTCCCGGACCCGGATCAAGACCCTCACCCGGCAGACCAGGCAGGACAACGCCCGCTTCTTCGACTCGGCGGACGACGTCCCGGACCACGTCCTGACCCAGGGCCTGGGCACCATTCGCGAGGCCCGGCACCTGCTGCTGCTCGCCATGGGCGAGGCGAAGGCGGAAGCCATCGCGGCCGCCGTCGAAGGTCCGGTCGCGGCAGTCTGCCCGGCGTCGGCGCTGCAGCTGCACCCGCACGTGTCCGTCCTGGTGGATGAGGCTGCGGCCTCCCGGCTGGCGCACCGCGAGTACTACACGGACACCTTCGGTCGGAAGCCGGCATGGCAGGGGCTGTAAGCACGGGGTCCACCGCCGGGGCCGCCGGCGCAGCTCGGGCCGCTGCAGGGATTGCTGCCGGCCCCGTCCTGGAGCTTGCCGTGGAGGATGCCGACGGCGTCCGGCTGGCTGCCGCCGCGGGCGCCGCCCGGGTGGAACTCTGCGCCGCCCTGGCCGGGACGGACGGCATCACGCCCAGTATCGCCTCCGTGGAGCAGGCCTGCACCGTGGGCCTGCCCGTCCACGTCCTGGTGCGGCCCCGGCCCGGCAACTTCATCTACTCTCCCGGAGAGCTTGCAGTAATCGAGCGTGACGTGGCGGCGGCAATGGATGCAGGTGCCGCCGGTGTGGTGGTCGGGGTCCTGGCGGCCGACGGCGGACCGGACGCCTCCGCCGTCGGGCGCTTTGCCGAGGTGGCACGGCGCTGCACGCCGGCCGCCGAGGTGACGTTCCACAGGGCCTTCGACGCCGCTTTGGCGGCCGGCTTCGATCCGGCGGAAGCCCTGGCCCGGTTGGAGCAGGCAGGGGTGGACCGTGTCCTGACCAGCGGCGGCAGCCCGGACTGCGCCCTGGGCCTTGGCATGCTCGCCCGGCTGGTGGAGCTGGGCCGGACCCACGCGCCGTCGGTCCAGGTCATGGCCGGCGGCGGAGTGACGCTGGAACTGGTACCGCGGCTGCTCGAAAGCGGCGTCCAGGCAGTCCACACTTCCGCCCGGGCACGCCACGGGCTCTCCGGCGGGGACCGGGCGGCCGCCGCCGACCCTGCTTTGGCTGCGGCGATGGCCGCGGCAGTGGCAGGGGGACCCCTAGGGACACCCGCTGGGGAAGGGTCGGAAGCATGAGCAACGAACGGGTCCTGCGAGGCCGGATGGTCACCGGAAGCATGGACATCGCCGACGGCGTCATAGCGGTTGACGCCGGCCGCGTCACCTATGCAGGGCCGACGTCCGGATACCGCGGGAAGGCTGGGCCTGCGACCGAAAACATCCTGTTGCCAGGCCTGGTGGACCTGCACTGCCACGGCGCGAACGGCTCCGACTTCTCCGAGGGCTCCCTCGACGCCGCCCGGTCGGCGGCCCGCTACCTGCACAGCCGGGGTACCACAACGCTGCTGGCCAGCCTGGTGACGGGGTCGCCGGGGAACCTGGTGCGCAACCTCTCTGTCCTGCGGACTTTGGCGGGGGAAGGACTGATTGCCGGATCCCACCTCGAAGGCCCGTTCCTGGCGGCAGGGCAGTGCGGCGCCCACGATCCCTCGCTGCTCCTCGAACCGGACTCGGCCCTGATGACCGAGATGCTGGAAGCCGCCGGACCATCCCTGGCGTCCATCACGCTGGCGGCCGAGCTTCCCGGGGCGTCCGGCCTGGTGGATCTGCTCGCATCACGCGGCATCATCCCGTCCCTGGGGCATACCGCCGCGGACCCGGCGGCCGCTGCAGGGTTCCTGGAGCACGCTGCTGCCGGGTTATCTGCTCCGTCAAATCCAACCGGGCGGTTCAGGCCTACCGTCACGCACCTGTTCAATGCGATGCCAAGCCTGCACCACCGCTCCCCCGGCCCGGTATCGGCCAGCCTCAGTGCTGCCCGTGCCGGCAATGCGGTGGTGGAACTCATCGCAGACGGCGTGCACCTGGCGCCGGAAACGGTCAAGCTCGTGTTCGACCTGGTGGGCGCGGAAAACATCGCCTTGGTTACCGACTCGATGGCGGCCACGGGCCTGCAGGACGGGGCCTACCAGCTCGGTTCGCTGGCCGTCACCGTGGACCAGGGCGTCGCGCGTGTGGACAGTACCGGGGCCATTGCCGGCGGAACTGCCACCTTGCTGGACGTTGTGCGCACCACCGTCGCCGCGGGTGTCCCCCTGCAGGACGCCGTACTGTCGGCAACAGGCGTTCCGGCCGCTGTCCTCGGGCTGTCCTCCCAGGCAGGCGACCTCCGTGCTGGCCTGTCCGCCGACGTCGTCGTTACCGACCCGGACCTCAAACTGGCGGGAGTCCTGCGCCGGGGCGAATGGGTGGCTGCCCTCGCGCCCACACTGTAGGGGCGACGGCAGCCCCGCGCCCGGTCCCGAAGCCTGACGGGGGCCTGGTGCTGGGGCAGGAATGTCGTACCCTCCCACGATGATGTGGGTATGGGAAACGGCGCAGTCATAGCAGCACCGATGGAGGGTGTTACTGCCACCACGGCCGCCATCAACGCGCTGTTCCTTGAGGAGGAAGCCCTTGCGGCTGCTTCGCTGGAGGCTGACGGCGGCAATGGTGTTGATCTTTTGGACCGGCTCTACCGGTTCCGGTTGGAGCGGGTGGGCCTGGAAAAGCGGCTTGAGGCTCAGGTCGCCGCACTCAAGGCTAGGGACGCGGCCCAGTCCCTCGACCTGCAATTGGCCATGACCCCGCCCGATGCCTCCGCCCACGAGCGCACCTACGCGGAAATATCAGCTGTGGAAGAGATTGCCGGGATCCTGACCATCAGCTCCGGGGCGGCCGCCGCGTTCCTGGCCCAGTCCCGGCAGGTGTGCTCGCTGGCCGCCGCCTACAACGCGCTGTCCACCGGATCCTTGTCCTGGCAGTACGCCCGGATCATCGCCGACGAAACGGACAACCTGGACCACGCCACCGCCACGGCGCTGGCGGATCATTTCCTGGGCCCGGACGCGCCCAACCCGGCCCGCGGCTGCCCCGCCGGTAACCTCGTCCCCTCACGGTTCCGGGCCAAAGTCCGCGCCTGGCGCGAACGCCACCACCCCGAATCGATCGAGAAGCGTCACGCCAAGTCCGTCGCCGACCGCCGGGTCGAGTTCACCCGTGACCGGGATGGCATGGCCTGGTTCTCGGTCTACCTCCCGGCCCACTCGGCGATGGCGGCCTGGAACAAGACCAGAGCTATCGCCCGCGGCCTTCAAGGACCCAACGAAACCCGGACTCTCACCCAGATCACAGCCGACGAGGTTGTCCGGCGCCTCCTCGCCCACACCGAATACCCTTCCCCGGGCAGCACCCTTGCAGGCAGAATCCTTGCAGGCAACGGGGATAGGGCAGGCGCTGAAAGACCCGCGAGCAGCTGCGAACCTAGCACCGAGGGCGAACAACCAGCTGTCATCGGGGAACAGATCCCGGATGAATTCATCGGGCTCGCCACCCTCATAGGCTCCGACGAGCCAGCGGCAGGCCTCCCCATCCCCGACGGCACTCACTCCGGAACCAACGGGCACATCGCAGGGTTCCCTGACAAACCCAGCCCCGAAGCCGGGAAAGTCCCCACACCCCGCGCCGACGTGCTGGTTACCGTCCCCGTGTTCGCCCTGTTCGGCCAAACGGACGAACCGGCCATCCTGGACGGGTACGGCCCTATCCCCGCGTCGATGGCCCGCAAACTCCTCGCCGACGGCGCCGACTCCTTCACCCGCGTCCTCGTCGACCCGCGCGACGGTGCACCCCTCGAAATAGGTCGCACCAGCTACCGGATCACGAAAGCAATGCGACAAGCCCTGACCCTCCGGGACGGCAAATGCACCTTCCCCGGCTGCAACAACAACTCCCTGGACAACGAAGCCGACCACCTCACCGCCTGGCAACACGGCGGAACAACCGGCATCAGCAACCTGGCACAACTCTGCCCAAAACACCACCGCCTCAAAACACAACACCGGCTGGACACCCACGGAAGCCACCAAAAACGAACCGCCCGGCTGGACCTCACCCACCGGCCGCCACTACCCCAGCGAACAACCCGACTGGGAACCACCACGTCTGCCTTCGGGTATGCCTTCCCCGGATGTGGCCGGCCCCGGACCTTTGCCGTCCGGGACTCCGTTGGCGTCTCCAGCCGGCGTGATCAGTGTGGACTTTCGTCCGGCATTATCCCCGGCGGAAGAGTGCCTCCTGGGGTACCTGCGCAAGACCAGGACATAGCGTGCCTGCGGCGTGTTCCCACCGCAGTGCTAATCCGGTACGTCCGCTACGTGGCCCTGAGTCCTCCCCTGACCTGGCTGGGCCTGGTCCGCTGTTTGGCCTCCTGCCCGGCCAATGCATGCAGCCGGGACACAACGTCCAGAGCCAGCGGACGCCCATGTCCAGGCGCCAGCAGCCGGGGGCCAAGGTTGGCAAGCCGGTCGACCGATTCCATGGCCACCTTCCAGTCCCAGGTGGTGTACCAAGGCGGACCTGCAAGGTCAGGCCTGGCCAGGAGGATGCCCGGGAGCGAGTTCAGGTTTACCGTCACCACCGCATCACCCGATAGCAGAACCCTGTCGCTGGGACGCCAAAACGCTACGTGCCCGGGCGTATGTCCCGGCGTCGGCACGGCGTTCCAGCCCGGCAGCTCGGGCACTTCCCTGCCGGGCGCCAGCGGTTGGACGACGTCGGAAATGTCGCCGCTGGCCTCGATCCGCCGGCGTACCCGGGCAGGCAGCGAGCGCATGATGGGCATAACCACCCACCGGTCCAACGGCATTGAAAAGTCGGCCCGGTACTTTCCCTGGGCCATGGGCAGCTCGGCCGGATGGACGTACACGGGCACTTGCCATAGCCGGGCCAACGTGCCGGCGGCACCGGAGTGGTCGGGGTGGAGGTGCGTCAGCAGGATTGCACGGGGGTTTTCCCCGGGCCCGAGCATTCGCTGGACAGCCTTATGTACGTGCTCCGCGCTGGCGGCCCAGCCCGTATCGACCAGCACCCGGGCGGATCCGGACCGGACAAAGTAGAGGTTGGACGCGAGTGCTCCCGTACCCGAGGTTATGAGGACAACCCCAGGAGCAATTTCCCGGATTTGGCTGATGCGCTTCATTGCCCTTCCATTTTGATCCAGGACACCGCGCTTTTACATCCTCAGCCGTCAGCTCCGGGCAGGCATACCTCCACGAGACCGCCAGTGATACGGGTATCGAAGCGTGGCTGACGGGAGGTGGCAGGGCCGGCCTGCACCTCGCCAGTGCGCAGGGAGAAGGTGCTCCGGTGCCAGGGACACACGACGCAGGGTTCGCTGCCGCCCTTGGCGGCCCCGTCCTTAAGTTTCCCTTCGTGCAGCGGCCCGGACAGGTGGCTGCAGACGTCGGACAGCACGTTGACGCTGTCGCCCTCCCGGTGGACGAGCAGCGGCAGTCCGGCAACCTCGTGCTTGAGCAGCTTTCCTTCAGGCAGGTCCGAGAGCTGTGCCAGGGAATGCCATCCCGACGGAAAGCGGTGCGGTATCTCCTCGCTGTGGTTCACCCCGGCTGCCTGGCGGTAAGTGAGGTGGCCGCCCAGGAAGCCGCCGGCACTTACTGTCGCAAGTCCGAAGTAGGCGAGCACCTTTCCGCTGTTCTGGCTGCCCCTCGCCCGCTGGACCAGCGACGCAATGTAAAAGCCCGTTGCCGTCACGTTTGCGGCGGCGTGCACCAGACCCACTCTTTGCTGCTGCGGATGGAGTTGCAGCCAGTCATTGAAACCGGCCAGCGCGGACGGAAGCACACTTGCAGTGCCAACCCCCACCAGAATCCCGGCAGCCTTCCCGGTACCGGGGATTGCGTCCAGGACCCCGGCGGAAACCCACACCCCGATCGGGACCTGGACAGCGAGTGGGTGTACCGGATGACCGATGGGAACACCGTGGAGGACGTCCCTCGCCCATCGTGGACGGAGGACCTTCCTGACGACTTTCCGGACGCTCTTGGCCGCGGGGTCAAGCCATTCGGCGTCCTCGAGGCGGGTGACAAGCTCAAGTACAGGCAGCGGCTTCATGGGTCTCCCTTACCCTGTTTCCTGGAATCCAGTCGGTGCCCAGAGCCTAGCGGCTGGCCGCCCCGGGTAACAGGGCCAAGACAAGAGGGCAGGGACGAAAGGGAAGGCAGGAAGCAGCCGCATCCGGCGCCGGTACCCGGTTACCGCAGCGGCGACCCCAGCACCGTGAACTGGCTGCCGCCCATCTCGCCGGACAGCAGGGGCATGGCTTCGGCGATCGCGGCCCGCACGCTGTCCAGCTGCAGTGAGGCCCGGTGTGCCTCCGGCGACTCCCACAGTTCGCTCACAAACACCGTGTCAGGGGCGTCGTCGTTCACGCCCACCTCGTACAGCAGGCATCCGGCTTCCTTGAGTCCCGGCATGGGCCTGAGAAGGATGGACACAACGGCGTCCCGTTGGCCGGGCTTGGTTCCGAGGCTTCCCACATTCGCAAAGGTCATAGTGCCCAGTCTGCAGCATGGGTATGACCGGACAGGGCTAAACCCGAAACAGAATTTTGCCTACTTTGCGTGATCCAGCTGGCCAGATTGGGTATAGAACATAATGGCTAAAGCAGTGGGCCAACCGGCAGCCCTTGGGAGCACGCGCCATGAAAGCCAACGGGACCTTCCCGCCCGCCATCGAGCTGGGCAGCACGCCTTCCGGCAGGATTTTCCACGCCTTCCACCATCTGCAGTTGGTGCCGACACCGGACCTCCTCCGTTTGAAACGTGCGCTGGAACTGGACACCGCCGCATTCGACAGCGCCGAACCGGACAGCAGCCAGCTGGACAGCGGAGAGGCGGGCACCAGTGCATCAGACCCCGGTCCGGCCCGTGACCTTCTCCGGTGCATCGACGCGGAGTTGTCCCGCCGTCGGGAGCAGAGCCCGCAGGCCGGCTAAGACCATCCGCTCCGCGGGTTGGGCCGCGGAAAACGGGTGAGGGCAGTCCCTGTGTGCTACAGGGGCCACCGCCGCGGACCGGCGCCTTTGATGCCCGGGCACCGGTCCGCGGCCTAACCATCATTGAAAGGAGCACTCGCAAATGAGCAATGGCATTCTCCGGCGCACCGGAGCCGACATCACCGAGCCGCTTCGGCGCTTCTTCGAAGGCGACCTGGACCCATGGCTTCGGACCGAGGAGTACAGGGAGAACGGCACCCTGGTCATTAAGGCGGAAGTCCCCGGCATCGACCCCGACAAAGACGTGGACATCACCCTGACCGATGACCAGTTGCGCATCACCGTGCGGCACGAGGAAAAGTCGGAGCACACGGGCAAGGAAGGCTACCGTTCGGAATTCCGCTACGGCACGTTCTCGCGGGCAGTTACGCTCCCCGCCGCCGTTAACCAAGGTGACGTCAAAGCCACCTACACAGACGGCATCCTGGAGGTACGGGTTCCCCTGCCGGAACTCCAGGATGCTTCCGCCCGCCGGAAGATACCCATCACCAGGGGCTAGGAGGACGACGGCGGCGCGCGGCCGCCGTCGTCCGTTTCCCTTCTCCCCGGCTGGCTTCCCAGGCCTGACCTCAGTCCGCGACGCCCAAGGTTCCGGCATGCACCACTGCGCCGCTGGCCGTGGTGTCGTCGTTCAGCATCCAGCCCACGCGCTTGACCGTCCGCAGCATCACCACGCTCTCAACCAGTTCGATGCCCGGTACTTTCTGCTGCAGCGCCAGTTCGGCGGTCATGACGTCGGCCAGCGACTGGAGCCACATGATGATCACGAAGTTGGTGGGCCCGGTGGTGGACGCGCTGAGCCGGACTTTGCTGATGGTGCGGAAGGCGGCGGCTGCCTCCTCATGCCTGCCGGCCGGGACGTTGGCGAACCACTGGCACGTCACCGGGAACGACGAGTAGCGCTGCGCCACCTCGCAGCGGAACAGCAGGATCCCGCTGGCGAGCACCCGGTTCAGCTGACGCTGCACCGTGGCTGGATGGCGGCCCAGCTCCCGGGCAATGTCCGCCGCCGTCGCCCTTCCGTCCCGCGCCAGGTACGGGAGCAGGGCCAGGTGGCTGGCTGGGAGGTCCCCCGCTGCCGCAGCTTGCCGGCCCGGGCCCTCGGCGCCTTGCCCCAGCGTCCGAAGGGTGGCCAGCTGGGCCTTGTCCAGGATGTTCAGCCGCCATTCGTCCGCGCTGGTGTGCAGCCGGGTGCAGAGCGCCGTCTGGTACTTGGTGAGCCCTTCGATGGTCTTCAGCCTGGCGGCGACGTTGGTGCTGAACTCCTCAAGCGAGCTGGTGATGACGGTCAGCATCAGGTCGCGGTTGCTGGCCGCTTCCTCCACTGTGACGATCTCGGGCATGGCCGCCAGCTGGGCGGTGACGGCGTCCCGTTGGTTCATCTCGCAGTCAACGGCCACAAAGGCGAGGAGCATCTGCTGGGGGTTTCCGGCCAGGTGCGCAGTGACCCATGCCGCACCGCTGGACCTCAGCCGTTCCCAGCGCGCGGCCAGCGTGGTTGCGTGGACGCCCAGCACTTTGGCGGCATCGGCCCAGCCAAGGCGGGGGTGGACCTGCAGCACCTGAATCAGGGCAAGATCGTCCTCGCTGAGCTCCATGGACCCGCCCCTCCGTGCATGAATACTGCGGCTACCCAGAACCAGCAGCATAATTATTGCGCTTTCGGTGAATGTGAAGCGCGCCACTCCAGAATAGTCCACAAGCCGGAAGCCCACGCCAAGGAGTACAAGTGCCCATTACCGAAGACGCCCGCGACCTGCAGGAAGACCTGTTCCGCCTCCGCCACGACCTGCACCGGCAGCCGGAGATCGGCCTGCACCTCCCCCGCACCCAGGAGCGCGTCCTCCAGGCGCTGGACGGCCTGCCGTTCGAGATCACGCTGGGCAAGGAGACGACGTCGGTCACTGCCGTCCTGCGCGGCGCCGCCGGTTCACCCGTGGACGGCGGGTCCCCGGCGGGCGACGGGTCCCCGGCGGGCGGCGGGTCCCCGGCGGGCGGCAAGGCCACCGAACGGCCCGCCGTCCTCCTCCGCGCGGACATGGACGGCCTGCCGGTGCAGGAGAAGACCGGGGTGGACTACACGTCCAGGACCGACGGCGCCATGCACGCCTGCGGCCACGACCTGCACACGTCCATGCTCGCCGGAGCGGCCACGCTCCTGGCCGAGAGGCGGCACCTGCTCCAGGGCGACGTCGTCCTGATGTTCCAGCCCGGCGAGGAAGGCTGCGACGGCGCCAGCTACATGATCCGGGAAGGCGTCCTGGACGCCGCCGGTCCCCGCGTCCAGGCGGCCTACGGCATGCATGTCTTTTCCTCCCTGGAGGAACACGGCCAGTTCTGCACGAAGCCGGGCGTCATGCTCAGCGCCTCCGACGGCCTGGAGGTCACGGTCCTCGGCGCCGGCGGCCACGGGTCCGCCCCACACGCCGCCAAAGATCCGGTGACCGCGGCGGCGGAGATGGTCACCGCGCTGCAGGTGATGGTGACGCGGCAGTTCAACATGTTCGATCCCGTGGTCCTGTCTGTGGGCGTCCTGCAGGCCGGCACCAAGCGGAACGTCATCCCGGAGACGGCCCGCATCGAAGCCACCATCCGGACCTTCTCCGAAGGCTCCCGCCTCAAGATGATGGAGGCCGTACCCCGGCTGCTCAAGGGCATCGCCGCAGCCCATGGCCTCGACGTGCACGTTGATTACCAGGAGGAATACCCCCTCACCATCACGGACGAGGACGAAACGCGCACCGCCGAAAACGTCATCGCCGGCCTGTTCGGCGAGCGCCGGCTCTCGCGCTGGGCCACCCCGCTTAGCGGTTCCGAGGATTTTTCCCGGGTGCTGGCAGAAGTGCCCGGCACCTTCGTGGGGCTCAGCGCCGTCGCGCCCGGCGCTGATCCCGCAGCCTCCCCCTTCAACCACTCGCCGTATGCCACGTTCGACGACGGCGTGCTGGCTGACGGGGCAGCGCTCTACGCAGAACTGGCCGTCTCGCGGCTCGCCGCACTTTCAGCAGCGCCATAACACCGGCAGCCACCCCGCAACGCCGGCAGCAGCGCTGCGCCGGTAACCCCATTCGCACCGACCACCAGGAAGTCATCATGTCCATTGCAGTAACAAGGCAGCAGACTGGACGCGTGTCCACCGCGAAGACCATCGTCGGAACCGGCATCGGCAACGCTGTCGAGTGGTACGACTGGGCCATCTACGCCACGTTCACGCCCTTCATCGCCAGCCAGCTCTTCAGCAAGGCGGACCCCGCCTCCGCGGTACTGTCCACGCTGGCGATCTTCGCCGTCGGCTTCGTGGCCCGGCCCTTCGGCGGCTTCGTTTTCGGCTGGATCGGAGACAGGGTGGGCCGCAAGGCATCCATGACGCTCGCCGTCGGACTGGCGTCCCTGGGCAGCCTGATGATCGGCATCGCGCCCACGTTCGCGGCCGTGGGCGCCTGGGCATCGCTGATGCTGCTGGTGGCCCGGCTCATACAGGGACTCGCGCACGGCGGCGAACTGCCGTCGTCGCAAACCTATCTTTCGGAAATGGCACCCAAGGAGCACCGCGGATTCTGGGCCACCCTGATCTACACCTCCGGAACGGTTGGCATCCTTTTCGGCACCCTGCTGGGCGCGGTGCTGAACATGACGTTGACCACCGATGCGATGAACGCCTGGGGCTGGCGGATCCCGTTCCTGCTGGGTGCCGCGATGGGCCTCTACGCCCTGGTCATGCGGGCCCGGCTGCACGAGACCGAGGCCTTCGAGGGTGAATCCACGACTTTGAAGCGGGCGCCAATCTGGCCGCAGATCGTCCGGCACCGGAAGCAGGCCCTGCAGGTGATCGGGCTGACGGTCGGCCTGACGGTGATCTACTACATCTGGGGCGTGGTGGCACCGAGCTACGCCACCACCGCACTCAAGATCGACCGCGGCGAGGCGCTCTGGGCCGGTGTTGTTGCGAACATCGTGTTCATTGCCGCGCTGCCGGTGTGGGGCAAGCTGTCCGACCGGATCGGGCGCAAGAAAGTGCTGTGGTCCGGGGCCATCGGTTCCGCCGTGATGCACTTCCCCATGACCTGGCTGCTGAAGGATTCCGCCTGGCAGCTGGCCGTGGGCATGTCCGTGATGCTGGTCTTCATCGCCGCGAGCGCCGCCATTGTGCCGGCCGTCTACGCCGAGCTGTTTCCGACGTCCATCCGCACCGTAGGCGTCGGAGTTCCGTACTCCATCTGCGTGGCCGCGTTCGGCGGGACCGCACCATACCTGCAGCAGTGGCTGGGCTCGTCGCTGGGCGCACCGCAGGTGTTCAACATCTACGCGGTGCTGCTCCTGGTCATCAGCGCGGCGTTCGTCTTCACCATCCCGGAGACGAAGGGTAAGGACCTGACGCACTAGCCGCTTCAGGTGGCTCCTCCAGGCGGATCCGCCGGTCCCCGGCGCATGGTGCACCGGGGCCCGGCGGTGTTTCCGGGGCTGCTCAGCCGAAGTTCCTGATGGTGATGCCGGAGAAGGTTGCCGGGCCGCCGTCGGTGTAGAACGAGATTCCGGTGTCACCCGCCGCGAAGTGCACCTGCTGGGACAGCACCGTGTGCCCGGCGTTCACGAACACCTCCACGCTCTGTTTGTCCACGAAGATGCGCAGGTGGACCGAGCGGGCGGCCGCATCGATCTGTGCCGCTGCACGTGTGAACGGCACGAGTGAAAAGCCCGCCAGGTCCGACGGCCCACGGTCGACATAGAGCTCCGCCCCGTACTTGCCAATGTTGGTGTGGCGTCTGCCGTCCGCGGACCGGCCCACCGAGACGCCCACGTTGGCGGCGGCGGCCCAGGAGATATCGAGTTCCAGTTCGTACGCCTGGCCGCTCCACGGCAGGACGGCGCTGCCGTTGACAGTGCGGTCCGGAAGCACGGTAGTGGAGCTGGCATGGCTGGCGAGCACCGGGACGGGACTGCTGAGCAGGCTGTACCAGCCCCCGATCTGGCGGGCGAGGCGCAACTCCCGCACAACCGAGTTCTGGCCGTTGTACCCGTCGCTGGCGTCCGTGGGAACGTCACGGGCGGCGTACTTCCAGTTGTTCATCCAGCCGATCGCGTACCGCCGCGTGTCGGGCGCCTCCGCTGCCGGCCAGGTCACGGCGCCGTACCAGTCCCAGCCCCAGTCGAGCCACTGCGGATCCAGGTTGTCTGCGAGGAACTGCCCGCCATCCCAGGTTCCCGTCCAGTAGGCGTAGGTCATGGGCAGGCCGATGGTGTACGCATCCATGCTGGCGCCCAGCACCCAATGCCGCGTGCCGTCGTCGGCCGTCATCTCGAAAAGGTCAGGGCATTCGATCCCGCCGAGGGCATGGTTGGGGTAGTCGAAGTTGCGTTTCAGCTGCCAGTCGCGCAGGTTTTGCGAGGTATAGAACGCGGCGTACCGGGCCCGCCCGATCACGCACACCCATTCGCTGCGCGCGCCATCCCAATGGATCTTCGGATCCCGGAACCACTCCGCGTTCTCGATCTCGGCCTGCGTGCTGGCGGCCCGGCCGTCCGTATTCACGATCACGGGGTCGGGTAGCGCCCTAAAGGTGTAGCCGCCGTCGGTGGACCAGTAGAGGTATTGCTCCTGGTACTTACGGATCCCGCCCGTGGGCTGCGTGGCGAGGACCACGATGGCGCCTGCCCCGAAACCGGCAGCGTTTGCCGTGTCCACCACCGCTGATCCCGACCAGACAGGAAAGTCCGGCTGCAGCGGGATGGCAGCCCCGTGATGGTCGAAAACCACGCAGTCCGTGGTGGTGGCGTGGTCCCATCCTCCCGGGCCATTGTTCTGGGCTGAATGCAGGTAGTAGAGGTGGTATGCGCCGTTGACGTGCACCGGACGTTGCGGGTCGCACAGCCAGCCCGCCGGCGGCGTCATGTGGTACACGGCGCGTAAAGACTCCTTGGCCTTGGCTGCTGCCGGGATGGCGTTGCTCATGAACAGAGCCAGCGCTCCTGCGCCTGTGCCCTGCAGGACGTTACGCCGGGACAGATGGGGCGTCATGGTAGTTCCTCTCGAAGGTGGGCTGCATCAGGGCGTGCGACAGCCACTGGCGCACGCGGCGATAACGACGGCGGCGCAGCAGTTCGCAGGCACAGGAGCCTGCGTGGGAGCGGGTTGCGTCGCGGCCCGGATGAAGGGACGGCCCGCCGGCGTTACGTGGCGCCGGACGGGCCTTGGAACGGTTACTGCTATAGGGGTGGAACCTTCATTGGTTCGGCGGCTGACCTCGTCGTCGGAAAATCGCTTGGCCCCAAAACTAGGGATGCAAACAGTGTTTGGTCAAGCGTTTTATCGCCCGTCTTTCAACTCCGAAAAAATTTCGCTAAAACGCTTGATCAAACCCGGCGTGATCATCTACCTTGAGGTGATCAAACGCTTTAGCAGAACGGAACATCAACGCCGATGAGTTATCCAGTCTTCTTCCAGCCCGCCGACGGATGGGTGGGAGACCTCATCCCCTTCCAGAAGGACGGGGAGTTCTGGCTCTTCTATCTTCACGAGGTCCGCTCCGAGCCCAAGCCGGGTACATCGTGGAACCTGGTTACCACCAAGGACCTCATCCAGTTCCAGGACCAGGGGGTGTCACTGCCCCACGGAACAGAAAACGATCCTGACTTCAACGCGTACACGGGCAGCGTGGTGGTTGATGAGTCCGGCGTCCACCACCTCTTCTACACCGGACAGAACCCGAAGAACCTTGGCGGGGACGGGCTCCCGCTGCAGCTGGTCATGCACGCCACCAGCACCGATGGAATGCGCACCTGGGTGAAGCACCCCGAGCTGACATTCGGCGCACCTGCCGGCTACGAGTCCGGGGACTGGCGGGACCCTTTCGTGTTCCACGACCCGTCCTCGGGCCAGTGGCGCATGCTCCTGGCAGCCCGGCACGCCGAAGGACCCGAACGCCGCCGCGGGGTCATCGCCCAGTGCGTGTCCAGCGACCTGGTGAGCTGGCAGTATGCGGAACCCTTCTGGGACCCCCGCCGGTACATCACCCACGAGTGCCCGGACGTCTTTGCCTGGGGCGACTGGTGGTACATGGTCTACTCCGAGTTCTCCGAAAATTTCACCACCCGGTACCGCATGGCCAGGAGCCCTGACGGCCCGTGGCTGGTTCCGGACCAGGACAGCATCGACGGCCGGGCGTTCTACGCATCCAAGACCGCCGAGCGGGACGGTCGGCGGTTCTTCTTTGGCTGGATCGCCAGCAAGGAAGGAAATTCCGACGGCGGCCCCTGGCAGTGGGCGGGCACCATGTCCGTCCTGGAGGCTCGGCAGAACCCTGACGGAACCCTGGCGTTCGGCTTTGCCGACGAACTGGTGGACAGCTTCTGGGACGAAGTTGCCGTGACCTTCGACGGCGGCCTGCCCACCAGGCTGGACGTTCCGGACGGCTACGCCGCCATTGTCTCCGGGGAGGACCTGCCCTCCCAGTTCTACGCGAAGGCAGTCCTGGATATCGGCCCGGGCACCACAGAGTGCGGATTGCTGCTGCGGTCCAGCACCGACGGCGACAGCTCCTACATCCTCCGGCTCGAACCCAAGCGCGGGCGCCTGGTCTTCGACCGGTGGCCGCGGGCCGTCACGGGTGAGGCCCAATGGCATGTCTCCGGGGACGTGCCGTTCGAGATCGAACTCGAACGCCCGTGCAGCCTTCCCCCCGGGGAGCACACGCTGGAAGTCATCGTCGACGGCGACCTGTGCGTCGCCGTCGTGGACAGGCAGGTGGCTCTTAGCACCAGGATCTACGACCTGCCGGCGGGCCGGATCGGCGCCTTCGCCGGCGAAGGATCCGCCACCGTCACGCACCTCGAAGTACGCAAGCGCACCGACAACTGAATACCCCTCCTCCGTTCACACCAAGGGAAAGACCGCAATGAAGAATCTTATTCGCGCCGCCGCCGTCGCAGCCGCCACCGCCCTGGCACTGACAGCCTGTGGAGGCGGAAGCTCCACCGATCCCTCCAATGTCAGCCCCACCGGGGAAATCAAGCCCCGGGAAATCTCCTGGCTGCTCTCGCGGCCCGCGGACGGCGCCGTCATCAACATCATGAAGAAGCTCGCCGACGACTATGCCAAGGACCACCCCGGCTTCGAGCTGAACCTGATCACCACCCCGGACCGGCCCTCCTACATCCAGAAGCTCGAAACCCTGGCCGCGGCAAACAAGCTTCCCGAGCTCTTTGACACTGATGCCACACCCTTTGCCCAGCAGCTGGCCAAGCAGGGCAAGATGGTGGACGCCGAAAAGCTGCTGAAGTCCCTGGATGTCTACGACGACTACCGCCCCGGCGCCCTGGACTACCAGCGCTTCGACGACGGCTCCCTGTACATGATCCCGTTCCAGTTCGAACTGGAGTTCATCTGGTACAACAAGGCACTGCTGGAGAAGGCAGGCGTGTCGGTGCCGAAGTCGCTGGACGATATTCCCGCCATGTGCACCGCCCTGCGCAACGCCGGCATCACCCCGATCGCCGTCGACGGCCAGGACCAGTGGCCGCTGGAACGCTACATCGCCTACCAGCCGTTCCGGGAAGCCGGACCGGACTTTGTGCAAAAGCTGAAGAAGGGCGAAGCCAAGTTCTCGGACCCCGCAGGACAGAAGACAGTCAACTGGATGGCCGACCTGGGTAAGGCGGAATGCTTCCAGGAGGGCTTCTCCGCGCAGGGTTATTCAGACGCGCAGAACCAGTTCACGTCCGGCCAGGCCGCCATGTACAACATCGGCACCTGGGAACTGCCCAGCCTGGCCACCGACAAGCTGGACCCCGCGGTCCGGGATGACATCGACTTCTTCACCCTGCCCACCACAGCCGGCTCCGTGACGGCGGCCAATGAGTTCGTTTCGCCCTCCGGCATCGGCATGGCCGTGAACGCGAAAACCTACGATCCCCTGGTGAGCGACTTCCTGAAGTTCGCCCTGGAAAAGTACCCCGCGGAATACGCAGCCACTGGCGCACTCTCGCCCACCACCGACGTCGAAACCGCCGTCCCGGCCAACGCCACGCCGCTGTACCGGAAGGCACTTGACCAGGCGAAGGACCTTGGCTCCAAGCAGGCCATGCCCTGGGACACGCAGCTGGACCCCACCACCAACGGGCGGCTGCAGCAGGAGCTTGTCCTGCTGGTCCAGGGCAACATCACGCCTGAGCAGTTCACCAGCACGATGGATAACACCATCGCGCAGAACGCCCCGAAGTTCTTCAAGTAAGCAACCACTGCGGCGGGGGACTCCGGTCCCCCGCCCGAAAGGCCCGTCATGCAATCCAACCGGATGCTTCCCAACCGGTCCAGGACGTCGGTCCTGGTCTTCCTGCTCCCGCCGCTGCTGCTCTACGGCGCAGCAGTGCTCTTCCCCATCCTCCAGTCGCTGTTCCTGAGCTTCTTCTCCTGGAACGGCATCAGCGACATGGAGTTCGTGGGACTGGACAACTACGTCCGCATGTTCGCAGCCGATGACATTTTCTGGCGGGCTTTCCTGAACGCACTGATCTACCTGGCCATCTGCCTGGTCCTGCAGCTCGGCGGCGCCCTGGTGGTCGCCAGCCTGCTCACCTCGCTCCGCCGCGGACGCGAACTGATCAAAACCCTCTACCTGCTGCCCGCCGTGATCTCCACCGTCGCCATCGCCTTCCTCTTCGTCCGGATCTACTCCATCGACCCCGTGGGCCTGCTCAACCAGCTGCTGCACTGGATCGGGCTCGGCAGTCTGGAGCGGCCCTGGCTCTCGGACGTCACCACGGTCCTGGCGGCGGTGTCCGCGCCGGAAGGCTGGCGCTTCACCGGCCTGTACATGCTCATCATCTACGCGGCCCTGCTCGCCGTGCCGAAGGAGCTTGAAGAAGCCGCCGTGCTGGACGGGGCATCGCGGTGGACGCTGTTCACCAAGATCCGCTTCCCCTACATCCGCCCGGTCTGGATCACCACCACCATCATGGCCACCACCTACGGCCTGCGTGGCTTCGACATCCCCTACCTGATGACCAACGGCGGGCCGGGGCAGTCGTCCGAACTGCTCACCACCTACATGTACAAGACGGCGTTCACCAGCACCGACTTCGGCTATGCCAGCACCATCTCGGTGTTCATCGTCATCGAGTGCCTCGTTGCCGTCGGCCTCATCCTGTTCCTGCTCAAGCGGAAGGCAGACTCATGATCACCCAGGCAGCCCCAGCCAGCCCGCCCGCCGTGGTGCCGCCGCGTCCGGCAGCCCGCCGCCGCCGTCGCAGGCCTGACCTGTACCGGACGCTCTCACGCGTCCTGATCATGCTCATTGTGATCGTCCAGGTGTATCCGCTGGCCTGGCTGTTCCTCACCAGCCTGCGCACGGAGCAGGACTTTGCCAGCGGGGATCCGTTCGCCCTGCCCAGCTCGCTCACCTGGGAGAACTACGCCCGGGCCTTCGAAACGGGGGACCTGGGCCGGAACATCATGAACAGCTTCATCGTCACCATGGGCGCCAACATCCTCATTGTCCTGCTGGGCATGATGGCCGCGTATGCCATCCAGGTGCTCGGGTTCCGGCTCAGCAAGCTGGTCCGGGGGCTGTTCCTGATCGGCATCATCGTCCCTGTCCAGATCGCCCTGGTGCCGCTGTTCATCGACTACTCGGCGGTGAACCTGCTGGACACCTACCAGTCGATGATCATTCCCCTGGCCGGGTTCTCCCTGCCGATGTCCGTCTACTTGTTCTCCTCGTTCTACGAATACATCCCGAAGGAAACGTACGAGGCCGCATCCCTGGACGGCGCGGGACCCTACCGGATCTTCGGCCTGATCACCCTGCCGCTGTCGCTCAACACGGTGGTGACCGTGGTGCTGGTCAACAGCATCTTCATCTGGAACGACTTCATCTTCGCCAACACCTTCGTGCTGTCCGAGGAACTGAAGACCATCCCGCTGGGACTGCAGAACTACATCGGCGCCATGGGCAAGGTGGACTGGACGGCCACGTTTGCCGCCGTGTGCGTGACCATCACCCCGCTCCTGCTGGTGTTCCTGGTGCTCAACAAGGCCATGATCCAAGGACTCGAGAGCGGGGCGACCAAGGGATGACCGCCGCAGCAGCCGGATATACTCCTGACGGAGGGCAGATGAATTCAAGGGAGAACAAGCCGGGAGAAGCCGCGCCTGCGGCCAGTTCCCGGCACCGGCCCGAACGCGCCCACCCTGTCACGCTCCGCGACGTCGCCGAGGCGGCGGGGGTCTCCACTGCCACGGTGTCGCTGGTGGTCAACAAGAAAAAAGACGCCCGCATCGCCGAAGAAACCCGCCAGCGCGTCAAGGATGCCATCCGCGCGCTGGGCTACCGGCCCAACGCGATGGCCAAGACCCTGGTCAGCGGCACCTCCCGCTTCATCGGACTGGTGGCCGACGGCGTTGCCACCACTCCCTTCGCCGGCCAGATCATCCACGGCGCCCAGGACGAGGCATGGAAACACGGCTACGCCCTCCTGATTGCGAACACCGAGGGCAACCGGGAGCTTGAACAGGACGCGATCAGCATGATGCTCGAGTACAAGGTGCGCGGCATCCTCTATTCCACCTGGTTCCACCGCGAAACTGACATTCCGGCCTCGCTGCGGGAAGCGGACTTTGTCCTGGTGAACTGCTTCGCCACCGAGCCGGGGGCACGGGCGGTGGTGCCGGACGAGGTGCAGGGCGGAAAGTCGGCCACCGAGATCCTGCTGCGGCACGGGCACCGCCGCATTGCCTTCATCAACGCCACCATTCCCGCCCCTGCCAAGGACGGACGGCTCCTGGGGTACAGGCAGGCGCTCGAGGAAGCCGGCATTGCCTTCGACCCCGGCCTGGTCATGGAAGCCTATCCGGACCAGGAAGGCGGCTACGGCGCAACCGGTGCACTGCTCAAGCGCGGCGCCACCGCCGTCTACTGCTACAACGACCGGATGGCCATGGGCCTCTACGACGGGCTGCGTGAGCACGGTTTGTCCATCCCGGAGGACATCGCCGTGGTCGGCTTCGACAACCAGGAAGTCATCGCCGCCCACCTGCGGCCGCCGCTCTCCACCGTGGCATTGCCCCACTACGAGCTGGGCGCCGCAGGGGTGCGCATATTGCTCGGGCTGGAGGAGACAGCCGGAGCGGAGGCGGCGAGAATCCACTGCCCCACGGTGGAACGGACATCGGTCCAAGTCACAGCCTCCGCATAAGCCGGTCACGCTGACTGATGCCTGGGGGCGTGGTGCTCCGGATGGCGGCAGGCCGCCGTCGTCATACTTCCTGCTTGGGGGTTCAGCGCGCTGGCTCATCATGGTCAAATGGGAGGGTTGTACGGCCACCCGAGTCCGACCACGGCCTCGGCCACATGGAAGGAAACACATGACCGATCACCAGGACCACCCCCCGATCCCCACCCCGGGAAGTGCCCAGGGCCTGGACCGCAAGGTTGAGGGCGGGTGCCCGGTCGCACATGACAGCGTGACCTCGCACGGCAGTGAGAGCGAGAATCCGGCGATCGACTCGCCGCAGCCCAAAGGACACCGTCCCCGCACCGTCGCGGACTGGTGGCCGAACCAGCTCGATCTCTCCGTGCTCCACGCCCACAACCCGGCGGGCAACCCGCTCGGCCCCTCGTTCAGCTACCGCGAAGAATTCCAGAAGCTGGACGTCGAGGCGCTCAAGCAGGACATCACCCAGGTCCTGACCACGTCCCAGGACTGGTGGCCTGCAGACTTCGGCCACTACGGCGGCCTCATGATCCGGCTCAGCTGGCACGCCGCCGGCACCTACCGCGTCCACGACGGCCGCGGCGGCGCGGGCGACGGCAGCCAGCGGTTCGCCCCGCTGAACAGCTGGCCGGACAACGCCAACCTGGACAAGGCCCGGCGCCTGCTGTGGCCGGTCAAGCAGAAGTACGGCCAGAAGCTCTCGTGGGCCGACCTGCTGGTGCTGGCGGGCAACGTGGCCCTCGAATCGATGGGCTTCAAGACGTTCGGCTTCGCCTTCGGCCGCGAGGACGTGTGGGAGCCCGAGGAGATCTTCTGGGGTCCCGAAGACACGTGGCTCGGCGACGAACGCTACATCGGCGAAGGCCAGATGGCGGAAGAAGTGGGCTCCACCGAGATGGGCCTCATCTACGTGAACCCCGAGGGGCCCATGGGTAACCCGGACCCCAAACTTGCCGCCGCGTTCATCCGTGAAACCTTCAAGCGGATGGCGATGAACGACGAAGAGACCTTCGCGCTGATTGCGGGCGGCCACACGTTCGGCAAGACGCACGGTGCCGGTGACGCCGACGCCCATGTCGGTCCCGAGCCGGAGGGCGCAGAAATCGAGACGCAAGGCCTGGGCTGGCTGAGCACGTACGGCAGCGGCAAGGGGGCTGACACGATCACCTCCGGCCTGGAAGTCACGTGGACCGACCGGCCCACCGAATGGAGCAACCGCTTCCTCGAGATCCTGTTCGAATACGAGTGGGAGCTGGTCAAGAGCCCCGCCGGCGCCCACCAGTGGGTTGCCAAGGATGCTCCGGAGATCATCCCGGACGCTTACGACCCGGAAAAGAAGCACCGGCCCACGATGCTCACCACCGACCTGTCCCTGCGCTTCGACCCGATCTATGCCGAAATCGGGCAGCGGTTCCTGAAGAACCCGGATGAGTTCCAGCTCGCCTTCGCCAAGGCCTGGTACAAACTGCTGCACCGCGACATGGGTCCGGTGGGCCCGCACATGCTGGGGCCATGGGTTCCCGAGGCCCAGCTGTGGCAGGATCCGGTTCCCGCCGTGGACCACGAGCTGATCGGCCAGCAGGACATCGACTCGCTCAAGGCGCAGCTCCTGGACTCGGGGCTGTCCGTCGCGCAGCTGGTCCGCACTGCCTGGGCGTCGGCATCCACCTACCGCAAGACGGACAGGCGCGGCGGGGCCAACGGCGCGCGGATCCGGCTGGAGCCCCAGCGCGGCTGGGAGGTGAACGAGCCCGACCAGCTCGCCACTGCCCTGCAGGCGATCGAGAGGGTCCAGCAGCAGTTCAACTCCGGCCAGGCCGGCGGCAAGAAGGTCTCGCTGGCTGACCTGGTCGTCCTCGGCGGGTGCGCTGCGGTGGAGAAGGCCGCCAGCGACGCCGGGTTCCCCGTCACGGTGCCGTTCCACCCCGGCCGCACGGACGCCTCCCAGGACCAGACCGACGTCGACTCCTTCCAGTACCTGCAGCCGCGGGCTGACGGATTCCGCAACTACGTCCGGCCCGGTGAGAAGCTCCAGCCGGAGACCCTCCTGCTGGACAAGGCGTACCTGCTGGGCCTCTCCGCACCGGAGATGACGGCGCTCGTGGGCGGCATGCGCGCCCTCGGCGCCAACCTCGGCGATTCCCTGCACGGCGTGCTCACCACCCGGCCGCAGGTCCTGACGAACGACTTCTTCGTCAACCTGCTCTCCCCCGGCACCAAGTGGAAGGCGTCGGAGGCGGAGGAGAACGTCTACGAGATCAGCGACGTCACCACCGGCGAAGTGAAGTGGACCGCCACGCCGGTCGATCTGGTGTTCGGCTCCAACTCGCAGCTGCGGGCACTGTCCGAGGTGTACGCGAGCGAGGACGGCAAGGAGAAGTTCGTCAACGACTTCGTGGCCGCATGGACAAAGGTCATGGACGCTGACCGCTTCGACCTGCGGTAAAGGATCACCTCAAGGGCCGGCTGCTTTGCAGCCGGCCCTTTCTCTTGCCCTGCCCCTTGACGCGCATCACCCTCCTTCCCTACACTTTTCATAAAGCAGAATCTAAATTCCACGAAGCGGAAACGGTAGGAATACCGAGACGCAAGGGAAGATGGATCAAAGCCCTCCCCGGAAGGACCTACGATGACGTACACAGTGAACTGCTCCATCCTGCTGACGGAGCTGCCCCTGCTCGAGCGGCCGGCCGCAGCCAAGGCAGCAGGCTTCGACGCCGTCGAGTTCTGGTGGCCGTTCGAATCCTCCGTTCCGGCGGATTCCGAGATCACCAGGTTCGAGAACGCCATCAAGGACGCCGGGGTGCAGCTCACCGGCCTGAACTTCAACGCGGGCAACATGCCCGGCGGCGACCGCGGCCTGGTCTCCTGGACGGGCCGCGAGTCCGAGTTCAAGGACAACATCAACGTCGTGGCCGGCATCGGCGAGCGCCTGGGCTGCAAGGCCTTCAACGCCCTCTACGGCAACCGGCAGGAGGACGCCACCGCCGAAGAGCAGGACGAGCTGGCCGCCAGGAACCTGGCCGCAGCAGCCGAAGGCGTGGCCCGCATCGGCGGCACTGTCCTCCTCGAACCCGTCAGCGGTGCACCGAAGTACCCTCTGCTCACCGCTGAGGACGCACTCCGGGTCATCGCCCGCGTCAAGGCAGAATCCGGTGCCACCAACATCAAGTTCCTCGCCGACTTCTACCACCTCGCAGTCAACGGCGACGACGTCGAAGCCGTCATCGAAAACCACGCCAAGGACTTCGGCCACATCCAGATCGCCGACAACCCCGGCCGCGGCGCACCAGGCACCGGAACCCTCCCGCTGGGCGAATGGATCGCCCGCAGCCGTGAACTCGGCTACGAGGGCTACATCGGCCTCGAGTACAAGGAACCGCAGGAAACCGCCTTCAGCTGGGCCATCCGCCAGCGCACCACGGCCTAATCCCCACCCCTCCCCAACCTCGCAAGCTCGGCCAGGGACCCCTGCGGGCGTGGCCCCACACATCGTAAAGACTTTAGAAAGAGAACCATCATGAGCAATGTTGCAGTCATCGGACTCGGAATCATGGGCCTGCCCATGGCCATCAACCTGGTCAAGGCCGGCCACACCGTCACCGGCTTCAACCGCAGCCAGGACAAGATCGACAAGCTCGTCTCCGAAGGCGGCAAGGGCGCCACCAGCATCGCGGACGCCGTCAAGGACGCCGACGTCGTTATCACCATGGTCCCGGACTCCCCTGACGTCGAAGGCGTCGTTACCGGCAAGGACGGCGTCTTCGCCAATGCCAAACAGGGCACCTTGTGGATCGACGCCTCCAGCATCCGCCCCGACGTCGCCAAGCGCCTCTCCGACGAAGCCCGCGAGGCCGGCATCCGCCCCCTCGACGCCCCGGTCTCCGGCGGCGAACAGGGCGCCATCGACGCCGCCCTCTCCATCATGGTCGGCGGCGACAAGGGAGACTTCGACGCCGCCTCGGACGTCCTGAACGCGGTCGGCAAGACCATCGTCCACGTCGGCCCCTCCGGCTCGGGCCAGACCGTCAAGGCAGCCAACCAGCTCATCGTCGCAGTCAACATCGAGGTCCTCGGCGAGGCCATCGCCTTCCTCGAGGCCTACGGCGTGGACACCGACGCCGCCCTCAAGGTCCTAGGCGGCGGCCTGGCCGGCTCCAAGGTCCTGGACCAGAAGGGCCAGAAGATGCTGGACCGCAACTTCGACCCCGGCTTCCGCCTCGCCCTGCACCACAAGGACCTCGGCATCGTCACCTCCGCCGCCCGTGAAGCCAACGTCGCCGTCCCCCTCGGCGCCGTCGTCGCCCAGCTCGTCGCCGCCACCGTCAACCAGGGCGACGGCGCGCTGGACCACTCCGGACTCTTCAAGCAGGTCCTCCAGCTCAGCGGCAGGAAATAGGACAGGCCGCAAGTAAGCCCTCCCCCACGAAGTTTTTGTCCAGATAAAGCGACTTACGGGCCTCCCAAGTCGCCGCATCTGGACAAAAACTCCCTTCAGCACACCCTCCCCACCCGCTCCCTAACCTCGCAAGCTCGGTCAGGGAACCCTGCGGGCGTGGGCCCACAGACTTCCCAAGCTTTCAAGGAGCACCCCCATGAGCAAGATGCGTACCGTTGATGCAGCGGTTGCCATCCTGGAAAAGGAAGGCGCCATCGAGGCGTTCGGCCTGCCAGGCGCGGCAATCAACCCCTTCTACTCCGCCATGCGCGCCCACGGCGGCATCCGGCACACCCTGGCCCGCCACGTTGAAGGCGCCAGCCACATGGCTGACGGCTTCAGCCGCGCCAAGGACGGCAATATCGGCATCTGCATCGGCACGTCCGGCCCCGCCGGCACGGACATGATCACCGGCCTCTACGCCGCCTGGGCAGATTCGATCCCCATGCTCTGCATCACCGGCCAGGCGCCGGTGGCCAAGCTGCACAAGGAAGACTTCCAGGCCGTGGACATCGAGTCCATCGCCAAGCCCGTCACCAAGATGGCGATGACCATCCTGGAGCCCGGCCAGGTTCCCGGCGCCTTCCAGAAGGCCTTCCAGCTGATGCGCTCCGGCCGCCCCGGCCCCGTGCTCCTGGACCTGCCCATCGACGTGCAACTGGCCGAGATCGAATTCGACATCGACACCTACGAGCCCCTGCCCGTTGAGAAGCCCAAGGCCTCCCGCAAGCAGCTGGAAAAGGCCCTGGACATGCTCACGGCAGCCCAGCACCCGCTGATCGTGGCTGGCGGCGGCATCATCAACGCCGGCGCCTCCGCCCAGCTGGTGGAACTGGCCGAGATCCTCAACGTTCCGGTAATCCCCACCCTGATGGGCTGGGGTGCCATCCCGGACGACCACCAGCTGATGGCCGGCATGGTGGGCCTGCAGACCAGCCACCGCTACGGCAACGAGAACTACCTGCAGAGCGACTTCGTGATCGGCATCGGCAACCGCTGGGCCAACCGCCACACCGGCGGCCTGGAGACCTACACCGCGGGCCGGAAGTTCGTGCACATCGACATCGAGCCCACGCAGATCGGCCGCGTGTTCTCCCCGGACCTGGGCATCGCGTCCGACGCCGGTGCGGCGCTGGCAGGGCTCGTTGAGCTCGCCAAGGAGCGCAAGGCGGCAGGATCCCTGCCGGACTACAGCGCCTGGGTGGCCGAGTGCCAGGACCGCAAGGCCTCCCTGCACCGCAAGACCCACTTCGAGAACATCCCCATCAAGCCGCAGCGCGTGTACGAGGAGATGAACAAGTCCTTCGGCCGCGACACCATCTACGTGTCCACTATCGGCCTGTCCCAGATCGCCGGGGCGCAGATGCTGCACGTGTTCGGTCCGCGCAAGTGGATCAACGCCGGCCAGGCAGGCCCGCTGGGCTGGACCGCCCCGGCCGCGCTCGGCGTCGTCCGCGGCAAGCCGGACGAGACTGTGGTGGCGCTTTCCGGCGACTACGACTTCCAGTTCATGATCGAGGAACTGGCCGTGGGCGCGCAGTTCAACCTCCCGTACATCCACGTGGTGGTGAACAACTCCTACCTGGGCCTGATCCGGCAGTCGCAGCGCGGCTTTAACATGGAGCAGAACGTGTCCCTGGCGTTCGACAACATCAACTCCCCGGAGACCAACGGCTACGGCGTGGACCACCTGAAGGTGGCCGAGGGCCTGGGCTGCAAGGCCGTGCGCGTGGAGGACCCCAACGACCTCGCCGCCGCCTTCGACAAGGCCAAGGCCCTGATGGGCGAGTTCCAGGTTCCCGTGGTGGTGGAAGTGATCCTGGAAAAGGTCACCAACATCTCCATGGGCGTGGAAATCAACGCCGTGAACGAGTTCGAGGAACTGGCAGAGTCCGCCGCGGACGCCCCCACTGCCATCCTGGCGCTGCAGGCCTAAACCATGCGCATCGTCATTGCCCCGGACAAGTTCAAGGGATCCCTTTCCGCCCCGGAAGTCTGCGCGCACCTGGAGAAGGGCCTGCAGCGCGGGGCGGGCGGCAACCTTGAGGTGCTCCGGATTCCGGTGGCCGACGGCGGCGAGGGAACCCTCGATGCCGCCGTCGGCTCCGGCTTCACCCGCCGCACCGCCACGGTGGCCGGCCCCCTCGGCCAGCCGGTGGAAGCGGACTTCGCGGTCCGGAACCACGAGGCCGTCATTGAGATGGCCACTGCCTCCGGGCTGGCCCTGGTCCCCCAAGTGGCACGCGGCGGCCGGCCGGACTCCGCCTCCGCCCTTGCGGCCACCAGCCTGGGCACCGGCCAGCTGATCCGCGCCGCCCTGGATGCGGGCTGCCGCCGCATGGTTTTGGGGGTGGGCGGCAGCGCCAATACCGACGGCGGTGCGGGGCTCCTGCAGGGGCTCGGGGCCAGGTTCCTGGACAGCAGGAACAACGAGCTGCCGCCGGGCGGGGCTGCGCTGGCAAACCTGCACAGCATCGACTTCACCGACTTTGAGCCCCGGCTGGTGGACACACGCTTTGTGCTGGCATCCGACGTCGACAATCCCCTGCTGGGCGCGTCCGGCGCCGCGGCGATTTTCGGCCCACAGAAGGGTGCCACGCAGCAAGACGTCGACGTGCTCGACGCCGCCCTGGCCAGGTTTGTCGAAGTCCTGGCCAGGGAAATCGGATTCCGTGCCGTCAAGGCCGCCGAAGCCCCCGGCGCGGGGGCGGCCGGCGGGGTGGGCTACACCGCCATCGCCACCCTGGCCGCAACACGCCGGCCGGGCATCGACGTGGTCCTGGAATTCACCGGCCTCGCCGACCGCCTGGCCAGTGCGGACCTGGTGATCACCGGCGAAGGCAGCCTGGACGAGCAAAGCCTGCTGGGCAAGGCGCCCATGGGTGTGGCGCGTGCTGCCGCCGCCCACGGCATTCCCGTGGTTGCCGTCTGCGGCCGGAGCACGCTCCAGGAGGGCCAGGCGGCGGCCGCCGGATTCGGGGAAGTTTACGCTTTGACCGGACTCGAAAGCGATGTAAACAGGTGCATAGCAGAGGCAGCGCCGCTTCTGGAGCAGCTGGGCACCCAGATCAGCGGAAAGCTGGCAGCCGGAGGGTTTGCCGGCGCCACACGTACCAAGGAGGACCTCCGTGTCTGAAGAACGTTTTGACCTCGTCATCCGTGGCCAGCGCATCCTGACCACCGCCGGGATCGCCCCGCGCGAAGTGGGCGTCCGCGGCGGAAAGATCGTGGCCATCGAGCCGCTCGGCAACGGCCTGGCCGGCGCCGAGGTGGTTGAACTCGCCGACGACGAGACGCTGCTCCCCGGGCTGGTGGACACCCACGTCCACGTCAACGAGCCCGGCCGCACCGAATGGGAGGGTTTCGCCTCCGCGACCCGTGCCGCGGCTGCCGGCGGCGTGACCACCATCATCGATATGCCGCTGAACTCCGTGCCGCCCACCACCACGGTGGCAAACCTCAAGCTCAAGCGCGAGGTGGCAGAGGACCAGGCGTTCATCGACGTCGGGTTCTGGGGCGGTGCGATTCCCGGAAACAAGGCTGACCTGCGCCCCCTGCACGATGACGGCGTGTTCGGCTTCAAGTGCTTCCTCCTGCACTCCGGGGTGGACGAGTTCCCGCACCTGGACGCGGACGAGATGGAGGAGGACATGGCCGAGCTGAAGTCCTTCGACTCGCTCATGATCGTCCACGCCGAGGACTCACACGCAATCGACCGGGCCCCGCACCCCGGCGGCGACCACTACGAGACCTTCCTCGCTTCCCGCCCCCGCGGCGCCGAGAACAAGGCCATCGCCGAAGTCATCGAGCGGGCCCGCTGGACCGGTGCGCGTGCACACATCCTGCACCTCTCGTCGTCGGACGCCCTGCCCATGATCGCGTCGGCAAAGCGCGACGGCGTCAAGCTCACCGTGGAAACCTGCCCGCACTACCTGACACTGATGGCGGAGGAAATCCCGGACGGCGCCACGGCCTACAAGTGCTGCCCGCCCATCCGCGAGGCCTCCAACCGGGAGCTGCTCTGGCAAGGCCTGCTGGACGGCACCATCGACTGCATCGTCTCGGACCACTCGCCCTCCACCCTTGACCTGAAGGACCTGGAGAACGGCGACTTCGCCGTGGCGTGGGGCGGAGTTTCATCGCTGCAGCTGGGCCTGTCCCTGATTTGGAGCGAGGCCCGGCACCGCGGCATCCCGCTGGAGCAGGTGGTTTCCTGGATGGCGGAGAAGCCTGCCAGCCTGGCCCGGCTCACCAACAAGGGCCAGCTGGCGCTCGGCTACGATGCCGACTTCGCCGTCTTCGCCCCGGACGAAGCCTTCGTGGTGGACGTGTCCAAGCTCAAGCACAAGAACCCCATCACCCCCTACGACGGCAAGACCCTTTCCGGCGTGGTCCGCAAGACCTTCCTTCGCGGCGCCGTGGTGGACGGCCAAACCCCCACGGGCAAGCTGATCCGCCGCGGCGGAGTGTAAGGACGCGCCATGGCAGTGGAAGTCCACCACCCGCGGACGGCCCACCGTCCGCGGGTGGTCCAGCCCAAAGCTGCCGCCCGCGGACTGGCCGTCTGGGTGGTTCCGGAGGAGGGAACCAGCCCCGAACTCCTGGCCCGCGCCGCCCAACTGGTCCTTGCCAGGGCCCTGCAGACTGCTCCGGAGGCGGAAGTCCATTGGCCTGCTGCCGGAGCTCGCAAAACGGTGCCGTCGCCGTCCCCCTCGGAGGACTCCCCGCAGGGGGACGACGGCGGCGCCCCTTCCCTCCCGCCGTCGGCCGGTCCCGTCAGCCGCATGGCCGTGGACCTGGCCGCCGATACCGTCCTGCTGGATGGCAAGCCGGTGCCGCTCACCGGCGTCGAATTCAAGGTGCTGCGGTACCTGGTCACGCACCTGTCCCGGACCGTCAGCCGGGAGGAACTGCAGGAGTTCCTGGACTCGTTCGAGACGCCCGGCGCCTCTGCCCGGTCCATCGATGTCTACGTGGGCAGGATCCGCCGGAAACTCGGAAATGCACGCCACGCTGTGGCCACCGTCCGTGGCGGCGGATACCAGTTCATGCCGGGCCAATGCGCCACTGTTCGCGGCCCGGCGGAATACTGCATATGACGCCGGAGTTGTACCACTGAGCGGGAAGCCGCTTCACTTGTTGTTTGGCCATTATTGACCGACCCTTCCAAAGGAACACCATGAGCCCCACCCTGACCACCAAGCTGCAGCCCGGAACCGAGGCCCCTGACTTCACCCTCAGGGACGCCCAGGGCCGCGAAACTGCCTTGGCCGACTACCGTGGCAAGAACGTCATTGTGTACTTCTACCCGAAGGCGGCCACCCCCGGCTGCACTACCGAGGCCTGCGACTTCCGCGACAGCCTGGCCTCCCTGCAGGGGAAGGGCTACGAGGTCATCGGTGTCTCCCCCGACGCCCCCGAGGCCCTGGCAGGCTTCAGCGGCGACTTCTCCCTGACCTTCCCGCTGCTCTCCGACGAGGACCACGCGGTTGCCCTGGCCTACGGCGCCTGGGGCGAGAAGCTGGTCGACGGCGAAATCGTTGAGGGCATCGTCCGCTCCACCGTGGTGGTGGACCCCGACGGCAACGTGGTCCTGGCGCAGTACCAGGTCCAGGCCGACGGCCACGTAGCAGCGCTGAAGGAAGCCCTGGGCATCTAGGACGCTCTCCCACTTCCTGCGCCTTTCCAGCCAACGCTCCTGCACTTGCTGCAGGGGCGTTCGGCTTTTAATTCCCTTTTAGGCTCCGGCCTTCCTGGGTACGGGGAGCGCATGGACAACACAGAGAGCCAGGACCAGGCAACGCTGCGAAGCCGGATGGGGCGCCTCGGCTTCGGCGGGACCGGCGTTGGCAACCTTTACCGCGCGATTTCGGATGACCAGGCGGCTGCCACCGTGGAGGCGGCCTGGGACGCCGGCATCCGCTATTTCGACACCGCACCGCACTACGGGCTCGGCCTGTCCGAGCGGCGGATCGGCGCGTTTCTCCGGGACAAACCGCGGGATGGATTCATCCTGTCCACCAAGGTGGGCCGGGTCCTGGTTCCCTCACCGGCAACCAGGGATGACCGGGATCCGGAAGGGTTCGACGTTCCCGCGGACCTGCGCCGCGAATGGGATCCCTCGGAGGCGGGGGTACGGCGGAGCATTGAACAGTCGCTGGACCGGCTGGGCCTGGACGCCATCGACATCGCCTACCTGCACGATCCGGACGTCTACAGCATGGAAGATGCGGTGAAGACGGCGCTCCCTGCCCTGGAAAAGGTTCGCGCCGAGGGCCTGGTGCGGGCCATCGGCGTGGGCACCAACACTGCCGGCGCCGCACTGGAGTGCGTGGAGGCGGCGGACCTGGACTTCCTCATGCTGGCCGGGCGCTTCACCATGCTCGAGCAGCCGGGATCCGATGACCGCCCGGGCGCCGGACTCCTGGACCGCTGCCTGGAACTGGGGACCGGGGTGGTCAGCGTCGGCGTCTACAACTCCGGCATCCTCGCCAAGCCCGACCTGCCGTCCGATGCGCACTACAACTACTCACAGGCGAGCGAAGAGATCCTGGACAAGGCCCGGCGGCTCGCCGGTGCGTGCAAGGAGCACGGTGTGGAACTTCCCACCGCCGCCATCCAGTTCCCCTACCGGCACCCCGCCGTCGTCAACGTCACGGTGGGAGCCAGCAGGCCTGAGCAGATCCGTGAAAGCGCGGAGCGGATGGCCGCGCAGGTGCCGGACGGGCTGTGGCAGGACCTGCAGGAGCAGGGGCTGATCCCCGCATAGGTGCGCCGCCGGATCCGTTGCCGTGTTGTCCGGCGCGGTGACAGGATGGCGTCTATGGCGATCGAGGTCCGTCCCGCAACCACTTTCGAGGACGTCCGGGCGCTGGTGGGGCCCAAGCGGCCTAACGCCAACGTTTGCTGGTGCCTGAGCTACCGCATCCCCTCCAAACTGAACCAGTCGCTGCAGGGAACGGAGCGCGGTGAGCTGGTAAAGAAGCTTGTGGGGCAGGATCCCCCGCCAGGGGTGCTGGCCTACGACGGCGGCGAGCCGGTGGGGTGGGCAGCGGTCCACCCGCGTGCGGACACCAGTTTCGCCGGGAACCGGAAGATCCCGCACGTGGACAGCCTGGAGGTGTGGTCGGTGTGGTGCATCCGCGTGCGGCCCGGCCACCGCGGCAAGGGCATCTCCCATGCCCTCCTGGCAGGTGCGGTGGACTTCGCCCGTTCCTACGGGGCACCCGCCGTCGAGGGCTACCCAGTGGACAACGGCGGCTCGAAGGTGGACCTCACCATGGCCTACGTCGGCACCCGGAAACTCTTCGAGGATGCCGGTTTCACCAAGGCAGCGGACACGCAGTCGGTTCTCAACGGATTCCCGCGGGTGCTGATGCGGCTGGAGCTTCGCTGAGCCGCCCTGTACTTGCACTGCTGGGTATAACGCTGCTGTAACGCCTCTTTCCCTAGCATGCGCACGTAACCATCAACCAAACGCGCACAAAGGCAGGGAGAGCCATGGAATCGGCCGCTGAAGAACTGGTCCACCGTCTCGGGGACACCTTCGTCTGCGCCACGGAGGGACGCGGGCACGCGACCCCCGGCGGGCGCCCGCCGAGCGAGATAGTGGTCGATGCGACGGAGGGCTTCGTTCCCCTGTGGCACCCGGGCACCATCCTGAAATGGCGCTTCCAGGAGCGGTCATTCGCGCTCGCTCCCAACCCCGGGCAAAGCAAGGGCGTGGTCAGCGAGCTGATGGGCGAATGCCTGCTCCGCTGGGGCACCGCCGCACCCGTCAGGTTCACCCGGGACGACGATCTGTGGGATTTCGAGATCGTGCTGCGGAACGCCCCGGACTGCACCCCCGCCGGCTGCGTCCTGGCCAGCGCATTCTTTCCCGACGGCGGGCGGCACCAACTGACCATCTACCCCACCATGTTCCAGCAGGTAAGAGAAGAACAGGTGGAGACGATGCTCCACGAGTTCGGCCACATCTTCGGCCTGCGCCACTTTTTCGCCAATATCCGGGAGACTGCGTGGCCCTCGGAGGTTTTCGGAACGCACGAGCCTTTCACCATCATGAATTACGGGGCCAACAGCAAGCTCACGGACGCGGACCTGGGTGATTTGAAGGAGCTCTACCGGCTGGCGTGGAGCGGCCATCTGGCCAACATCAACGGCACCCCCATCCGGCTGGTGCACCCCTACAGCTTTACGGGATCAATGGTGCTGGACGGGGTGGGCTCGGTTCCCTCCACGCTGCAGCCGGCCGCACGGTCGGCAGCCTAGTGACTGCCTAGGGTTTTTTCCACCATTTCCGGGACCAGTCCCGCTCCATTGCCCAGAGCGCCAAGAGCAGCGCATCCGCAGTCATGAGTCCGGCGATAAGGTACGCCCACCCGGCCATCCAACCCACTGCAATCTCCTGACTGTCTCCCCCAGCCACTCGATTGCTCCTAAGTGTGACACCTAAACCGCTGCGGCGGAACGCCCCAAATCCACAGACCTGAAAAGTGCCTCCAGCCTGTTGTGCGCCTCGGTCTCCAGCTTCAGCCGGCGCGTCAACCTCTCCACCTGGTCGGACATCGCGGCCCCCACCGGCAGCCTGTCGCCGGGCCAGCTGGAAACTTCCCGCGACTCCCCGAGGGCCGCCGCGAGCGCCTTCGCCGCGGCACGGACCTTCCGGGAGTGGACGTAAACGCGCAACAGCGCCCTGGCTTTGTCGATGCCCGCCCGGGCCAAGCCCGGCGGCACGTGATCGGCGTCAGCTGCCGGCCCGTCGGCAACGGCCGGCCCGGCAGGCGCCGGCGTCCGGTACGTGATCTTCATTTTTCCCATGGCTGCTCCCGCCTTCCCGCAAGCCGTCCAGCTTCCGGGGGGCCGTCGTCGACCGTTCTCCTGCCCGGAAGATCTGTCACTTCGAGTGTCCCGAACCATGCTCAACGTCCGGGCAAGCGGATCCCAAGATTGCCGCAAGATCCTGCAAGGGCTCAGAACAGCGCCGTAGACGGCCTGACGGAACGGGTCCGGACAAGCCTGAAAAGCACTGTGAAGTCCCACGACATGCCCCGTCGCGGTTAATACGGTAGAAGTAGAGTCATGGTCTCAACCTCCGAAATTCGTCGTGCCGTTGTCATCGAGGACGACCCCGACATCCGGGGGCTGCTGGTCCGCGTGCTGGAAAAGCAGGGGTTCGAGGTATCGCAGGTGGGTGCGGGGCTGCCGGGCGTGGCGGAAGTCCGCCGCCTGCAGCCTGACCTCGTCACGCTGGACCTGAATCTTCCGGACCTGGACGGCCTGGAAGTCTGCAAGCTGCTGCGGGAGTTTTCGGACGCGTTCATCGTCATGCTCACCGCCCGGGCGGACGAGCTGGACAAGCTGACCGGGCTGGACAACGGGGCCGACGAATACATCAGCAAACCGTTCAGCCCGCGCGAACTCCAGTCCCGGATCAACGCACTGTTCCGCCGCCGGCCCTCGGCCGCCGCTGATTCCGCGGCCCGCAGCGAACTGCAGCGCGCCACGGAAGTGCAGCAGAGCCTCCTTCCCAAGGAGGACATCCGGGTGGAGGGCTACGACGTGGCCGGCGTGTTCCGCCCCTCACGCAGCGTGGGCGGCGACTTCTACGACTGGTACCAGACCCCCGACGGGCTCCACCTCACCTTCGCCGACGCCATGGGCAAGGGCATGGGCGCGGCCCTGATCGCCGCAACGGTGCGCGCCGTCATGCGCTCCACCGGCCACCGGCCGGACCTGGATGCCGCCTTCGCCTCCGCCAGCAAGGCCATCGCCACGGACCTGGACTCCTCCAACTCTTTCGTCACCCTGTTCCACGCCCGGCTGGAGGCGGCGTCAGGGAAGGTCAGCTATGTCGACGCCGGCCACGGGCTGGCGCTTCACGTCCAGTCAGGCGGGACTGCCGGGCGGCTCCCCTCCGGCGGCCCGCCCGTGGGTGCGTGGACGGGAACGGACTGGCCGCAGTCGTCTTTTGAGCTGGCACCCGGAGATTCCCTGGTGGTGGTCAGCGACGGAGTCCTGGACGTTTTCGAGTCAGTGGAGGACTTCAGGGAAGCCGTCCGCACTGCCACGCTGGCCCATGGCTCCGCCCATGCCGCCAGCAGCGCCATCATGGCCCTGGCCCCCGCAGAGACGGCAGAGGACGATGTCACGGTGGTCGTGGTCCGCCGGCTGCCCGAGGAAGTTACGGGATGACCCGCTTCCTGACCCGCCTGGTAGTGGTGCTCACCGTCATCACCGGCGTCAACTACATCACCTGGCGCTGGCTGGCATCGCTGAACTGGGATGCCTGGTGGATCGCCCTGCCGCTAGTGGTCGCCGAAACCTACAGCCTGATCGACGTCATGCTCTTCGGCATGACGGTATGGAAGCTGAAGATCCGCAAGGGCGCGCCGGCGCCGCCGCACGATGCCACCGTTGACGTCTTCATCACCACCTACAACGAAGACCTGGACATGGTGATGACCACCGCCCTGGCGGCCCAGAAGATCCGGCACCCGCACAGCACCTGGATCCTGGACGACGGCGCCCGCCCCGAACTGAAAGCCCTCGCGGAACAGCACGGGCTGGGCTACGTCACTCGCAGCGAGGACTGGACCTCGGACCTCCCCCGCCATGCGAAGGCCGGCAACCTGAACAACGCCCTCATGCAGACCTATGGCGAGTTCCTCCTGATCCTGGACGCGGACCAGATCCCTGAACCGGACATCCTGGAAAAGACCCTCGGCTACTTCAACAACCGCCGCGTCGCCCTGGTCCAGACACCGCAGTATTTCAGCAACGTCCCCGCCGATGACCCGCTCGGCAGCCAGGCACCCTTGTTCTACGGCCCCATCCAGCAGGGCAAGGACGGCTGGAACGCCGCCTTCTTCTGCGGCTCCAACGCCATCCTGCGCCGCGAGGCCCTGATGCAGCTGGGACTGGTGGGCTACGTCAAGGAAACAGAAAAGAGCATCCGCCGCGCGCTGGCAGCGTCCCAGACCGCCATCAAGAAGGCCCGGAAGTCCGCTGACATGGAGTCACCGCTGGTGGCCGAGGTGCTGGACGAGGTGGAGGCGGCCACCCGGGAGGCGCAGAAGGAACTCGACGCCGGGCAGTCGCTCAGCGAGATCACCTACCGGGTCCGCCGCCGGGTCGACGCCGCCGTGCAGACCCTGGTGATGGCCGACGTCGAAGCCCTGCAGTCCGACCTCGAAGAGATCGCCGCAATGGAACTCGCCCACGTGGGCGACGCCGGGGTCCCCGTGGTGGCCGACGACGCCGTCCAGCGCATGTCCCGCCGCGACTGGTCCCCGCTGGGCGCCCTGGAGTCCGTGCAGGCGGTCCTGGACGCACTCTCCGTGGAACGCAATGACGAGGCCCAGCCCGTCATGCCCCTGGCCACCATCTCCGTCACCGAGGACATGGCCACCGCCATGCGCATGCACGCCATGGGCTGGGAGAGCGTCTACCATCACGAGGTTCTCGCGTACGGCCTGGCACCGGAGGACCTGAAGACCATGCTCACGCAGCGGCTGCGCTGGGCCCAGGGCACCATCCAGGTGCTGCTGCGCGAGAATCCGCTGGTGCAGAAAGGCCTGAAGCTCGGCCAGCGGCTGATGTACTTCGCCACCATGTGGACCTACCTCAGCGGCTACGCGGCCGTCATCTACTTCGCCGCCCCCATCATCTACCTGCTGCTGGGCATCCTCCCGGTCACCAGCCTGAGCTGGGATTTCTTCATCCGGTTCATCCCGTTCATGGTGGTCAACCAGATCCTGTTCGCCGTGGCCGGCCGCGGCATCCCCACCTGGCGGGGGCAGCAGTACAGCCTGGCCCTGTTCCCCACCTGGATCAAGGCCTGCTCGACGGCGGCGCGGAACGTCTGGTTCGGCCGTCCCCTCGGGTTCGCCGTCACCCCCAAAGCCCGCCAGAGCGGCGGACCCAGCTGGAGCCTGATCCAGCCCCAGATCGTGGTGTCCGCGCTGCTGGCCGTGGCCGCCGTCGTCGGGATCATCCGGTTGGCCGCCGGCCTGGCGGAACCGCTGGGCACGCTGGTGAACGTCGCCTGGGTCATTTTCGACCTGGTGGTCATGAGCATCCTGGTCCGCGCCGTGCTGTACAAGGGGTATGAACCGGCCGCAGAACCCGCAGTTACAAAGAAGGAGTCCTGATGGAATTCAGTTACGAAGTGCGAGATTCGTACGCGGAGGTGAAGGCGGACGGGCGGCTCAACATGGTGTCCGCCCCCAAGCTGCGTGAGTTCGTCACCGACGTGATCGCCGGCGGGTCCAACCGGATCGTGGTCAACCTGGAAAAGACCGCCTTCATGGATTCTTCAGGCCTCGGTGCGCTGATCGGGTGCCTCAAGGCGGCCCGCCAGGCAGGCGGTGACCTCCGGATCGCTGCCGTCCAGCCGCAGGTGAAGATGGTCCTGCAGCTGACCAGCATGGACAAGGTCCTCACCGCGTACCCGTCGGCCGACGAGGCGTTCAGCAATGACTGACGTCCTCGCCTCCCGCAGCTTCCGGGGACCCGCTGCGGAGGACGCCGTCGAATCCGTCCACAACGACCTGGACAGCTTGTGGCTGGACGTCCCCTTCGTCCAGGACATGGACCAGATGACGTTCACGACGGCGGTCATCGAGTCCGTCTCCAACATCGTCCAGCACGCCGAACCGGCCGGGGACGAACCGGTGGGGCTGGGCGTGGACATCACCGTCCAGCCCGCGCTGCTCGAAGCCCGCGTCAGCGCCTACCACGCCAAGCCGCCGTTCGGGCCGATGGAACCTTCCGACCCCGGTGAAGACGCCGAATCCGGCCGGGGCCTGGCACTGATCGAAGCACTGGTCACCACCGTCACCTTCGAGCGGCAAGACGGGACGAACACCTGGGTGCTGTCCCGGACGTCGTCGCAGGGCTAGCCAACCCGCCCCACCCTGGGAGTTTAGGGCCTTGCGGGAAACAGCACCGAGACTGTGGTGCCGCCGCCGGGCGTCCCGCTGATGGACAGTTCGCCGCCGTGCGCCTGTGCGATGCGGCGGCAGGTGGCAAGGCCCAGTTCCGTTCCGGGGCCGTCCCCCGGGCGGTTCAGCCGGACCAGCGGCTCCACCGCCCGCTGCCGGTCCGCCGCCTGGATGCCCTTGCCGTTGTCTGCCACGTGGATGGTGACACCCCGGGGGCAGGTTCCGGCGGTGACAGTGACCTCAAGCGGCCGCCGCGGATCCCGGTAGTTCAGCGAGTTGGCCAGGAGGTTCTGCACCAGGGTGCGCAGCTGTCCCCGGTCGGCGAATAGTTCAACATCCTCGCACAGGATCCCGCTGCCCAGCCCCAGGTCCACGCCGAGATCCTGGGCGGCTTCTGAGGTGACAGCCAGCAAGGAAACCCGCTCGGGGTTCAGGGTTCCGTCGGCCTTGGAGTAGTCCAGGACGTCCTCGAGCGTGGCGAGCATGCGCTCCCCGCTGTTCCTGATGAGCGTCAAGTACTCCCCCGAGGGGTGCCCCGGCGGGATCTGCGGATCATCCTCGGCGAGCTCCACGTAGCCCAGGATGGTGGTCAGCGGGGACCTCAGGTCGTGGCTGACCCTTCCTGCAAACTCGGCCAGCATCGCGTTGCTGCGCTGCAGCTCCTGCAACACGGCATCGAGCTGGAGCGTGCGGTGCTGCAGCTCCAGCAGCTCCACCACCTGCTGGGCCAGGACTTCGAGCAGGCCGATCTGTTGCGGTGTGGGAAGCTCCGCCTGGTCCGAGAAGACGCAGAGCGAGCCAAGCACCAGCCCGCCGGCAGTCACCAGCGGCACGGACGCGTAGAAGCGGACGTCGGCGATCTGGCCCGTGACGAAGGGGTTGGCAGAAAACCGGGGATCGTTGGAGGCGTCCTGCACTACGGTGGTGCCAGGGTTGAGGAAGACGGTGGCGCACATGGAGTCCTCGCGCGAGCAGATCCCCGGGTCGATGCCCGAGGCCGCAATCTGCAGCTGCTGATCCGATGTGATGATGTTGACCACGCTGTACGGCACCCCGCAGAGCGAGGCGGCCAGCCGGACCAGGCTGTCCAGCGTGTCCTGGGCCCGTTCATCCGCAAGCGCCGGTATTTCCCCCGGCACCGCGGGCAGGAGCCCGTATTCCCTCAGCCCAAGCTCGCGCCCGGCATCCCGATCGGTCAGCATTTGCATAGCCGCACCGTCCATATTCTTTTCTTCCCCAGCATGTCAGCCCGGGCCCCAGCGGCCCTTCCGTGATGATACCGGTGAAGCCCGGGCGGTGTTGTAATCTCTTGACACCGGGCAGCACCTGCCGTTGAATATTACGTATGCTGAAATAACAGTTCCATGATGCGGAAGCTTGTCGTCCACGCTGCCGGCAGGTCCGGGAAGTCCGGTCTCCGCATAGCCGTCACCATGGATGCCAGCATTCGTACCGAGGACCAGCCAGCATGAAGCTTGCCGAATTCAACACCGCGGACCCTGCCGCGGCCGCGGACACTCTCCGGCCCTGCATCGATGTGAGCAGGTGGGTTGACGCCGTCGCCGCCGCCCGACCGTTCTCCACCAAGGAAGACCTCCTGGCCTTCGCAGCGGAGGCTGCCAACCCCTTCACTTCCGCCGAAGTGGAGGCAGCCATGGCCCACCACCCCAGGATCGGGGAACGGCCGACGGCGGCCACCGCCGAAGCCTCCATGTCCCGTTCCGAGCAGTCAGGCGTTGATCCGGCGGATGCCGCTGCCGCCGAAGCCCTGGCGAAGGGCAACCGGGACTACGAGGAAAAATTCGGGCGTGTCTTCCTGATCCGCGCCGCCGGCCGCACTGCCCCGGAAATCCTGCAGTCCCTCAACGAGCGACTCGCCAACTCGCCCGCCCAGGAAGACACCATCGTGGCCCAGCAGCTGCGCGAGATAGCCGTCCTGCGGCTGGAAGGACTGATCACCGAATGAGCGTCTCCCACGTCACCACGCACATCCTGGACACCGGCGCCGGACGCCCGGCGGCAGGGGTCGCCGTCGTACTTTTGAAGAACGACGGCGGCACCTGGCTGGAGCTGGCCAAGTCCATAACCGATGCGGACGGCAGGGCCAAGGACCTGGGGCCTGAGCAGCTGCAGCCGGGGCACTACAAGCTCAACTTCGCTACCGGCAGCTACTACGCCGGACTGCAGACGGCCACCTTCTTCCCGGAAGTGGACCTCGTGTTTGAAGTGACGGGCAGCGAGCACTACCACGTGCCGCTGCTGCTAAGCCCGTTCGCATACTCCACCTACCGCGGCAGCTAGGCTCCGCAGCGCCCGCGGCGTTCAGCCTGGTTCATGGAATGTCAGCCCAGTCACAAAACCCGGCATAGGATCGGAACGGTGACTAATGAAGGGGCTGCCGGCTTTCCGTGCAACCTTGCGGCGGGCAGTGGGTCGCAGAAACTACGTGGGAGTGGATCATGGCTTCAAACAGGGACCTTGAATCCGACGCCGAGGCCGAGGGCGGCCAGCACGGCGGGGTCCAGTCGGTGGAACGCGCGCTGACCGTCCTGGAGATCCTTGCCCGCGAGGGCCATGCCGGAGTGAGCGAGATTGCCGAGGAAATGGGAATCCACAAGTCCACGGTCTCCCGGCTGATGGGCTCACTGGTGAGCCGTGAAATGGTGCACCAGAACAGCGACCGTGGCAAGTACCAGCTGGGGTTCGGCATCCTGAGGCTGGCCAGCTCCATCCCCAGCCGGCTGAGCCTGGTCCGCGAGGCGAGGCCGGTCCTGGAAAGCCTGGCCCTGGAATACAAGGAAACAGTTAACCTGGCCGTGCTCCGCTCCAACTATGCAGTGAACGTGGACCAGGCGATGGGTCCCTCCACGCTGGCCACCTACGACTGGGTGGGCAGCCTGACGCCCCTGCACGCGACGTCCAGCGGAAAGATCCTTTTGGCCGCGCTAAGCGCGGACGAGCGGGACCGGATCCTGAAGGAAACGGGCCTGCCCGCCCGCACTTCCCGCACCGTCACCAGCCGGACGGAACTGGACAAACAGCTCCACCAGGCCGCCGCCCAGGGATATGCAGTGGTGCGGGAGGAATTTGAGATCGGCCTGAATGCTGTGGCGGTTCCCGTCTACAACCACCAAGGCGTCGTGGCGGGGGCAATCAGCATCTCCGGGCCAGCCTTCCGGTTCGATCCCGAGAAGACGCCGGGCCTGCTGGAGGCCCTCAAAGAGGCCGGCCTGAAGGTCAGCACCAACATGGGATACACCCGCCGCTGAACGCCAATGCCCCTGGACCAGGGTCCGGGGGCGTTTCCATGCGTCCGGCTGTTGCAGTCCGGAGGCCTGGGCTTGGTGCTGCCCACAGCATGCTTGACATTGACTGTGTGCTGCATCACTCTTGTTGCATATAGCGATCCGTGTTGCTCATGGCGAAGAAGCTGAACGGCCTCGCATCGCTTGTTCCGCCGCCCTGCCAGCCGCCGACCAGGAGAACCACAGACTATGAGCGCATCACCGCGCGTCGTCATCATCGGAGCCGGCATCGTCGGCACCAACCTTGCCGACGAACTCACCAGCCGAGGCTGGACCAACATCACCGTCGTCGAACAGGGGCCGCTGGAACTGGCCGGCGGGTCCACGTCGCATGCGCCCGGCCTGGTCTTCCAGACCAACCCGTCCAAGACCATGACGGAGTTCGCCACCTACACCGTGGACAAGCTGCTCTCCCTGACCGCGGACAGCGTCTCCTGCTTCAACCAGGTGGGCGGGCTGGAGCTGGCCACCACCGAAACCCGGTTGGAGGACCTCAAGCGCAAGCTCGGCTACGCCACCTCCTGGGGCGTGGACGGCAGGCTGATCGACGCGGACGAGTGCGAGAAGCTCTGGCCGCTGCTGAACAAGGGACGGCTCGCCGACGGCCGCGGCATCCTGGGCGGCCTGTTCGTTCCCTCGGACGGCCTCGCCTCCGCGGCCCGCGCCGTCCAGCTCCTGATCGGCAAAGCCCGCGAGGCCGGCGTCACCTTCCTTGGCTCCACGCCCGTGACCGGCATAGAGCAGGCCGGCGGCAAGGTCACCGGCGTCCAGACGCCCGACGGCGTGATCCCGGCAGACATCGTGGTGTCCTGCGCCGGCTTCTGGGGCCGCGAGCTCGGCAAAATGGTGGGCCTTCAGGTCCCGCTGCTGCCACTGGCCCACCAGTACGTCAAGACGACTGCGGTGGAGGCGCTGCGCGGCGCCAATGAATTGCCCAACGGGGCAAGCAAGCCCATCCTGCGCTACCAGGACCGCGACCTGTACTTCCGCGAGCACGGCGACCGGATCGGCGTCGGCAGCTACGCCCACAAGCCCATGCCGGTGGACATGGCCCGCCTTCCACGCGTCAGCGCGGACCAGATGTCAGACCACAACATGCCCTCCCGCCTGGACTTCACCCTGGAGGACTTTGCCCCGGCCTGGGAGGACTGCCAGGACCTGCTGCCGGCCCTGCACACCGCCCAGATCCACGACGGGTTCAACGGCATCTTCTCCTTCACCCCGGACGGCGGCCCGCTGATGGGCGAGGCCCCGGACCTGCACGGGTTCTTCGTGGCCGAGGCCGTGTGGGTCACGCATTCCGCCGGCGTGGCAAAGGCCATGGCCGAACTGCTGGTGGAGGGACAGTCCCGCACCGACCTGCACGGCTGCGAACTGACCCGCTTCGAGAAGGTGCAGACCTCCGACGCGTACGTCAGTGACACCTCGCAGCAGAACTTCGTGGAGATCTACGACGTCCTGCACCCGCTCCAGCCGCGGGAATCCCCGCGGGATGTCCGGGTGAGCCCGTTCAACGTGCGGCAGAAGGAACTTGGCGCGTTCTTCCTCGAATCGGCCGCGTGGGAACGTCCGCACTGGTTCGAGGCCAACCGCGGACTCCTGGAGCACCTGCCCGCCGAGTGGCAGGTCCCGGAGCGGGATGAATGGGCCGGCATGTTCTACTCCCCCATTTCCGCCGCCGAGGCGTGGAAGACGCGGACCGCCGTCGCGCTTTACGACATGACGCCGCTGAAGCGGCTGTCCGTCACCGGGCCGGGCGCGCTGGACCTCCTGCAGCGCCTCAGCACGGGCAACATCGCCAAGAAGCCCGGCGCCGTCACCTACTGCCTGCTGCTGGCCGACGACGGCGGCATCCGCAGCGACGTCACGGTGGCCCGGCTTGGGGAGCAGGACTTCCAGCTGGGCGTCAACAGCAACGTGGACTTCGACTACCTGCGGGTGGAGGCACGGCAGCAGTCGGCCGCCGATCCCGCCCGCTGGGTACACGTTACGGACATCACCGGCAGCACCTGCTGCATCGGCCTGTGGGGCCCGCTGGCGCGTGAAGTGATGGGCAAAATCAGCACCGACGACCTCAGCAATGACGGCCTGCGCTACTTCCGCACCAAGGAGATCAGCGTGGGCGGCATCCCCGTCACGGCCATGCGCCTGTCCTATGTGGGCGAACTCGGCTGGGAGCTGTACACCACTGCCGAGTATGGCCTGAAGCTCTGGGACCTGCTCTTCGAAGCCGGCCGGGAGCACGGCATCATCGCCGCCGGCCGCGGCGCGTTCAACAGCCTGCGGCTGGAGAAGGGCTACCGGCTCTGGGGCACGGACATGACCTCCGAGCACCATCCCTACCAGTCCGGCCTCGGCTTCTCCGTCGCCAAGGACAAGACCGGCTTTGTGGGTGCTGAGGCCCTGGCCGCCCGCAAGGAGCAGCCGGCCGCCCAGACCCTGCGCTGCCTCACGGTGGACGACGGCACGTCAGTCGTGCTGGGCAAGGAACCCGTCTACGTGAACGGCGAAGCCTCCGGCTACGTCACGAGCGCCGCCTACGGCTTCTCCATCGGCAAGCCGCTCGCCTACGCCTGGCTGCCGACCGCCGTCGGGGTGGGCGATGCCGTCGAGATCGAATACTTCGGCCGGCGCGTGGCTGCCACCGTGACAGCCGAGCCGCTGTTCGACCCCGCCATGGAGCGCCTCCGCGGCTGACAAGCCCAACTGAAAAGTGCCCCGCCTCCTGTTTGGAGGCGGGGCACTTTTTGCTGTTCCCGCTAGGCGCCGGCGGTCTGGAAGGCCGGTTCTTCGGCCGCTGCGGCGTCGCCGGTGTGAGGTTGGAAGCGGACGAACATGGCTTTGAAGCCGGGGGTGTTGGATTCGCGGGCGACGTTTTCCTTGTGGACCAGGGCGTTGGCTTCGGGGAAGTACGCGGCGGCGCAGCCCTTGGCCGTGGGGTAGGCCACGAGCCGGAACTTGTCGGCGCGGCGGTCGACGCCCCCGAAGGTGCTGATGACATCCACGAGGTCGCGGTCGTTGAAGCCGAGTTCGGTGAGGTCTTCGGGGTGGATCAGGATGACCCGGCGACCGTCGGAGATGCCGCGGTAGCGGTCGTCCAGGCCGTAGTAGGTGGTGTTGTACTGGTCGTGGCTGCGGATGGTCTGCAGGACCAGGTGGCCCTTGGGCGGGGTGAGGTATTCCAGCGGGCTGACGGTGAAGCGGCCGCGGCCGATGTCCGTGGCGAAGGACCGGGTGTCCCGTGGCGGGTTGGGCAGCACGAACCCGTTCTTGGTGCGGACCCGGGTGTTGAAGTCCTCGAAGCCGGGCAGGACCCGCTCGATGTGGTCCCGGACCACGTCGTAGTCCTCGGCCATCGCTTTCCAGTTCACGGGGTGGTCCGGGCCGAACGTGGCTTCGGCCATCCGGGCCACGATCACGGGCTCGGCGAGCAGGTGCTCGGAGACCGGGGTCAGGCGGCCCTGGGTGGAGTGGACCACGGACATGGAGTCCTCCACGGACAGGAACTGCGCGCCCTTGGGGTGCTTGTCGTCCTTGTCCGTGCGGCCCAGGGTGGGCAGGATCAGCGAGGTGCGGCCGTGCACGATGTGGGACCGGTTGGGTTTGGTGGAGATGTGCACGGTCAGCCCGATCCGCTGCATGCCGGCTTCGAGGGCCTCGGTGTCGGAGCAGGCCAGCGAGAAGTTCCCGCCCATGGACACGAACACGTCCACCTCGTCGCGTTCAAAGGCTTCCATGGACTCCACGGCGTCGTAGCCGTGGTGCCGCGGGGACGTGATGCCGAACTCGGTGTCCAAAGCCGTGAGGAGCCATTCCTTCGGCTTTTCCCAGATGCCCATCGTCCGGTCGCCCTGGACGTTGGAGTGCCCGCGGACCGGGCAGGCCCCGGCGCCGGGCTTGCCGAAGTTGCCCTGCAGCAGCAGGACGTTGACCATTTCCTTGATGGTGTCCACGGAGTGGGGCTGCTGCGTCACGCCCAGGGCCCAGCAGAAGATGGACGCCTTGGACTTGATGAGCATCCCGGCCACGGTCTCGATCTGTTCCCGGGACAGGCCGGTGGCGTGCTCGGTCTCCTCCCAGTCCAGCTCTGCGCGGGCCTCGCGGTAGGCGTCGAATCCGTCCGTCTGCGCGGCGATGAAGGAATGGTCGACGACGGTGCCCGGGTTGGCTTCTTCGGCTTCCAGGAGCAGGTGGCCGAGCGCCTGGAACAGGGCCAGGTCCCCGCCCACCTTGATCTGCAGGTACTCATCGGCCAGCGGCGTGCCGCCGCCCACCACGCCGGAGACGGTCTGCGGGTCCTTGAAGTTGAACAGCCCGGCCTCGGGCAGCGGGTTCACGGCCACCACCTTGCCGCCCTTGTCCTTGCATTCCTTCAGCGCGGAGAGCATGCGGGGGTGGTTCGTGCCCGGGTTCTGGCCCACCACGAAGATCAGCTCGGCGTCGTGGATGTCATCCAGGGAGACGGTGCCCTTGCCGATGCCGATGGTCGGGTTCAGCGCCGAGCCGGAGGACTCGTGGCACATGTTCGAACAGTCCGGCAGGTTGTTGGTGCCCAGTGACCGGGCGAAGAGCTGGTACATGAACGCGGTCTCGTTCGCCGTGCGGCCGGAGGTGTAGAACACGCACCGGTCCGGCGTGGACGCCCGGATGTGCTCACCGATCAGCTCGAACGCGTCCGCCCAGGAAATCGGCGAGTAATGCGTGTCGCCCTCGCGGATCACCACCGGCTCACTCAGCCGGCCCTGGTTACCCAGCCAGTACTCCGTCTTGGTGGCCAGCTCGGCGATGGAGTGCCTGGCCCAGAACTCGGCCCCCACAGTCCGCAGGGTGTTCTCCTCGGCCACGGCCTTGGCCCCGTTTTCACAGAACTCGGCGGCCTTGCGCTTCTTGTCCGACTCCGGCCACGCACAGCCCGGGCAGTCGAACCCGCCGCGCTGGTTCAACCGCAGAAGCGACTGCGTCGTCCTGGCCACGCCCGCCTGGGCAACCGCACGCTCCAGGGCGACCATCACGGCCTTGACGCCGGCCGCCTCAGTCTTGGGCTTACCGACAACAAGATCGTCCTCATTGATGTCCGCGACAGGGGCGGGCTGCTTACCGAACTTCATCGTTCCAACTTCCTTACCGGCAAAGTGCACCGTGCTTTTTAATCCGAACGCCAGCAAAGGCGCGCCACGGTCCCGGGCGCGCCTTTGCTGGCACTGCTTGCTGTGCTGGCTACTGGGCCACCTTGGCCAGGTTTTCCCGTTCCGCCGCGATGGTGGTGTTGTCTCCGTGCCCGGTGCGGACCACGGTTTCGGCCGGCAGCGTCAGCAGCTTCTCCCGGATCGAGGTGACGATGGTGGGGTAGTCGCTGTAGGACCGGCCGGTGGCGCCCGGGCCGCCGTTGAAGAGCGTGTCCCCGGTGAAGACCGTTCCTTCGCTTTCCAGGTAGAAGCAGGTGGACCCCGGCGAGTGGCCCGGCGTGTGGATCGCGCGCAGGCTGGCCCCGCCGACTTCGAACACGTCACCGTCCGCCAGTTCCCGGTCCGGCTTGGAGTCCGGGTAGACCTGCTCCCAGAGCACCAGGTCCTCGGGGTTCAGGTAGATCGGCGCGCCCACGGCGTCGGCCACGTCCCGGGCGGCGCCGATGTGGTCGTTGTGCGCATGGGTCTGCAGGATGGCCAGGACCTTGCGGCCCTTGACCTGGTTGATGATCGCCGCGGCGTCGTGCGGGGAGTCGATGATCACGCACTCCTCGTCGTTGCCCACGATCCAGACATTGTTGTCCACGTCCCAGGTACCGCCGTCGAGCGAAAACGTGCCCGAGGTGACCAGGTTCTCGATCCGGACCGCCATTACAGCTCCACCACCGAACGCAGGACCTTGCCTTCGTGCATCTTCTGGAAGGCTTCCTCCACCTGGTCGATGGTGATCCGCTCTGACACGAAGGCGTCCAGGTCCAGGTTGCCCTGCTTGTAATGCGAGACGAGCATCGGGAAGTCCCGGGAGGGCAGGCAGTCCCCGTACCAGGAGGACTTCAGCGAACCGCCCCGACCGAACACGTCCAGCAGCGGCAGTTCCAGCTGCATCTCCGGCGTCGGGACGCCCACCAGCACCACCCGGCCGGCGAGGTCGCGGGCATAGAACGCCTGCTTGTACGTTTCGGGACGGCCGACGGCGTCAATCACCACGTCCGCCCCGTTGCCACCGGTGAGGGCGCGGATCGCCTCCACCGCGTCCTCCTGCCGGGAGTTCACGCCATGGGTCGCGCCCAGGGACCTGGCCATCTCGATCTTGTTATCGTCGATGTCCACCGCGATGATCGTCGTCGCACCCGCCAGCCTGGCGCCGGCGATCGCGGCGATACCCACCCCGCCGCAGCCAATCACGGCCACGGACTCGCCGCGCTTGACCTCACCGGTATTGATGGCGGCACCAATGCCGGCCATCACACCGCAGCCCAGAAGGCCCACCGCCGCGGCGTCGGCCTCCGGGTCCACCTTGGTGCACTGCCCGGCAGCCACAAGGGTCTTCTCCGCGAACGCACCGATGCCCAGCGCGGGGGAAAGCTCGGTGCCATCCTCCAGCGTCATCTTCTGGGTGGCGTTGTGCGTGTTGAAACAGTACTGCGGCTGGCCCTTGGCACACGCCCGGCACTGGCCGCAGACCGCGCGCCAGTTCAGTATCACCCGGTCACCCGGGGCCACAGACGTCACATCGGGGCCCACCGCGCTGACCACACCCGTGCCCTCATGGCCCAGCAGGTACGGGAACTCATCGCCAATGCCGCCCTGCTTGTAATGCAGGTCCGTGTGGCAGACACCGCAGGTCAAGATATCCACCAGCGCCTCCCCCGGCCCCGGGTCCGGCACCAGGATGGTCTCCAGCGAAACCGGGGCATCCTTCTCCCGGGCTACCACCGCTTTAACTTTATGGACCATTGCTTGGTTTCCTTTCATGGATCCGGCCGGACCCGGTGAGTCGGCACCACGTGCCAATCTAGCTGACGCAAATGTGCCTGCAGAAGCCGTCCTCCCGGTTCGCCAGCCGCACGGTCAATTGCGCATTACGCAACCAATCGCACATAGCGCTACAGGAAAATATGACAGTGGCCACAGCCCCTGTCAATAGATATATCAGTGATGGGCGCATCAGCCGGCGCCGCAGTAGGCTGGATGGCATGTCTTCGAAAGAACCTCCCGCGGAACGGCGCCAGGTTACGGTGCGGCGGGCGCCCAAGTATGTGCCCTTCCTCATCCTGGGCGCACTGGTGGGCATTGCGGCCGCGGCAGTGGTGGCCTACGGGCTCCCGGGCAGCGCAAGCTTCGATTCCGGCGCGGTCTTTGGATTCTTCACGGTGATGTTCGCAGGGGGCGGAGCCATCCTGGGCGCGGTGGTGGCCCTGGTCCTAGACCGCCGGAGCGTCAAGCGCCAGCAGCGGGCTGTGGTGGAATCGGTCCCCGACTCCGAGCCGGACACCGATCCCCAGTCATAAAGGGAGCGCCGGAAAAGTCATACCTCATATCGTGAGATAATCGACCAGTGGCACGCGGCGATGGAAAACTTTCCCATGATCTTCTCCCTGGCGAAAAAGGCCCGCAGGACGCTTGTGGCGTCTTCGGGGTCTGGGCACCAGGTGAAGAAGTAGCAAAACTTACCTATTACGGACTGTACGCACTGCAGCACCGTGGCCAGGAGTCGGCTGGCATTGCAACCAGCGACGGCAAGCGGATCAACGTCTACAAGGACATGGGCCTCGTCTCCCAGGTCTTTGACGAGACCACGCTGAACACCCTGACCGGGCACCTTGCGGTGGGGCACTGCCGCTACTCCACCACTGGCGCAAGCCACTGGGCCAACGCCCAGCCCACCCTCGGCGCCACCAGCACCGGCACTGTGGCGCTGGCGCACAACGGCAACCTGACCAACACCGCCGAGCTGAACGCCATGATCCAGGAGCGCAACGGCGGCCAGCTCACCGGCGAGATGAAGCAGGGCAACACCTCGGATACCGCCCTGGTGACCGCCCTGCTGGAGGGCGAGCCCGGCAGGACGCTGGAGGAAACCGCCACGGACCTCCTCCCCAAGATCAAGGGCGGCTTCTGCTTCGTCTTCATGGATGAAGGCACGCTCTATGCAGCGCGGGACACCTTCGGCATCCGCCCCCTGGTCCTTGGCCGGCTTGAGCGCGGCTGGGTTGTGGCTTCCGAGCAGTCCGCCCTCGCCACCGTGGGCGCCAGCTACATCCGGGAGATCGAGCCCGGCGAATTCATCGCCATCGACGAACAGGGCGTACGGTCCAAGCGATTTGCCGAGCCGACGCCGGCCGGCTGCGTTTTCGAGTACGTCTACCTTGCGCGTCCGGACGCCGCCATCGCCGGCCGGTCCGTGTATGAGTCCCGGGTGGAGATGGGCCGCCAGCTGGCCCGCGAAAACACGCATGCGGCTGACATCGTCATCCCCGTCCCGGAATCCGGCACCCCCGCGGCCGTGGGCTATGCCGAGGAATCCGGCATTCCGTTCGCCCATGGCTTCGTCAAGAACTCCTATGTGGGCCGTACCTTCATCCAGCCCTCGCAGACCCTGCGCCAGCTCGGCATCCGGCTCAAGCTCAACGCCCTCGAATCCGTCATCCGCGGCAAGCGCGTGGTGGTGGTTGACGACTCGATCGTCCGCGGCAACACCCAGCGGGCCATCGTGCGGATGCTCCGCGAAGCCGGTGCCGCGGAAGTGCACGTCAAGATTTCGTCCCCACCCGTACAGTGGCCCTGCTTCTACGGCATCGACTTCGCTTCCCGCGCGGAACTTATCGCCAACGGCGCCACCATCGAGGAGATCTCCCAGGCCATCGGAGCCGACTCGTTGGCCTACATTTCCGAGGACGGCATGATCGGCGCCACCCGCCAACCCCGGGAACGCCTCTGCACAGCGTGCTTCACGGGCCAGTACCCCATCAAGCTTCCGGACGCGGACAAGCTCGGCAAGAACCTGCTCGAGCGTACGGACCTCGGCGGCCTGACGCCGTCGCCGTCGGCCCTTCCCGGTGAAACCGCAGCAATTGCCATGGACTCCGAAGAGGATCCCGCCGAGAAGGCCGGTGCCACCGGCTGCGATCCGGGACCCGACTCCGAGTTTGAAAACCTGCTGACCGACGCCGACCTCGTGCCAGATGTACACGCCGCCGCAGGCGCCGACAAGAAAGAGTCCTGATGACTTCCGCCAACACCGCCGCCGGCTCCGCCTCTGAGAAGGCAGGCATCACCTACGCCTCCGCTGGCGTCGACGTCGAAGCCGGGGACCTCGCCGTCGAACTCATGAAGGATGCCGTCAAGGCGACCCACAACTCCTCGGTGATCGGCGGGGTGGGCGGTTTCGCCGGCCTCTACGACGTGTCCCGGCTGCTGACCTACAGGAAGCCGCTGCTGGCAACCTCCACCGACGGCGTTGGCACCAAGGTCGCCATCGCCCAGGCCATGGACATCCACGACACCATCGGTTTCGACCTGGTGGGCATGGTGGTGGACGACATCGTGGTGGTGGGCGCCGAGCCGCTTTACATGACTGACTACATTGCCTGCGGCAAGGTGGTGCCGGAGCGCATCGCCGGCATCGTCCGCGGCATCGCGGCCGCGTGCTCCGTGGCCGGGACCGCCCTGGTGGGCGGCGAGACCGCCGAGCACCCCGGCCTGCTGGGCGAGCACGAGTACGACGTCGCCGGCGCCGCCACCGGCGTGGTGGAAGCCGATGCCCTGCTGGGCCCGGACCGCGTCCGCGCGGGCGACGTTGTGATCGGCATGGCCTCCTCCGGCCTGCACTCCAACGGTTACTCCCTGGTCCGCCGCGTCATCAACCACGCCGGCTGGGCGCTGGACCGCCAGGTCTCCGAACTGGGCCGCACCCTGGGTGAAGAACTCCTGGAACCCACCCGGGTCTACGCCGCCGACTGCCTGGACCTTGCCCGCGCCTTCCCGGTCACGGGCGCGGCGGCAGTGCACGGCTTCAGCCACGTCACCGGCGGCGGGCTGGCCGCCAACCTCGCCCGCGTCCTGCCGCAGGGCCTGGTGGCCACGGTGGACCGCGCCACCTGGGAACTGCCCGCCATCTTCAAGCTGGTGTCCGAGCTGGGGAACGTCCCGCTGGCAGACCTGGAGCGCACGCTCAACCTGGGCGTCGGCATGGTTGCCATCGTGTCGCCGGAGGCAGCGGACGCCGCCCTCGCCCGCCTGAACGGACGGGGCCTGCCATCCTGGATCATGGGCACGGTGACCGAGGATTCGGACTCCATCCTCAAGTCCGGCCCGGACTACGTCCAGGGCGCCAAGGGCGTGGACGGCGGCGCGGTCCGCCTGGTCAACGCCTACGCCTGACATCCAAACAGGGCTTCCCACTGCGGTGGGAAGCCCTCTTTGTTTAACCGGAAACCTGGACCAGGCTCAGGACGCCGCCCTGGGGATCGCGGATGGTGGCCGGCCCCTCCGCGGGATCGTCCGCCGGCTCCACCAGGACCTGGCCGCCTGCATCCAGCGCAGCATCGACGGCCGCCCCAAGGTCCGCCACTGCAAAGTAGATGTGCCATTCTGCCGTCGCTCCTTGCCCGGCAGGGAGGACGCCGGCCACTTCCCTGCCCCCGGCCATCAGGGCGCTGTAGCTCGCGCCGTCGTCCTGCGGGTACTCTGTGACCTCATGCCCGAAAAGTTCCTGGAAGAAGCCGACGGCGGCCTGCGGCTCGGGCGTTGACAGTTCAGCCCAGGCCAGGGCACCGGGCTCGTTGGACAGGCTGCTCCCGCGGTGGGTCCCGGCCTGCCAGATGCCCGTGGTTCCACCGCCGGGCGGCGCCAGGAAGGCAAGGACGCCGGTATCGCCCACGTCCTCGGGTCCGGACTCCACCGCCCCGCCGGCGTGGACCGCATCCTGCAGCAGGGAGGCGGCATCCGAGGCTGCGAAGTACACGTTCCACCGGGCGGGATCGCCGGTGGCCTGCTGCAGGGGATTCTGCGGAGCAATGACGGAGACGAGGTCCCTGTCCACGAACGCCTGCGAGTAGCTGCGGCCATCCGGGGTGGGAAAGTCCCTGTACGTCCAGCCGAACACCCGGCTGTAGAAGTCTTTGGCTGCTGCAACATCAGGTGTCTGGAGGTCGGCCCAGCACGGTTCGCCGTCCGGGTACCGGTCTACTGTGGGCATGGCGTCAACGCTACACGGGGGGAACCAGCAAAAGCCCGCTGCCTGCACTCTTAGAGTGCTGGCAGCGGGCTTCCGAACTGATGTCGGGACCTGCATCCGCACGGATGAGAGTACCGAAAAAGAAGCGCTTCACCGGTGGGCACGGCAGGATAAGGTGCTGTTTCCGTTAGTGCTGCGGCGTCACAGGGCTGCCCTCTTAAAGGCCTGGCAGCTTGCGACAACTAGCCGATGCGACGGGTGTCTACCTCGTCGTCGTCTTCTTCCAAATCATCCGCGTACTTATCCACATACGCCGAATAGTCCGGTTCAACCGGCTCATTCGCGTAATGGCTCGTGGCACGACTTGCCGGGCCCGTCAGCTCACGCTGAAGTGCCGAGTAGTCAGTGTTCGGGGAGTAGTACTTGATATCCCGAGCCTGCTTAGTAGCTTTTGCCTTTTGACGGCCGCGCCCCATGGCGTGACCCCCTTTTGTACTTGGACCGGAGGTGGTCACCTTTGGCGATGGTGAGGCCCCGGAATGTTTGGTCAATTTGTCGTACACCTAGATTACATGCTTTCGGCGGCCCCTGCTTGCCAGACAGGGCCCCCTACCGTCGCCCGCGCTTCCATTCCCCCGCCCGGCCCGCGAGTTTCCAGCTTTTTTCTTCGGTAGAGTCGCTTAAACAACTGCCGAAAACTGGATGGCTGACCGGCTGCCCACCCCGGACAGACTGCAGGAGGATGCACCCACGTGAACAACCAGGACGTCCCGCCGAAGCCCGCCTCGCCGCCCACAGCCGGGCTCCCCAAGGTTCCCGCCCAGAGCACTGCACCCCCCTCCAACCCGCCGTCCGCCCCGCCGCCGGCATCCGTCGCTTGGTCCCAGTCCCAGCCCGAGCCTGAACCGCAGCCGTCTCCCAGGATGTCGCCGGCAAGGCAGCGGACGCTGTGGAAGGTGCTGTTCGCCGTCGTACTCCTGGCGGTGGTCGGTGGCCTGGTGTGGCTCGCCATGTGGCTGAACTCGGGGGCAGGGTCGGAAGAGGCCGGGGGCAATTCCGGCGTCCTCGAGACAAGCGTCACACCGCGGGCAACTCCGCTGCCACTGCCGCGTGAGGGCGTGCAGCCTGGCGAGTATGCGCTGGGCGACTGCTTTGCCGACTTCGACCCCGAAGCCCTGGCTTCCAAGGTGGTGCCCTGCGATGCTGCCCATTCCGCCCAGCTGGTGGCTGTCTTCCGCTACCCGGATTCCGAGGACTATCCCGGCGCCGAAACACTTAAGGCCAAGGCGCTGGAAGCATGCCAGGCGGCGAAGCTGGGTCCTGCGGCCAATGAATACCAGCTCAACTTCCAGCGCAGCTTCCCGAGCGATACCAGCTGGGATTCCGGGGACCGGAGGGTGGACTGCTACGTGACCGCTCCCGGCGGCAACGTCATTAACGCAAGCGTGCTGCCCTAGCGGAAACCCCGCCAGGGCAGCACGCCTGCTTATGCCGGGCCCGGCTTAGCCAGGCCTGGGGAGCCGTTAGCCCTTCCGCCGCACGGACAGGCCCGAAGTCAGGGCACCGGTCAGCGTGTCGACGTCATCGGTGGAGGGTTCTACGGCGTCGGCCGCGGTATCCACCAGCACCGTGTCGCCGTCGCTGATGTCGCCGGCCAGGATGGCCTTGGCCAGCCGGTCGCCGATCTCGCGCTGCACCAGCCGGCGGAGCGGACGGGCACCGTAGGCGGGGTCGAAACCGGAGATAGCGAGCCACTCCTTGGCGGCGTCGGTGACGTCCAGGATCAGCCTGCGTTCGTGCAGGCGGCGCCCCAGTTCGGCAACGTGCAGGTCCACGATCCGCGAGAGTTCCTCCACGCTGAGCGCGTCGAACAGCACCACCTCGTCCAACCGGTTCAGGAACTCCGGCTTGAAGGACGCATTGACCGTGGCCATGACGGCGTTCCGCTTGGCTTCGGCATCCAGGGACTGGTCCACCAGGAACTGGCTCCCCAGGTTGGAGGTCAGCACCAGGATGACGTTGCGGAAGTCCACCGTGCGGCCCTGCCCGTCGGTGAGCCGGCCGTCGTCGAGCACCTGCAGGAGGATGTCGAAGACTTCGGGGTGGGCCTTCTCCACCTCGTCCAGCAGCACCACCGAGTACGGCCGGCGGCGCACTGCCTCGGTCAGCTGGCCGCCCTCCTCGTAGCCAACGTAGCCCGGGGGTGCACCCACAAGCCGTGCCACGGAGTGCTTCTCGCCGTACTCGGACATGTCGATGCGCACCATGGCGCGTTCGTCGTCGAACAGGAAGTCCGCCAGGGCCTTGGCCAGCTCGGTCTTGCCCACGCCGGTGGGACCGAGGAAGAGGAACGAGCCGGTGGGCCGGTTGGGGTCGCTGATGCCGGCCCGGGCACGCCGGACGGCGTCGGATACGGCCCCAACGGCCTTGGATTGGCCGATCAGCCGCCTGCCAAGCTCTTCCTCCATGTGCAGCAGCTTCTGGCTTTCACCCTGCAGCATGCGGCCGGCCGGGATGCCGGTCCAGGCGGAAATCACCTCGGCGATGTCCTCGGCCGTCACTTCCTCGGCCACCATCTGTGCGGACTTGTCCGTGACGGCAGCTTCGGCTTCCGCGGCGGCGTTCAGCTCGCGCTCCAAGGCTGGGATTTCGCCGTACTGAATGCGCGACGTCGTCTCCAGGTCACCTTCGCGGTAGGCCTTGTCAGCCGCACTGCGCAGTTCGTCCAGCTTCGCCTTAAGGTCACCCACCCGGTTAAGTCCTGCCTTTTCCGCTTCCCAGCGGGCGTTCAGGGCGGCGAGCTCCTCTTCCCTGTCCGCCTTGTCCGCACGGAGCGCCGCAAGGCGTTCCACGGAGGCAGCATCGGTTTCCCCTTCCAGGGCCAGCTCCTCCATGGTGAGCCGGTCAACCTGGCGCCGGAGCTGGTCGATCTCCTCCGGGGCGGAGTCAATTTCCATGCGCAGCCGGGACGCGGCCTCGTCCACCAGGTCAATGGCCTTGTCCGGCAGCTGGCGTCCCGAGATGTAGCGGTTGGACAGCGTGGCTGCGGCCACCAGGGCGGAGTCCGCGATGGAGACCTTGTGGTGCGCCTCATAGCGCTCCTTCAGGCCCCGGAGGATGCCGATGGTGTCCTCCACACTTGGCTCGCCAACATAGACCTGCTGGAACCGGCGTTCGAGCGCGGCATCCTTCTCGATGTTCTCGCGGTACTCATCCAGGGTGGTGGCACCGATCAGCCGCAGCTCGCCGCGGGCCAGCATGGGCTTGAGCATGTTGCCCGCGTCCATGGAGGAATCACCGGTGGCACCGGCCCCCACCACGGTGTGGATCTCGTCGATGAAGGTGACGATCTGGCCCTCGGAGCCCTTGATCTCCTCGAGGACCGCCTTCAGCCGCTCTTCGAATTCGCCGCGGTATTTCGCACCGGCAACCATGGAGCCAAGGTCCAGCGAGATCAGCGTCTTGCCGCGCAGGCTTTCCGGGACGTCGCCCGCCACCATCCGCTGCGCCAGCCCCTCCACGACGGCGGTCTTGCCCACCCCTGGTTCACCGATCAGCACCGGGTTGTTCTTGGTCCGGCGGCTCAGGACCTGGACCACGCGCCGGATTTCGGAGTCGCGGCCGATCACCGGGTCCAGCTTGCCGGCACGGGCCATGGCCGTGAGGTCCGCGCCGTACTTCTCAAGTGCCTGGAAGGTGTTTTCCGGGTCCGGGCTGTCCACCTTGCGGTCGCCGCGGACACCCGGCAGGGCGGCGAGCAGCGCCTCACGGGAGGCACCGGCGTCGCGCAGCACCCGGGCTGCTGCGTCGTTTCCGCCCGCAAGGCCCAGGAGGAGGACCTCGGTGGAGACGAACGTGTCGCCCAGCCGGTCGGCTTCCTCCTTGGCGTTCTGGATGGCCTGCAGGGCAGGGCGGGAGAGCTGCGCCTGCTGGCTGGAACCGCCGGAGGTGGCGGGCAGCGCCTTGATGGCGCTGCTGGCCTGGACGCTGACCGCGTCCGGGTCAGCACCGGTGGCGCGCAGCAACGCAACGGCAACACCTTCGCGCTGGTCCATTAGCGCCTTGAGCAGGTGCGCGGGCTCCACCTGCGGGTTGCCTGCCGTGGAGGCGTTCATGGCCGCAGCCGAAAGAGCCTCCTGGCTCTTGGTAGTGAATTTGACGTCCAAAGAGAGCTCCTTTCAGGGGCGGTTTTCAAGTTGAGTGTACTACGCTCAACTTTGCTTTGGGACAGTTTATTTCCTGTTGCGGCCACCAGTTTTCCCGCAGCGCAATTCGGTTCCGCAGTTCCCTTGGGAAGCATGGTGCCCCTAGGATCGGGCGTGTGACCGGGGAGGACGGTTCCGCCGGCGCACTCGAGACGGGACAGGACATGAAGAAGTTTGTTGTTCTCTATATCGCCCCCCAGTCGGCCCAGGCCCAGATGGCCGAGAGCACGCCCGAAGCTGCACAGGAAGGCATGAAGGCCTGGATGGAGTGGGCCGGGCGCGCGGGCGACGACATCGTGGACATGGGCAATCCGCTCGGCACCGGCAAGGAAATCACCGCCACAGGGTCCGCTGAAGCCACCACTGGGGTGGCGGGCTACGGCATCCTGCAGGCCGAGGACCTCGCCGGCGCTGAGGCACTGCTGGACGGCCACCCGCACCTCATGATGCCGGGGGCCAGCATCCAAGTGTACGAGTCCCTGGACTTGCCGGGCATGTAGCGCCCCGGACTTTTCGTCCAGATATGCAGGCTTCGCCGCCCCGGAGGTCCGCATATCTGGACAAAAACTCAGGCCTCGTAGACGGACACCTCGGCTGCCTTAACCACGAAGTGCACCGTCATGCCGGGAACCAGCCCCAGGTCCGCCGAGGCAGCGGGCGTGATGTCCGCCGCCATTCCGCCGGCCCGGACCCTGACCTGGTCGCCATGGGGCTCCAGGTCAGTGATGGCGACGGCAAAGGAGTTGCGGGGGCTGCCGTGCGTGTCCGCCACGAACACCGACACGGCCGACGGCGGAAACACAGCCACGCCGGGCCGGCCGGATCCCCGCGCCTGGCTGCCATCCTCCAAGTGCCCGTAAACCTCCCGGCCCTGGCTGGTCCTGACCCCATTGTCCGTCAGCGTGCCCGGCACGAAGTTCAGCCCGGCCAGGCCGGCGGCGAAGGAGCTCCTGGGCCGTTCGAGCACCTGCCGCGTGGGGCCTTCCTCCACGATGCGGCCGCCTTCCAGGATGGCCACCCGGTCCGCGAGCATCAACGCGTCCAGGACATCGTGCGTGACGATGATGGCCTGCCGGCCGGCAAGGACCCGTTTCAGCATGCGGCGCAGCATCGGGGCGGAGTGGATGTCCAGCGCGGCCAGCGGTTCGTCCAGCAGGAGGAGGGCGGGTTCGGCGGCGAGAGCGCGTGCCACGGCAACCCGCTGCGCCTGCCCGCCGGAGAGCTGGGCCGGACGCCGCCCCGCCAAATCCGCTGCTTCCACTTCCGCCAGCCAGCGCCTGGCCTCGCCCTCGGCCGCCCGCCGGGCTACTCCCGCACTCCGCGGCCCGAATGCGACGTTTTCCAGGGCATTGAGGTGCGGAAACAGCAGGGCTTCCTGCGCGAGCAGCGCGGCGCCCCGGCCGTGCGGCGGGGTCCACCGGTGCGTGGTGCCGTCCAAGTGGAAGAGTGCGCGGCCGTCGAGGTGTGCACGGCCGGTGTCCGGCTTGAGCAGGCCGGCGATGCTGGACAGCAGGGTGGACTTGCCGGCCCCGTTCGGGCCCATCACCGCCAGCGTTTCGCCCGGCGCCACGTCCAGGGCGACGTCGAAGCCCCGCTCAGCCACGGCTGCATGGAAGGAGAACGTCACCGAAGGGCCCCTCCTGCCGGGGCGGCCGCCGTCGTCCGTTCACCCGGGACCTGCCGGGCACCGCCGCGGGGACTGCGGTGGGCGAGTGCCACCACGGCGACAGCCACGGCTACGAGGACCAGGGACAGCGCGACGGCGGCGTCCGGATCCGTCTCCCGCTGCAGGTAGATTTCCAGCGGCAAGGTCCGGGTGACCCCCTGCAGGCTGCCGGCGAAGGTGAGGGTCGCCCCGAACTCGCCGAGGCTGCGGGCGAAGGACAGTACCGCGCCGGACGCCAGGCCTGGCAGCATCAGCGGCAGCGTGACCCGGCGGAAGACGACGCCGGGCGGCGCGCCGAGCGTGGCCGCCACCGCCTCGTACTTCTGGCCGCCGGTCCGCAGCGCCCCTTCCAGGCTGACCACCAGGAACGGCAGCGCCACGAAGGTCTGGGCCAGGACCACCGCCGTGGTGGAGAAGGCGATCTGCAGTCCCAGTACTTCCAAGGTCCCGCCCAGCAGGCCCTGCCGGCCGAACGTGTACAGCAGTGCGATGCCGCCGACGACGGGCGGCAGCACCAGCGGCAGCAGCACCAGCGAGCGCAGCAGGCCCAGCAGCGGAAAGCGTCCACGGGCCAGCACGAGGGCCAGCGGGACACCAAGCACAATGCACAGCACCGTGCTGGCGGCGGAGGTGCGAAGGCTCAGCCCCAACGCGGTCACGGCGGATTCCGACGTGACCAGCGCAAGGAAATTCCCCCAGTTGACCCGGCTGACGATGGCCAGCAGGGGAAGGACAATGACCAGGGCTGCCAGGGCTGCAAGGACGTAGAGCCAGCGGGGCACCCCCGTGTAGGCCGTCCCCTTCACCGGGTGCCGGCCCCGAAGCCGGCCCGTTCCAGGACCTGCCGGCCTTCAGGGCCGGCCACCAGGTCCACGAACGCGCGGGCGGCTGCGGTGTTCCCGCCGCCTGCCACTGCGGCGACCGGATAGCTGTTGACCGCCCCGGCCGCTTCGGGGAACGGAACGCTTTCCACCTTGTCCCCCGCGGAGCGGATGTCCGTGACGTAGACCAGGCCGGCGTCCGCCTCACCGGACACCACCTTGCCCAGCACGTCGGTGACCGAATTTTCCTCGCTGACGGGGTCCAGGTCCGTCCCCTGCTGTTCCGCCACCGCGGCGGCCGCTGCACCGCACGGCACCTGCACGGCGCAGGTGACGAGGCGTGTGCCTGGCCTGGAAAGGTCGGCAAAGGAACGGACGCCGGCCGGGTTGCCTGGCGGGACGGCAATGCCAAGGGTGTTGGTGGCGAAGATCCGGGGTTCAGCCTCAAGCAGTCCGGCGGCCCGCAGTTTTTCCATGTTCCTGGTGTCCGCCGAGGCGAAGACGTCCGCGGGGGCGCCCTGGCTGATCTGGGTGGCCAGGTCCGAGGAGCCGGCGAAACTCAGGGTGACATCGGTTCCGGGGTGCCGCGCCTCAAACTTCTCTGCCAGCTCGGTGAAGCTGGATTTCAGTGAAGCGGCAGCAAAGATCGTCAGGGTCCCTTCCGCTCCGCCGGCGGAACTGTTGGAAGCGGCGGTGCCCCCACCGCAGCCGGCGAGCCCGGCTGCCAGGACAAGTGCCACCAGCACGGCACACGCCTTCCGCCTCACAGCGCGCCCTTTCCCTGCGGGGTTTCGATGATCACGGTGGTGGCCTTCACCACGGCAGTGGCAACGGATCCCGGCTCCAGCCCCAGCTCAGCAACGGCCTCGCTGCTCATCAGGGACACCACCCGGAACGGGCCGCACTGCAGCTCCACCTGGGCCATGACCTTGTCCGCCTTGATGTCCGTCACCAGGCCGATGAACCTGTTCCGGGCCGAGCTGCCTGTCCGGTGCGGATCGTCCGGCAGCTGCGCCAGCTTCCGGGCATGCCGGGCGAGTTCCAGCCCGTCAACGGCGAGCCGGCCCGCGTCATCCCGCAGCGGGGTGAGGGAACCGTTGTCCGCCCAGCGGCGGACAGTATCGTCACTGACGCCGAGGAAGCGCGCAGCCTCGGAAACGCGGATAGTGGTCATTCGCCCACTATAAAGCGCATTTGCGGAACGGATCCTGCCTTTCTTCCGCTTTTCCGAATGTGACTGCTCCCCACGGATAGTCAACGGCCGCCCCGCCCGGCACTACTAGACTTCCTCCATGGCCATCTATATCGACCCGCCGCTATGGCCTGCACACGGCACGCACTTCTCCCACCTGGTCTCGGACACCTCGCTGGCTGAACTCCACGCCTTCGCCGGGGCGGCAGGAATCCCTGAGCGGGCATTCGATGGCGACCATTACGACGTTCCCGAACGCCGGTTCGATGAACTGGTGGCGGCCGGCGCCCTGCCCGTCGAGGGCCGGATGCTGGTCCGCAAGCTGATCTCCAGTGGCCTGCGGATCCCCGCCCGGCAGCGGAACAAGTCGCTCAAGATGCCGCTGCAGCTCCGCTGGGATGCCGTCATGCCCGGCCATGACGCGCTGTTCCTTGACCTGCTGGACCGCTGGAGCGAACCGCACCGCCACTACCACGGCTGCACCCACCTGCTCTCGGTGCTCGAATCCCTGGACCTGCTCACCGAACCGGCCGACCCGCCCCGCACCGTCCTCCTGGCCGCCTGGTTCCACGACGCCGTGTACCAGGGGATTCCCCTGCAGGATGAGGAGGAATCCGCCCGGCTCGCGGAGGACCGCCTTCGCGACGCGGGCCTGCCGCCCGACGAGGTGGCACAGGTGGCGCGCCTGGTCCGGCTCACTGGCGATCACCGCCCCGAAGCAGGGGACGACGACGGCGCCCTCCTCTGTGACGCCGACCTGTCAGTCCTCGGCCGGGACCCGGACGAATACGCCCGCTACTTGGCAGCCGTCCGGAAGGACTACGCCCACGTGGGCGACGCCGACTTCGCGGCGGGGCGGGCCGCCGTCGTACGTCGCCTGCTGGAACTGGACCCGCTCTTCCACACCGGCCGGGCGAAGGAGCTGTGGCTGGATGCCGCGCAGCGGAACCTGAAAGGTGAACTGGCATGAACGCCCCGTCCTCGAAGACCCTGCACGTGCATTCCGCAAACGCAGCGCACCGGCAGCTTCCCTACACGGTACGGCTGGAGTGGGGCCTGGACGGCGCCAGGACCGTGGTGCCCGGGGCGGACCTTGCCGTGGTGGTGGACGTCCTGTCCTTCGGCACTTGCGTCAGCGTCGCCCTGGATCGGGGCGGTGAGGTGTTTCCGTACCCCTGGAAGGACACCAGCGCCGAGGATTTCGCGGCCCGCCATCAGGCCCGGTTGGCGGGACCCCGCGACGGCGGCGGGCTCAGCCTGTCCCCCGCCACCCTCCGGGCGGCGGACCCCCTGGGGCGCGTGGTCCTGCCCTCCCCCAATGGATCCGCGCTGTGCCATGCGCTGGCCGGCGAGGTTCCGCTGGTGGCCGCGGTGTGCCTGCGGAATGCGGCGGCGACCGCCGACTGGGTGGCGGCGAACCTTCCGGAGGACGCGGTGATTGCCGTGGTGGCCGCCGGCGAACGCTGGCCGGACGGCTCCCTCCGCCCCGCCGTCGAGGACCAGATCGGGGCGGGCGCCTTCATCGCGGGACTGGCGGCCTCCGGTAAGGGCGGTTACGAGGCGGCGGAGGGCCGGGAGGGCAGGCACGGCTACGCGCCCGAAGCAGAACTGGCAATGGCCGTCTTTGAGGCCGCGGAGCCGGACCTCCGTGACATGCTGCACGGCTGTTCCAGCGGTCGTGAACTGGCCGGCGCGGGCTACGGCAGGGACGTGGACATCGCCGCCGAACTGGACGACAGCGACGCCGTCGCCATCCTGGTGGACGGTGTGTTCCGGAGCAGCGTTTACCGGTAGGCCGGCACGAACGGCGCGTTGGTGGGCACGATCTGCTTGCCCAGCGGCATCAGGGACACAGGGATGAGCTTCAGGTTGGCGATGGCCAGCGGGATGCCGATGATGGTGACCGCCATCGCAAAGGCCGTGACCACATGGCCGATGGCGATCCAGATGCCCGCAACCAGCAGCCAGATCACATTGCCCAGCATCGGGAAGATGCCCGTTCCGCCCGGCTTGTCCACCACAGTGCGGCCGAACGGCCACAGCGTGTAGGCGGCGATCCGGAAGGAGGCGATGCCCCACGGGATGGTGATGATCAGCAGGCAGCAGATCACGCCGGCCACAAAATATCCCAGGGCGAGCCAGAGGCCGCCGAAAACCAGCCAGATGATGTTGAGCAGCGTCTTCATTTACCCATTGTCCCCCGGCCGGCACCTCACCATGGTGGGGGACGCCCCTGACCGGACCCTGAAATCACCGGTCCCGGAAGCGCCGCTTCCCGGCCGGCCCCGGGCTTCAGACCGTGGTGTCCGACTTCGCGGCGTGTACGAAGGCGCGGATCTTGGCCAGGTCCTTCACCCCGCGGGATGCCTCCACACCGGAGGACACGTCCACGCCCCACGCGTGGGCGGCGGCGGAAGCCTGCGCCACGTTGGCCGGGTTCAGCCCGCCGGCGAGCAGCCACCTGCGTTCCTGCAGCTCAGGCACCTCGGTCATCGCGGCGTAGTCCCAGGTTTCACCGGAGCCGGGCACGGCGGCGTCGATCAGGAGCAGGTCCTCGCCCCAGTCTTCAATCTCCTGCCGCGTGGCATCCATGGTGACGGCCCTGATGACCTTCATGCCGGCGTCGTGCACCGTGGCGATGTCCTCCCGCGTGCGGGCGCCGTGCAGCTGGACCCATTGCAGCCCCGCGGCCCGGGCAATGGCGACGGCGTCGGCAACCGGCTCGTGGCGGAACACGCCGATGGGGGTGACCCGGTCCGGTACATCGGCCAGAAGGGAGGACACCTGGCCCGGCGAGACAACCCGCGGACTGGCGGTAAGGACGAAACCTACGGCGTCCGCTCCGGAATCAACCGCCTCGCGGACCGATTCAGGGGTACTGAGACCACACACTTTGACGAACATTCCCGGGCTCCTTCAGGCTGTTTTCGTGATGACCCCCCGCAGGAGAGTAGCAGGGAAGGCCGGGACGCGCGACGGCGGGCAGCCCAGCCGGGGAACTAGGCTGGGCTGATGCAGATCATCCGCTTCGCAGACCTCAAAGCCGAACCGTGGCGTAACGGCGGCGGCGTGACCCGCCAGCTGGCCAGCCGGCCCTCGGCCGCCGGTGATGACGGCCAGGGCGGAGGCTGGGACTGGCGGGTGAGCATCGCCGACGTCACCAGGGCCGGCGACTTCTCCCCCTTCCCGGGGATGGAGCGGCTCCTGACCGTGATCGAGGGGGACCTGCTGCTGCTGACCGTTGGAGGCGCCGAGCATCCGGTGGAAAAGTACCGGCCCTTCCGGTTTGACGGCGGGGCCGCCACGTCGGGTGCCCTGCCCACCGGTGACATCCGGAACCTCAATGTCATCACGCGGTCCGGGGCGTACAAGGCCTACACGTCCATCATCGAGCTCTCGAAGAAGCGGTCCAAGCCCCTGTGGGACGGGCAGGTGGGCGTGCTGCTCCAGGGCCAGGCCACCGTGGCCGATGCAACCCATGAACCGGCAGCCCTGGACCGGTACGACGCCGTGGTGGGGTCGGACAGCAGCACCCCGGAGGTCCTGGGCCGGGGCTTCCTGGCCGTGGTGTCCATCGACCCCGTCGAGGACTGATCCGAGCCGCTGCAGAGCCGCCGGATAGGCCAGCCTCGCCTTGGGAAGACCAGCCTTTCCACACTGGTTACCGTTGGCCGCCGTCCCTAGACTCAGGCTATGACCAGAACAACATTCAACGCGCTCCTGTCCACCCAGATCGCCAACGAGTTCACTGCATCGCAGCAGTACATTGCCGTGGCCACCTGGTTCGCCAACCAGGACCTTCCCCAGCTGGCCAAATACTTCTACCGCCAGTCCGTGGAGGAACGGAACCACGCCATGATGATGGTGCAGTACATGCTGGACCGCGACATCCCCTTCACCATCCCGGGCGTCCCGGCCGTCCGCAACGACTTCTCCAAAGTCACCGAGCCGCTGGCCCTGGCCCTGCACCAGGAGAAGGAAGTCACCCGCAACATCGAAGACCTGTTCCGGGCTGCCCGCAGCGAGAACGACGCCCTGGGCGAGCAGTTCATGCTGTGGTTCCTCAAGGAGCAGGTGGAGGAGGTGGCGTCCATGACCACGCTGCTGAACATCGCGGAGCGGGCGGACAACCTCTTCGACATCGAGAACTTCATTGCCCGCGAGACCATTGGCGACGGCGGCCGCGACTCCGCCGCTCCCGAGGCTGCCGGCGGCGCCCTCTAGGGCCAGCACGCGGCTGGTGAGGTTGGCCACCAGACGTGGCCAGCCGCCGTCGTGCGTTGCTAGGCTGGAAACCAAGGCTCCGCACCCGAGCCTCCGGACGACGGTTCAGTACCCGGCACGCGACAAGACTGGCCAAAGGATCTGTCATGTCGTGGTTAATCCTTCTTCTCTCCGGCGCCCTGGAGGCCGTCTGGGCGGCCGCCCTGCACCGCACCTTCCAGGCCACCGGCCGCCGCCGGATTGCTCCTGCACTCCTGTTCGTGGTCTCCGTCGCGGCCAGCACCGGCGGCCTGGCCATAGCTATGCAGACCATCCCCACCGGCACCGCCTACGCCGTCTGGGTGGGAGTGGGCGTGGTGCTCACCTCCGCCTACGCGATCATCACCAAGGTGGAACGCCCGACGGCGGCGCGGCTGCTCCTGCTCGCCGGCATCGCCGCGTGCGTGGTTGGCCTGAAGGTGGTGGCGTGATGTTGAAGCGTTCCATTCCCTGGCTGGTGCTCCTGGCGTCCGCCGTCCTCGAAGCTGTCTGGGCAACGGCCTTGGGCCTCTCAGACGGGTTCAGCAAACCCCTGCCGACGCTGGTCTTCATCGTCACCGCCGTGCTGAGCATGCTCGGCCTGGGCCTCGCCATCCGCAGCATTCCGTTGGGCACCGCCTATGCCATCTGGGTGGGTATTGGTGCCGCGCTGACGGTGGGCTGGGCGATGGCTACTGGCGTAGAGCCATTCAGCCTGCTGAAGCTGCTGTTCATCGCGGGAATCGTGGCGTGTGCAGCCGGGTTGAAGCTGCTCCCCGCCCGGAAGCAGGAGCCAGCCGCCGAGCCGGCCGCGGAACCTGCCGGGCCGGCCCGCCGCTGATGCAAGCAGGGGCGGTCTAGGCTTTTGCCATGGACTCCCCCGAAGTCAGCCAGGCCCTGGATGCCCTGCGGCGCCGCCTGGTCCCCGGAACGCGCACTATCTTGGGCATCACCGGCGCGCCTGGATCGGGCAAATCCACCTTCGCCGCCTGGATCCAGCAACAGCTCGAAGAGGGGACGGCGGTGGTGGTCCCCATGGACGGCTTCCACCTGGGCAACGCCATCATCGACGGGACGCCCCTGCAGCAGCGGAAGGGCGCCATCGACACGTTCGACGCCGGCGGGTACCTTGCGCTGCTCCGGCGCCTGGCGCGCCGGGACGAGCCTGTGGTGTACGCCCCGGAGTTCCGGCGCACCCTGGACGAACCGGTGGCCGCCTCCATCGCCGTGCCCGCGGAAGTGCCCCTGGTCATCACGGAGGGGAACTACCTGCTCGCCGAACAGGAGCCGTGGAAAGAGGTCCGGGCACAGCTGGACGAGGTCTGGTTCGTAGACACGCCGCAGGAACTGCGGCTGCGCCGACTGGTGGCACGGCATGTCTCGTTCGGGATGGACCAGGCCGCCGCGGAGGCGTGGGCCGCGGGACCGGACGAAAACAACGCCCGGCTGATCCAGGCCACCAGGCCCGCCGCGGACCGCATCATCCCCTGGAACTGAACCATGCGCACACCACCAAGGAGGCCCCAGATGGCACCAGCAGTACAGCTCGGCGACGGATTGTCCGTCAGTCCCCTTGGCTTCGGCGGCATGGCCCTGACCCCCGTCTACGGTGACGTGGACCCGGCGGATGCGCTGCATACCCTGCACCATGCCGTGGACGCCGGTGTCAGCTTCATGGACACCGCCGACGTCTACGGCGCGGGCAGCAATGAGGAACTTATTGGCCGGCTGCTGCGGGAGCGGCGCGGCGAGGTCCAACTGGCCACCAAGTTCGGGCTGGTGGGGAGTCCTGCCGGCGGTTACACGGATATCCGGAACGATGCTGCCTACATCCGCCAGGCCGTGGACCGGAGCCTGCAGCGGCTGGGCACCGACGTGATCGACCTTTACTACATGCACCGCCGTAACCTCCACGTTCCGATTGTGGAAACCGTGGAAGCCATGGCGGAGCTTGTAGAGCAGGGCAAGATCCGGCACCTGGGCCTGTCTGAAGTGACGGCGCAGGAGCTGGAGGAGGCCTCCGCTGTCCACCCCATTGCGGCGGTCCAGAGTGAGTGGTCTATCTGGAGCCGCGACGTGGAACGCAACGTTGTTCCTGCCGCCGCCGCGCTGGGGGTAGGGTTCGTGCCGTACTCACCGCTGGGCCGGGGATTCCTCACCGGCACGGTGGACGCCGCCAGCCTGGCGGACAACGACTTCCGCCGCAACATCCCCAGGTTTGCCCCGGACGCCGCGGCCGCGAACCAGGCAGTGGTGGCCGCCGTCCGGGCGGTGGCCGATGAGTTGGGTGCAACGCCCGCCCAAGTGGCCCTGGCCTGGCTGCTGGCGCAGGGCAGGCGGCTGGGCCTTCCCGTTGTCCCCATCCCGGGCACCCGCAAGCGTGACCGGATCGATGAGAACCTGGGCGCCCTCGCCCTGGATCTTAGCCCCGCCCAACTGGACGCGCTGGACCAGGCCTCGGACGCCGTCGTCGGCTCCCGCTCAGCGGATCCCACCTGGGTGTCGCAGGGCCGGGAATAGCCCGTCCCGCGGGTCCATAGACTGAAGCCCATGGACTCACTTCTTCACGACCTGCCGGCCCTGACCATCCGCCGCATCGCCGTCAGCGAAATGGACAACAACGTGTACCTGCTGACCGCCAAGACGAGCGGTGAACAGGTGCTGATCGACGCGGCCGACGATGCGCCCGCCATCCGGCAGCTGCTGGCAGACGGGGCAGCGGACACCTCCGCTGCAGTAAGCCTCGCGCTGATCGCCACCACCCACCAGCACTGGGACCACGTGGGGGCGCTCCGGGAACTGGTTGAGGAGACCGGCGCGCCCACCGCCGCAGGAGCGGACGACGCCGAGGCGCTGCCTGTTCCGGTGGGCCGGCGCCTAGGGCACGGAGACACGGTTGGCGTGGACGGGTTCGAGCTCACGGCTGTCCATTTACGCGGACACACGCCGGGCTCGATCGCCTTTGTGTACCAGGACCCGGAGGGCCCGGTCCACATCTTCTCCGGCGACTCGCTCTTTCCCGGCGGCGTGGGCAACACCCAGAAGGATCCCGAGCGGTTCAACCAGCTGCTGTCCGACGTGACGGAGCGGCTGTTCGGCGCCTACCCGGATGCCGCCGTCGTGCATCCCGGCCATGGCAAGCCGACGACGCTCGGCGCCGAGCGGCCACACCTGGAGGAGTGGCGCGCCCGGGGCTGGTAACTACCGTCCGCGGCGTTCGTTCGACGCCGGAGCCGAAGCACGGCGGGGACCGCTGCGGGCGGGGCGGCCCGAGCCGCCGTTGCCGGCGTAGGAGCCGCCGGACGTTCCGCCGGTGTTGGAGGACCAAACGGCCTTGCTGCCGCCCGTGTTGGACGCACCCGCGCCGGAGCGCTGTCCGCCCGAGCGGCCGGTACCTGCAGAGGCACGCTGGCCGGTGGCCGGGCGGCCGGAGCGCTGCCCGCCGGAAGCGGGACGTCCCGTTCCGCCGCGGGGAGCGTCGCTGCGGGTGATGCGTGAATCTGTGCGGCCTTCCGAGCTGCGTCCGTCGGAACCCCTGCCTGCTGCTGCGCGGCCGCCAGCGGCGGGAACGTCGTTGCGGTGGGTGCTGCCGGTGGTGCCGCGGCCACGGGCGTTGCGGCGTGCAGCCGCAGCGGCAATGGCGCGGTCCTCGTTCTGCTCACGGACGAAGTCGGCAGCGGCGCGTGCCTCGGTGCGGCCTTCGAAGGTCGCGGCGCGGCGCTCGGCGCGGGGAACGTCGGTGCGGGCGGGCTCGGCCGAGACTTTGCCGCGGCCGCCACGTCCGCCGCGGCCGCCCGCGGTGGGGGCAGCCTGGCGGCGGGCGCGCTTGCGCTCGGCGTTGGCTCCGGTGGAGGTGCCGCCGCCCTGTTTCTGGGCCTTGGCTGCCAGCAGTGCGGCGCGGGTGCGGGGATCAACCTTGTCAGCCATTTCGCCCACCAGCTCGGCGACGAGGGGCGAGCTGGCCGTGACGCGTTCGAAGTTCACGTCCACGCCTGCGGCCTTCATCAGCTTCTTGACGTCGGTCTGCTGTTCCGGGAGGGTCAGCGTGACCACGGTGCCGTCGGAGCCGGCGCGGGCGGTACGGCCGGAGCGGTGCAGGTAGGCCTTGTGCTCGGTGGGCGGATCAACGTGGATCACCAGTTCGACGTCGTCAACGTGCACGCCGCGGGCAGCGACGTCGGTGGCCACCAGCACGCGCACCTCGCCGGAGGAGAACTCGGCCAGGTTGCGGTCCCGGGCGTTCTGCGACAGGTTGCCGTGCAGGTCCACGGCGGGGATGCCGGCGTCGGTCAGGGTCTTGGCAAGCTTGCGGGCGTGGTGCTTGGTCCGCATGAAGAGGACGCGGCGGCCGGCGCCGGACGCGAGCTCCACGATCAGCTGCTTCTTGACGGTCTGGTCGTTGACCACCAGCACGTGGTGCTCCATGGTGGTCACCGCGGCCTGCGGATCATCCACCGAGTGGGTCAGCGGGTTGGACAGGTAGCGCTGGACGATCTTGTCCACGCCGTTGTCCAGGGTGGCGGAGAAGAGCAGGCGCTGGCCCTGGCTGGGGGTCATGTCCATCAGCTTCTTGACCACGGGCAGGAAGCCGAGGTCGGCCATGTGGTCGGCCTCGTCCAGGACGGTGATCTCCACTGCTTCGAGCGTGAGGATGCGCTGGCGGATGAGGTCCTCCAGGCGGCCGGGGCAGGCGATGACGATATCGACGCCGGCGCGCAGCGCCTTCTCCTGGCGGGCCTGGGAGATGCCGCCGTAGATCACGGTGGTGTTCAGGCCGGCGGCCTTGGCCAGCGGCTCGATGGTGGCATTGATCTGGGTTGCCAGTTCACGCGTGGGCGCCAGGACCAGGCCCATGGGGCGGCCGGGCTTGCGGAAGTACGGCGCTTCGCGTTCTGCCAGGCGGGCCACCAGCGGAATGGCGAAGGCAATGGTTTTACCGGAACCGGTGCGGCCGCGGCCCAGGACGTCGCGTCCGGCCAGCGTGTCCGGCAGGGTCTTCACCTGGATGGGGAACGGGGATTCGATTCCCTGCGCGGCAAGGGTATCGGCAAGGGCTTTGGGCGTGCCGAGGGCAGCAAAAGTAGTCAAAGTCAAAGGTCTTTCAGGCGGTATCCGTGCGGATATCGGCCCCCGGCGCCGGTTGGCCCAAGGGTTTCGCCGAAGAAAATTCAGGTGGTCACACCAGCCTGCTGCCGCTTATGCAAAGCGACGGCCGGGACCAAATGGAACGCGTTCATCGACGCAGGATGTGCCTCTCACATGAAAAAAGCCCAGTCCCTAAATGGAGGGAACCCGGGCATCACTGCACATCAAGTTTCACCAGTCTAGCATCCCGCGCGGGTCCGCCCCGCCCCGCCGGCCCCGGGGCGTTGCCTCAGCAGGCGGGGCAGGGCAGTGTTGAGGCATGAGCGAACAGGCGGCACACCACCACGACAGGCACCACGGCGACGCCTCCCCGGGCGGCGGTACCGGTGGCCTCGGCAGCGGGATCCGCGGCGACGACGCCGCCTCGATCTGGGACGAGCGCTACCGCACCAAACCCCAGATGTGGAGCGGCAAACCGAACCCGCAGCTGGTACGGGAAGCCGGCGGATTGAGGCCGGGCAAGGCGCTGGACCTTGGCTGCGGCGAGGGCGCCGACGCCATCTGGCTCGCGCAGCAGGGCTGGACGGTGACCGCCGTCGACGTGTCCGCCGTCGCGCTGGTACGCGCGCAGTCGCACGAGAAAGCTGCGCTGGCAAGGGAAAGCGTCCACGCGGCCGATGGTGCCATTGCCAGCCGGATCACCTGGCAGCAGGCCGATCTGGAACAGTGGCAGCCCGAGGGGACCTTCGACCTGGTGACCTCGCAGTTCCTCCACTCCCAGGAACTGGCCTGGCAGGGGCCGCTGCGGACGGCCGCTGCGGCTGTGAAACCCGGCGGGACGCTGCTGGTGGTGGGGCACCACCCGGACCGGCTTCCACCGTGGGGCGCCAACCACCACAACCACCGGGACATGTTCTACACCGGGGATGAACTGGTTCACGAACTGGGGCTGGACGGTCCCGGGTGGCAGCTTGAAGTCCTCACCAGCCGGGAACGCCCGGTGACCGGACCGGAAGGCGAGCAGGCCACCATCGCGGACGTCGTCCTGCGGGCCACCCGCCTCCCCTGACGCTGGGAGAATTTTTGTCCAGATATGGCGGCTTCAGCGGTCTTCAAGTCGCCATATCTGGACAAAAACTCAAGGGGTTTTAGCGGTGACCCGCGGCGCAACCAGTGCCGCGGCTGCGGCGATCACAGCGGCAAGGCCGAAGACTCCGGAAAAGGACGCCGCCGTCGTCGTATATGCCGCGAAGACGATGCCCGTGGTGGCCAACGCCAACGCCCCGCCCAGCGAGTCTGCGATGGACATGGCGGAGCTGTTGAAGCCCTCGTTGTCTTTGGTGGACAGGGCCAGGGTCATGACGCTGAGCCGGGGATAGAGCAGGCCCATCCCGCCGCCGGCAAAGATCCAGCCACCGATGGCGACCGCGGCCGGCCAGTGCAGCGCGGTGGTGGCCAGGGCGAGCAGCACCGCGCCCAGGACCATCAGCGCCCCGGCCGTGACGGCGGCGCGGTGGGACAGCCTTGTGCCCAGCCGGCCCTGCACGGCCGCTGCCCCGGCCCAGGCAAGCGCTCCGCCGGTGAGCGTGAGCCCGGCGAAGGTGGCTGAAAATTCGTACTGCTCGATCAGCAGGTACGGCAGGTAGACCTCGGCGCCGAAGAACGCGGCCGAGGCGAGTCCGCGGGCAAGGATGACGCTGGGCAGGCCGCGCCGGAACAGGAGTGTGCCGCGCGGAACCAGCGGGCGGACCGCCAGGAGGGCAAGGACGACGGCGGCAACGGCCAGGAGCGCCGCGGCTGCGGGAAGCCCGGGGATCCGGACCTCCGTGGACAGGTTCAGCGCCAGCACCGCCAGCGCGGCGAGCGCCGCCCACGCCAACCGGCCCACCGCCCACGGAACCTTGGCGGCTTCTGCGTTCTGCGGGGCCATTCCCCGCAGAACGGGCGCGATCATCAGCAGCGCCGGAATGACCAGGCCCACCACGCCGAGGAACACCCAGTGCCAGCTGAAGACCTGTGCCACGATCCCGGCGGCAAACGGGCCCACGAGGGACGGGATCACCCACGCCGCGGAGAACGCCGCGAAGATCTTCGGGTGCAGCACACCGGGATAGATCCGGGCCACGAGCACGTACAGGGCGACGGTGAGGGCGCCGCCGCCCAGGCCCTGGACCAGCCTGCCGGAAACGAGCATGGACATGGTGGCGGAGGTCCCCGCTATCAGCAGGCCCAGGACAAATAGTCCCACGGAGGCGTAAAGGGGTGCGGTGGGGCCGCGCCTGTCCGACCAGTTGCCGGCGGCCACCATGCCGATGACGCCCGTGGCCAGCGGACCGGCGAAGGCCAGGGCGTAGAGGCCGGCCCCGTCCAGCTCGCGGCTGACCAGGGGCATGATGGTGGTCACCGCGAGCGATTCGAACGCGGCGAGGAACACCAGTGCACACGTGCCGATGGTGACCCAGAGGTAGGGCCGCTGCAGGATCCCGGCGGCGGGATGGGTGGCTGGAAGGGTGGGTTCGGGCACGGTCACGGCCTAACGGACGAACCTGTTGCGGCCGGCGCGGTAACCGAAGACCGCCGCGAACAGCCCGACCACCAGGAACAGGAACCCGGCGGCCGCGAAGGACCCGGTTGCCTGGTACAGCTGACCCACCATCAGGGTCCCGGTGGAACCCAGCCCGTAGCCCACGCCCTGCATCATCCCGGACAGGTGCGCGGCGGTGTGCCCGTCCCGGGTCCGCAGCATGATCATGGTCAGCGCCACGGCCGTGAGGCTGCCCTGCCCCAGTCCCAGCAGGCCCGCCCATACCCACACCAGGTCCAGCGGCCCGAAGATGCAGAGCGCGAATCCGGCGCCGGTCATCAGCGCGACCACCGTATTGATGGCCCGCTGGTCCCGGAACCTCGCGGCGAGCGCCGGCGCGAACAGTGAGCCGAGCATCTGCAGCACGATGCTGACGGATACGATCAGGCCCGCGGTCCCGCCATCCACGCCGCGCTCACGGAGGATGGGCGCCAGCCAGGCGAACACGCTGAAGGACATCATGGCCTGCAGCACCATGAAGAGCGTCACCTGCCAGGCCACCGCGGACCGCCACACGTTGACGCCGTCCTTGACGGCCGTGTGCCGGACCGGCTGCTGCCGGGCGGCCACCGGGAGGAACAGCAGCAGCACGACGGCGGCAGGCAGCGCCCAGAACCACAGGGCCAGGGTCCACTCCCCCGCCGCCGCGTAGACCGGGTAAGTGAAGCCGGCCCCCAGCGCCGCGGACGCGCAGATGGCGGTGGTGTACAGCCCGCCCATGAGGCCCAGCCGGTGCGGGAAGTCGCGTTTCACCAGCCCGGGGAGCAGGACGTTGCAGAGGGCGATTGCGGCGCCGCAGGCGGCCGTCCCGGCGAGGAGGGCGGGCAGATGCCCTGCGGCTGGCAGATCCACCGGACGCACCAGCAGCCCCGCCGTCAGGACGGCCATGGCACCGAGCAGGACGCGCTCGGCGCCGAACCTGCGGGCCAGGACGGGGGCGAGCGGAGCGAACACTCCAAGAAGAGTCACGGGAACGGTTGTCAGGACCACCACCGCCCATCCCGGCAGCGCCGCCTGGAAGGTGGCCTCGGGCAGGACCGCGGAAAAGCTGGAGAACACGGTCCTCAGGTTGAGCCCGATGAGGACCAGGCACAGGCCGAGGTAGGCAAGCTGGCGCCGGCTTCCCACCCGGGTGGGCTGCGGCGCGGGCAGTTCATCGATCTCGGCGTCCACCAGGGTGCCGGGCTCAGCCCTGGCCGCCGGCGCCGTCCGGGAAGGGATTCCCGGCCGCTGCTTCCTTGCTTCGGAGTTTGTCGCTTCCGTCACCCGCCCATTGTTGCAGGCGCCCGCTGCGGCAGGAGTTGTCCACATGCGGCATCCGCGCCCTTTTGGAGAGCCAGGTAGCCTCCCTACGTTTGAAGGGCACCTGCCGGGCCAGTCATTCACAATCAAGGAGAACCATGGACATGCCACCACAGTCCGAGCGCAGCAGCCCCGGGACGGGCGACACATCCCCGCAGCTTCAGGCCGTGATTCCGGCACCAGCAGGCGGCGACCACATCGCCAAGGCCGTTGCCGGCCTTGTGCTGGCGATCGTGGCCCCTGTGAGCCTCCTGCTAACGGCACCGTTCGCCAGTTTTGCCATGCTCCTGACCTTCCCGTACAGCGGCCCTTCGCAGAATCCGTGGCTGGCTCCCCTGGTGTTCTGGAGCCTGCCCCTGATCTTCGGCATTGCCTCCACCTCGCTGGGTGGCTACGCCCTTCGAAAGTCCGGACTCCGCGCCCGAGGGTCAGGACTGGCGCTGGCAGCGTTGTGTATCAACGGCGCGATCTTCACTGTGGGGCTGATCATGACGCTGCGGTTCGTGTACATGATGCGCTGACGCATCCCTTCCGCAGCCATCTCCGGCCGCCGGGTACCGGGACCCTCCGACGGTTCCTGCGCCGGTATCCTTGAAGGGATGAGTGAATCCCCGGAAAACCCCCAGCAGCCGCATGTCCCGAGGCCGGTCACGCCCGGGACGCAGGCCTCCTTCGGCACCTATGGCGGCCGGCCGGTCAGCTTCGTCCGCCGCGGCACTCGCCTGCAGGGCCGCCGCCAGGCCGCCTGGGAAGAACACGCGGAACGGTGGGCGGTGGACGTCCCCCGGCACGTCGCCAACACCTCCGTCCACCCGGACTACACGTTCGACGCCGAGTCCGAGTTCGGCCGCAAGGCGCCCCTGATCGTGGAAATCGGCTCCGGCCTGGGTGACGCCATCTGCCATGCCGCGGAGCAGAACCCGGACACGGACTTCCTTGCCGTGGAGGTCTACACCCCCGGCCTGGCCAACACCATCATCAAGATCAACAGCCGCGGGCTGACCAACGTCCGCGTCGTGGAAGCCAACGCTCCCGAGGTCCTGGCCACCATGCTCCCGGCCGGGTCCGTGGACGAACTATGGGTCTTCTTCCCCGACCCCTGGCACAAGTCCCGCCACCACAAGCGCCGCCTCATCCAGCCCGAATTCGCCGCGCTCGCTGCCCGCGCCCTGAAGCCGGGAGGGCTCTGGCGGATCGCCACCGACTGGTCCAACTACGCCATCCACGTCCGCGACGTCCTGGCGGATTCCCGGGACTTCGAAAACCTGCACACCGGCGAGCGCCGGGGACCCGAAAGCCCGCTCACGCAGGTCTGGCAGTCCGGCGTCGAAACCGTGGTGGGAGGGGCACCCGTCCGCGAAGGCCGCGCACCGGTGAGCACCGAACACACCGGCCCCAACGAGGGCATCGACGAGACCGGCGGTTGGGCACCGCGGTTCGAGGGCAGGATCCGCACCAGTTTCGAGGCCAAAGCCCACGAGGCCGGGCGGCTGATCTTCGATCTCTGCTACCGCCGCCGGTAGCAGTCACGGGCAGCGGCGGACGTGCACCCGCGGGTCAGCCAACACTGATGCCGGCCACGATCTCCTTCAGCATGCCAAGCCGGGGTTCCACCTCGGGGTCGGCATAAGGCCAGATCGCCACGACGCCGATGAACCGTTCGTTTTCCCAGACACCCACCGTGGCGGCCACCTTGCCCGGGCCCGCGTCGCCGTAGCCCACCACCACGGCGTAGGCGGCCTTGCCGGGCAGGTCCAGTTCACCTTCAGCCAGTAGGGTCCCGCTGCGCCCTTCAAGGTAGAAGCCGGCCATGAGATGCGCCCACCCATTGGCCTGCGGGGCATCCCGGACGGAGGTCTCGTCCTTGATGACGGTCACCAGGACGCCGCCCGGCAAGCCGTACTGCTGGCTGCCGGGTCCGGCACTGGAGGACTCAAGGACCTGGGTGTGCTCGGGGAAGTCTGCCGTGAACCCCAGCGGGGATTCGAAGTGGACGGACATGGTCACAGCCTCCCGAGCCTGGTGTCGTTGGGGACCTTATAGTACGTGGACACGTTGGTGGTGGACTGGTTCTCGGTACTGACTTCCACCTCACCCACCTTCACATCCAGCCCTGCCTGGCTGGAGGCAGTGACAACGTTGTTGACCTGGACGGTGGCTGAGCCTGCCTCGTAGAGCCTGGCGGCGTCCCGGGCTGCGGCGGCCTCGTTGCCGAGGGCCACGTTGCGGAGGTATCTGTCGATGATGGGACGGTTCTCCGGAGAGTAGTCGACGTCGATCTTCACCGTGCCCTGGGTCCCCGCGGTTACGGAGGACTCCACCTTCACCGCCTTCACGTCGGTGCCGGCCACCACGCCCTGCGCCACGGTGCCGTCCATGGACACGGATACGGAGGATATGTTGCTGTCCTCGTCCATGTTGACCTGCAGGCCGCCCTTGCCGGAGGCCTCGAACACCCGGCCGTCGAGGTTCAGCTTGCCCTGGGCCGATACCTCGCCGCTGGCTGTGGCAGTGCCGTCCGTGAGGTTCCGTTCGTAGGCCAGGTCAAGTTTGGCGGAGCCGGCAGCCGCGCCGCTCTCCCCTTCGGCCTCCAGCGAGAGCGTGCCCTTGGCCTTGTCCGTCTGGCCCGTGGATCCGTTGTCGCCGGCGGCATCGTGGATGGTATCCAGGATGTAGTCCGGCGGGTTGCCGGCCACGTCCCTGATCTCGCCCACGCTGTCCGGCGGCAGGTCCCGGTACATCTGCTCGCGGGCTGCCATGGCTTCCTCGACGCTGCCGAACGTGTACTCGCGGGACACCTGCCCGTTGAGGGTGACGCCGGCGGTTCCGGTGGTGTCATTGACGCCCAGGCCCATGTTTCCGTAGACCTTCATGGTGGCGGAGCCGTCCGCGTTCTCCACCACTTCGGTCCCCACTTCAGCACCACCGTGCACCCAGGCCACCCGCGCTTCGATGGAGGCTTTCCCAGTTTCGGAGTAGACAGGAATATCCGCCTTGGCCAGCTCCTGCAGGTGGTCCTTGGCCTGCTCCTGCGCCGACTCGGGGATGCCGCCGTCCATGCGCATGAGGTCCTCGGCGAACGGGCCGTCCGCGCCGACGCCCTCGATCAGGTACTCCCGGTCGGCGGCGGACAGTCCGGCCCACCACTCCGCCTGGTCCCGGGGGCGGGCATCCAGCATGCGTTCCAGGCCTGCTTCCAGTCCCCTCCGGTGTTCCGCAGCCGCGGCCGCCGCCGCGGCCTGCTCCTGGAGCCAGTCCCGGGCCTGCCCGGGAAGCATCGCCATCCCGTCCCACTGGCCCGTGCGGCCTCCGGAGGGCGACGAGGCTTTCTCCTGCTCATCGGCGTGCTGCAGCAGGAGTTTCGAGTTTTCACGCAGTCCGGCCACCACCCGTTCCAGCCCCGGGCGGTGGGTGCCGGTCCATTCCCGCCGGAAGCGTTCGCCGTCCGCACCCTTCCACGGCGCAGCCTGGATCTGGCCGTGCAGGACGCCGGCCCGGGTACTCAGGAGCGACGCGGCCTGCTCGGCCGCCTTGGCCAGCGCCCTCAACTGGCTGACGTCGGCGCCGTAAAAAGTCATTGGTCCCCCGGGATAATTTGCGCTGCGTGGTCAACCGCTGCTGCCCATGGTCGCACGGCCGCACCAAGCGGGCGATGGGGATCCCTCCCCATCGGACCGCGGTCCTCCCGTGGGCCGGGATTCCGGTGGGACCCACCGACGCCGGCACGTGGCAGATGCCCTTGGCAATCCTTGAGCCACGCACACTGTTCCGGGCCCGGTCCGCGTGGGACGATTACGGTTGTGTGGGGCACGCACACCAGTGAACCACCGCGCGGGTGCCGCGCACGCACAAAGGAACAGCCATCAAAAGAGAACTCAAGCAGGCCGTAGCCGCTGCAGAGAACGCCACCAACTCGCGGACGCTGGAGGTGCTGGCGAGGGCGGGGTTTGCGGCGAGCGGCATCCTGCATCTGCTGGTGGGTGCAATCGCCATCCGGCTGGCCACGGGCGGCACCGGCAATGCCGATTTCAGCGGTGCCGTGGCGGAACTTTCAACCCAGCCCGCCGGGCCCTTCCTGCTGTGGGCCAGCTTCGCGGCCTGCGCGGCGCTGGCGCTGTGGCAGACCAGCGACGCCATCTTTGACTACAACCGCCTGCCCACCAAGGAAAAGGCAGGGAAGAAAACAAAAGCCGGCGCGCAGGCATTGGTGTTTGCCGGGCTTGCGCTGACCCTGCTGTCCTTCGCCAGGGGCACGGGTTCGGGCGGTGACAACCAGCAGGCCGCCACCGACATGACCGTCAACCTCATGAAGGCGCCGGGCGGCGTGGCCCTGCTGGTGGTGCTCGGCGTGGCCATCGCCGTGACGGGCGTGGTGTATGCCATCCGTGGCCTGAAGAAGTCCTTCGAAAAGCACCTGGTGATGCCGGCCAACCAGAAGGCCAGGACGGCCGTCACCGTGCTGGGCGTGACCGGCTATGTGGCCAAGGGCATCGTGCTGTTCCTGACCGGCCTGCTCATCGCCATCGCCACCATGCAGGCCCACCCGGAGGACTCCACCGGCCTGGACGGCGGCCTCCGTGCGCTCCGCGACCAGCCCCTGGGCGTCTACCTGCTGGCGGCTGTGGGCGCCGGGCTGATTTGCTACGGAGCGTTCATGATCGTGCGGGCCCGGCTTGCCAAGATGACCCAGTAACGGCAAACCGCGGGGATTGTGTGGCGGCTGGCTAGGCTGGGACCATGCCCCAGGTACGCGCCGAACGCCTCATCCGCCTCGACCCGGAGACCGTCTTCGCCTTCTCCCAGACCACGGGCTCCTTCCGGCTCAAGTGGGATCCGTTCATCTCCTCCCAGGGTTTCCTGGACGGGGCCAGTTCGGCGGGCAAGGGCGTCCGCACCCGGACCCGCTCGCGGTTGGGACTGGCAATGGTCAGCGAATACGTCTCCTACGCTCCGCCGCGCAGCGTGGGCATGACCATGGTTTCGGGGCCCTGGTTCTTCGGGAACTTCGGCGGCGGATGGCGCTTTACGGCCGTCGACGGCGGCACCCGGGCTGTCTGGAAGTACACCTTCTCATGCCGGCCGGCTTTGTTGCGGCCGCTGATGGAACGGGTTGGCACCTGGCTGCTGGGCCGCGAAATTGAGCGCCGGATTGCGGCGTTCGCCAGGGCGTGCGAGGACCCGGCACTGGTGGCCGAATTCAGGGAGGACCTCAGGGCACGGTGATGACAGCCACTGCGTTCTGCGTCCCGTCCCGCAATTCCACACTGGAGATGCTGCCCAGCTGAATCGGTGTGGCCCCCGTGACCCGGGCCCTGCCGCTGGGCGTTGCCGTCCAGGAGCAGGCCCGGTCCTCGCTGCCGGCACGGTCGCGGACCCAGAGTGAGAGCGTCCCGTCCTGGGGCAGGCTGCTTCCGTTCACCGCCAGCTCGGTTCCCCAGGTCTTCCTGGCGAGGTCGATGCTGAACTGCAGTCCGCCGCCGGACTGGACCGAATACGTGGCGTCGGGCGGCTCCGGCCGAGCCAGCAGTGGTCCGGCCAGGATGCCCGCGGCAAGGCAGGCCGCGGCAACCGCGCCCACCAGCGCCACCCACCGCCGCCGGACGGCACGACGGCGGCGCGCCAGTTTCGCAAGGAGCGGAGGCGGGGCGGGTGCATCGGGAGCGGCAGCAAGGGTTGAAAAGACCGTCAGCGCCACCGCGTCCGGAACGGGAAGGGCGTCAAGGGTCACGGGAAGGGTCTCCAGTCCGGCCAGTTCTTCCCGGCAGGCGGCGCACGTTCGGAGGTGGGCTTCGAAGGCTTCCCGGTCCGGCGCCCCAAGGCCGCCGAGCAGGTAGGCGCCGAGCAGTTGGTGGGGATCCGCGCCGTTCATCCTTCCACCCCCATTTCGTCCAGGATTGTCCGCAGTGCCCGCACCGCGTAATACGCGCGGGACTTCACAGTCCCGCTGGGAATGTTGAGCTGCACGGCGGCCTCGTTGACGGTAAACCGGCGGTAGTGCAGGGCCACCAGGACATCCCGGTGTTCCCTGCTCAACCGGAGGAGGGCCTCCTCCACCAGCACCCGGTTGAGCAACCCGTCCACCTTTTCCAGGGCGTCCGCAGGGTCCGGAAGGTTGTTCTCGAGGGATTCCGGCCGGCGCTGCGCCCGACGGTAGTTGTCGATCATGATGTTCCTGGCCGTCCGGTACAGGTAGCTGCGCAGGCTGCCGTTGATTTCCGGTGCATGCTGCCATACCCGAAGCACGGTTTCCTGGACCACGTCCTCCGCCAGCTGCGGATCCCGGGAGGCGCTGATGACGAAACGGCGGAGGGCAGCGCCGTGCTCGCGGTAGATGGACTCCACCACGTCCTCGTCGAGCGGCATGACGTCCCTCCCGCCTGGGCCTGTTCAGGATTCCTGCTTACCAACTGAAGACGCTGCTGCCCGCAAAAAAGTTCAGGGGGCAGCCGCTGTGAACCATTCTTCACCCGGATACGTCATACGGTTAGCGTCCGGTGATCCGACGCCGGGCCTAGCCAAGGAGCAACCCCATGAAACACCATCTGGGCGCAGGCCTCGCCATCCTGGCCCTTTCCGCGGCGCTGGCCGGCTGCGGCGGCGGCACCGGAACTGCACCGGCGGATACCAGCCCCGCCGTCACCACTGGTGCTCCCCTTGCTTCGGCAACCGCACCTGCTGCGTCCGTTTCCCCGCCGTCGGCGGCGCCAACCACCACGGCCAGTGCCGCCGTCGACCTCAAGACGGCCTCCTCAAGCGCCGGGGAGATCGTGGTGGGTGCGGACGGACGGAGCGTGTACTTCTTCACCAAGGACGTGAAGGATTCCGGAACCAGCGCCTGTACGGATGCGTGCCTGGCAGCGTGGCCGCCGGTGCTCACCACGTCCGCCACGCCGTCCGCCGAGGGTGTGACGGGCGAGCTCGGCACCATCACGACGCCGGACGGCAAGCAGCAGGTCACCCTCAACGGCATGCCGCTGTACTACTTCGCCCAGGACACCAAGCCCGGCGACATCCTGGGCCAGGGAGTCAACAATGTCTGGTACCTGGCCGACCCGGCGGGCGGCATGATCCAGATGGGCGGTGCCGGCTATTAGGCAGGGTGAGTTCCCGCGCAGCCGGAGCGGCTGACAGTCGGGCCGCAGGCGCCTTTACCGCAGCGGAACTGCGGGAAGCGTTTCAGGCAGGTGCAGATCCGACGCGCCTGGAACGGGCACCTGCGGCTGCTGGCCCACCCCGTTCGTGAGGTCTTCGGGGACGGCGGTGGGCAGGTCCTTGGCCCCGGGGACCTGCACCTGCCTGCCGGGAGCGTCGGATTCCCCGGCGCTCTTTGCCGGCGTGGCAGGAACGTCCGACGGTGCTGCCTCCGCGGGCTCCGGGGCGTTGACGGCGGCGGTAGGAACGGTGGCCGGGGCAGCGGGGACGGAGGGGACCTGCGCGGCTGGCTCCTCCACCTGGTTCCCGGCGGGAGCGGCCGGCGCGGTTCCGGTGACGAACGAGGTGACGGTCCGCTGCAGGTTGTTCAAGGAGTCGCGGAAGCCCTGGTCCGAGGCGACGGCGACAGCCCCGCCTGCGGAGAGCGAGACGGCCACGGACAGCGCGGTCAGGGTGATGCGGCGCTTCGCGCGGCGCCGGGCGGCCAGTTCATCCACAGGTGCGGACGCGGCGGCAGTTGCCACCTCCGCGGACGGCGCGGCAGCGGATGGCGCTGCATCACATGGCGCGGCATCACATGGCACGGCGGCCTGCACGGCCTCCGCACGCTGCAGCAGGGCGGCGACGCCGGCGGAGGGCTCCGGCGTCACGTCACCCAGGGCACGGAGCTGCAGGAGCGCGGGGCGGAGCTGGCCGTCGTCGTCCAGTTCCGCTTCCAGCAGCAGCTGGTCAACGAATCCGTCGCTGCGGGGTCCTGCGGTGTCACTCATGATTCGCCTGGTTTCTTGAGAGCGTTTGTGCCTTGAGGTTTTGAAGGGCCCGGCGCTGCAGTTGCTTGATGGCGCCAGTGCTTTTGCCCATGATGGCGGCCACCTGTTCGATGGACAGGTCCGCCACGACGCGCAGTGCCAGGACTTCCTGGTGTTCTTCGCTGAGTCCGGCCAGCATGTCAGCGGCTCCACCGGTCAGCTCCACGGCGCAGTCCTCAGCGGAGGGTGTGGTGCGGGCATCGTGCTGGGGGTCGTACGGGCTTAGCTGGGGCCTGCGCTCCAGCCGGCGGTAGTGGTCAACCATGCGGGCGTGGGCGATGGAGAAAATCAGCGATTTGGCGCCCTGCAGGCCGCCGGTGAGCGCTTCGATTTTGGGGTAGAACGCCATGAACACGTCTTGGGTGACGGCCTCGGGATCGTCCACGCCACGGGCTTTGAGATAGCCCTGGACGGGGCCGGCGAAGGACCGATAGGCAGCACCGAACAGCACAGCGGGATCCGTTCCGGCTGCATCGTCGAATATGTCGGTTTCTTCTTGGGCCAGAGTGTCCAGCACCAGCGGCTCCCATCCCGGAAGGCGGCTCCTGCCGTTTCCGGTTTTCCAGTGTGGATTGCCAGTCCCCATGGTCGGTTGTAACTGCCCCGGTATCAGGCGGCAGCGCAGGACTGCAGGACCCCGGGGGGCGGGTCCTGCAGTCCAGGCGGCGCCCGCAGCAGTAAACAGCTGCGGTCCACCCTAGCTAACCGTGGTTAGCGGACGGAAACCGAGGGGGCTTCCACGGCGTTGCCGGCTTCGGCCGGAACGGCCGGTACGGCAGGAACGGCGGGCCCGCCATCCACTCCGGGAACGGCGGGGACAGCCGGAACCGCAGGAACCTCGGGACGCTCAACCTCAACGGCAGCGGAACCCGTGGCGTTCGCGCCAGCTTCGGCGGCGGCGCCGGCCTCGGCAACAACATCGGCGCAGTAGCTTTCAACGTTGGCTTCGCCGTCAGCGGCAATCACCAGCGAGGAGAAAGCCTCGGAGTTGGCGTTCAGGCCGCCGTTTGTGAAGGCGGTGCACAGGCCGAAGGCTGCGGCACCGGCGGCGTCGACGGCGGTGCTGGCGGCGGCGGAACCCGAAGCCTGGGCTGCGACGCTGTCTCCGGTTACCGTGGCGTCGGCGTCAGCAGCCGCATCGGCTTCTGCGGAAGCGTCAGCGTCGGCTGCGGCGTCGGTGGCGGCTTCAGCGGTGGCCTGTCCGCTGGCAGCTGCCTCGGCAGCCAGCTCCGGGGCGGGTGCGCCGAAAAGCTCATGGGCGGTCTGCTGGGCTTCAGCGGGGAGGACGCCGGAAACGGCAGCGACGCCGGTTCCGCCAACGGCCAGGGTTCCGGCGGCCAGGACTGACGCGGCGACTTTACTGCTGGCGAGAACGGTGAACAAAGACATCAAGCACTCCAAACCTAGACAACTATTGGGGGTAGGTCCCGCCTGGCGGACCCATCACCTCCTACATCGCCGCCGGCAGCGGAAAGGTTACGGCGGCGGAAAACTTTTTTCTTCCGGCCGCCTTGTAGGCAAAGGTGCTTACCATCGATGCATGCCTGATACCGCCGAGCCACAGCAACCAGAATCCCGGCCAGCCGGGCCGCAACACGACGGGCCGCAGGAGCCTGCCGGGAAAAAGACCGGCACCTGGCAGTCAATGGTGGACAACAACAAGTCGCTGCTGCTGCGCAAGACCGGCAAGGACACCACCTACTGGGTGGAACAGGCGCAGGCCGCGGGCATCAGCACGGATCGGGAGCTCCGCGACTGGATGCGGGACAACTTCGGCGTTACCGGCTACGCGCAGTACGCCGTGTCGTGGGAGATGTTCGGCTATCCGGAATTCATGCTGCGGGACGCCGACGAGTTGATTGACGGCCAGTACGCCAGCCACCCGCAGCTGCGGCCCATCGCCGATTCAATCCTGGCGTGGGCGTCCACCACCGAGGGGGTGCACATCCAGATGCGCAAGGGGTATGTGTCCCTGCACAGCGCACGCAGGAAATTCGCGCAGGTCACCCGGTCCACCAACACGGCCGTTGATGTCACCCTGCGGCTGGACCTTCCCCCGGAAGGCCGGCTGGAGAGGATCAGGACGCGTCCGGACGATCCGTTCACCCTCCGGGTGCGGGTGACGTCCCCGGAGCAGGTGGACGGCGAACTGCTGGACATCCTTGCCACGGCCCTGGAGCAAAACAGCCGGGGCTGACCGAGGCCGCATGCCGCCGTGACGGCACCGGCTCCGGCCCGCCGGCCTGGCTGCTAGGCCCCGACCAGGTCCGCGTCGGCCTCTTCGAACTCCACAGCGGCAACGATCTCGAGCGTCTCCGGGTTGATCATGAAGGCTTCGTCGTCCTCCTCGACCATCAGGAAGTCGCCGTGGTCGGTTGAAAAGTGCCAGGCCAGGGTCTTCTCACCGTCATGCATATAGTTGGGATCGCCCATAGTGATCCTGACGAGCTCGTAGCCCACGATGCTGCACAGCTCACGGATGATAAGTTCGAAATCGGGGGCATCTTCAAGTGCTTCTGCTTCCGCCTTGGCCTGGCGCTCGGGCAGGTCCGGGATCTGGGCAACGAGCTGCTGGATGTACGCGCCCACCTCCTCGTCGTCGAGGACCAGCAGGTCGGCCTGCCCGCGCAGCCAGGCGGCGTTGAGCGCCGTGATGTTTTCCCGCTCAAGCAGCGCCTCGAACTCGGCGTCGAGCTCCTCCATGCGGAGGACGGCGTCGGGGGTCTCCCCGATGTCGTCCAGCCCGCCGTCGAGGTAGAACTCCTCCTCCTCGTCGGAGAGGTGGTCATACGCTTCAACAGCCCGGTTGAAGAGCTCCAGGTGGGCGGCGGCGCCCATGCCGGCCATGCCTTCGCGGACGAAGGTGTCCGTTTCGGCCCTGTCACCAGCCACGAAGGCGTACTGCGCGAAGCCGCCCTCCAGCGCCTGGGCGAGGTAGAAGTCCACGTAGTAGCTGCGGACGGCCACCGGCGACATCTCGTCCGTGTGCAGAAGCGCGGTGTGCATGGCGTCCACCATGCTCACGTTTGCCTCTACTGCCTCCTCATCGCTTGCTTCGATGCTGCTGCTGGTCAGGATGGCGGGCTGGCTGGTGATCATGGAAATCCTCACTGCTTGATGGCGGGTGCTGCTTGGGACGCTTTTCACGCTACGTGCGCCGGGGCCGCGCCCCGTTGAGGAGGAAATGAACGTCAAGCGAAGTTTTTATCTTCGGGGATCTGCCGCCAGCAGCAGTAGTTGCTGGAATCCCCCCCATCCGCAGCTATTGACCTCCCGCGAGCGGCGTGAAAGCATATTGAGCAGTTGTGATACCGGTATCAAAGATATCAACAGCAACTACCCAAAAGACGAAAGGACAGCCCGTGCTCGGCTTCAAAGAAGAGGAATTTCTCGCCCAGACCCGCAGTGCACTTGCGCTGCGGGGACAACTCGAACAGTTCGTGGAATTTATCCAGGAGCGGGGTTTTGACAACCTCTTCCTCATCGGGGCCGGTGGCACCTATGCCGCGATGCTCCCCTACGAACACTTCATCCGCTCACGTTCCAAGCTTCCCGTGCGGGCAGCAATCGGCAAGGAGTTAATGCTTACCGGTGACCCAGCGTTCGGGCCCGGATCGATCGCCGTTTTTGCCTCTGTTTCCGGGACAACGGAGGACATCATCGAGGCGATTGAATTCGCCAAAGCCAAAGGCGCCTACACGGTCGGCTTCACCGGTTTTGACGACAGTCCCTTCGCCAAGGCTCTGGATGTCGCCCTGATCACCGAACCCAAGACCTGGCCGTTCGACATCCCCTTGCTGCTTCTGTCCACCCGCCTTCTGGCTGCGCGAGGAGAGTTTGAGGGGTATGAAGAATTCGCGGGCGAACTCCAGACCGTCCCCGAAGTCCTCGTTGAGGTGGCACGCCAGGCAGAACCTGTGGCGGAAGCGTTTGCGGAACGTAACAAAGACGCGGACTACCACTTCCTCGTCGGCGCCGGCAATCTCTGGGGCTTCACCTACTTGTACTCCATGTGCATCCTTGAGGAAATGCAGTGGTTGCGCACCACGCGTGTCCACGGTGCCGAGTTTTTCCATGGCTCCCTGGAACTGATCGAGGAAGACACCAGCCTGGTGCTTTTCCTGGGCGAAGACGAGAGCAGGCCGCTCATGGAAAGGGTGGTCAAGTTTGCCGAGAACTACAACAAGAACACCACCATCCTGGACACCAAGGACTATGAACTGGCTGGCATCAGCCCAAGGTTCCGGGGGCTTCTGGCACCTTTGGTTTTGGACACCGTGGCGGGCCGGATCAGCAAGCATCTGGAACGGGTCCGCAACCACTCGCTGGACCTGCGCCGGTACTACCGGGTCGTCGAATACTGACAGGCACCGTTGGCCGCGCCCCTGCCAGGGCGCGGCCAAGCATTGGCCGCAGGCCGGAGACGCTGCCGGCGGGAGACACCGCCGTCAAGACAGGATAAGCATGAAAGTCATTGGATTTGGGGACAACATCGTGGACCGGTTCCTGGACCGCGGGGTTATTTATCCGGGTGGAAACTCACTTAACTTTGCGGTCATGGCACGCCACCTCGGCCTGGAATCCGCCTACATGGGTGTCTTCGGTTCCGATCCTTTGGGCGCCTTTGTCCGTTCCGCGGCGGAAGCGGAGGGAGTAGATGTCAGCAGGTGCCAGACCCGCCAGGGCCCTAACGGCGTCACTGACATAAAGGTTATCGACGGAGACCGCATCTTCCTGGGCTGGAACGAAGGGGGTGTCACCATCAGCCAACCGTTCGTACTCGAGCCTGAACACCGGAACCACCTTGCCGCTGCAGCTCTTGTCCATTCGAGCGTTTACTCCGCCTCCGAAGACCAACTCCCGGCACTGCGGGCGGCCGGACCATTGGTGAGCTTTGATTATTCCTGGGAGCCGGAGCGCCGGAGTGACCAATATTTGCGGCGTACGGCCCCGTTCGTGGATCTGGCCCTGTTATCGCTGGGAAACGCACCATTTGAGGCTGTTGCACAAGAGTTAGCCCGCGCGACAGCGGCAGGCGCCTCGCTTGCCGTTGCCACCAGGGGGGCCGCCGGCGCAGTACTGTACGACGGCGAGCAGTTGTTCACGCAAGTAGCAGCACCAACGGACGTGCACAGATTCGTCGATACCATGGGCTGCGGAGACGCCTTCGTTACGGGATTGAGCGTGAGCCTCCTTCGGTCCGGATGGGCGCGGGATGCCCCGCCAACTGCAGATTCCCTGCGTCGTGCCCTTGCTTTCGCCGCGGAAACGGCCGCCGGGCAGTGCTACGTTGAAGGTGCATTCGGGCACGGCCACCGCGTCGCGGCAGCAACTAGGATCTGAAGCAGAATTGTCCTCATGGGAACCGCGCCAGAGCGTTTCCAGACCAGAAAGGGAGCCGGATGTCGCCGGATCATCAGCACGGGGGCGCTCCGACCATTTCGGAAGTTGCCGCTGCCGCTGGAGTTGGCAGGGCCACCGTTGCCCGCACCCTGGGCAACTACGGTTCGGTCAGTGATGCCACCCGCGCAAAGGTCCTGCTGGCTGCCGAACGGTTGGGCTATCAAGCCAACACCCTGGCACGCAGCATGAGCACCGGCATCACCAAAACGCTGGGCATTGTTCTTGCGGACGTGGCCAACCCCTTCTTTTCGGGGGTCCTCAGGGGCATCTCTGAAACGGCTAAACAAGCCGGATACGATGCCATCACCTTGAGCACTGACGAGAAGCTGGAACTGGAACGCGACGCCATCGGGGTTCTGCTGGCCAAACAGGTTGACGGCCTTGTTGTTGCGTCAGCAGCGGGAAGGAACGACGACGTCTCGCACATCTCCGCCGCGATGGAGCGTGGAATACCGGTGGTCCTTATCGACCGCCTGGTGGACGGCCTGGATATCGACTCGGTGGTCATTGATAACCGGGAAGCCGCCCGCACCGCCGTCGCGTCCTTGATTGCGAACGGCCATCACAGGATTGCCTTCGCTTGGGGCCCGGTGACCCTAAGCCCCGCAACGGACCTGCAGCAGATGCACAAGATCCTCGATGAGGCCCTCTGGAGTGACGGTGAACGCCTTCGCGGTTATCTGGATGCCCTGGAAGAAGCAGGCATACCGTTCGATACCGCCCTGGTAACGCACGTCCTAAAAAATGAAAGACAGGCAACCAGGGCCATCGGCGGAATGCTTGCCCTGGCCGATCCCCCCACTGCCGTCTTCACCACGGAAACCGAGGCAACAGTGGGCGCCCTCCATGCACTGCGCATGCACAACCGGCGAATCCTCAAGGACGTGTCCCTGATCGGCTTCGATGACAGCCCATGGGCCGCGGTCATGGAACCACCCCTGACCATGATCCAGCAGCCCATGCGCGAGCTGGGCGCCGCCGCTGCACAGCAGCTCCTCGCCCGCATCGGTGGTGATTCCTCCGCGCCGAGGAAGCATGTACTGCCCTCCACCCTTATTGCCCGCTCTTCCGACGGCCCTGCGCCTTCACGAGCGGCCGAATAAACCGAGGGCAAGTATTTCCTCCTGAAACCCTTCCCCGGGGCGGCTAATCATGATTCACTGTGGTACCGGTATCACTTAGTCCCAAAAGCACACGTGGTGTAGGTGCCATCCAACGGAGGGCGGCGCTCTTCGTCCCGTGGACCTCGGCTATTCAGCCATCCGAGCGAAAGTAGAAAACCATGCGGAAAAGCACGCACATGATCACAGCCCTGCTGGCGGGCACAGCCCTTGTTTTGACCGGTTGCGCCGGCGGGAGCCAGCCCGCCGCGCAGTTGGATCTGCAAAAGGAGCCCGAGTACTCGGGAACTCTGAGCATCCTTACCAAATTTGGCGGCGATCCCCTCGAACCGTACTTCGAGGACCTGGCAGCGGAGTACACCAAACTCCACCCGGATGTCTCCTTCGAACTCATCCAGGAAACCGACCAGAGCATCAAGGACAAAACGAAGACCCTCACCGCGTCCCAAGCGCTGCCGGACATCTACTTCACGTGGGCGGGGAACTGGGCAGACAACTTCATCGACGGTGGCCTTGCAGCGGATCTGACGCCGGCTATTGCTCCTGGAACCGACTGGGGAAACACCTTCGGCGAGTCGTCGCTCAAGGCCTTCGAGAAGGACGGCAAGTACTTTGCCGTACCTCTCTACAACAACGGCAAATTCATGGGTTACAACCAGAAAGTTTTTAAGGACTTGGGCCTCAACCCGCCGTCTACCTTCGAGGAACTGATCTCCTCCTGCTCAGTACTCAAAGGGGCCGGTTACGAACCTATTTCGTTTGGGAACAAAGACGGCTGGCCGGGCCTGCACTACCTGCAACAGTTGTTCGCCTATGAGGTCCCTGCTGAAGAATTGGAAGCCGACTTCGATCCCCAGACGGCGAAGCTCGAGAATCAGGGCTACCTCCGGGCCATGGAACAGTTCACGGAGCTCATCAACGAATGCACCGGCAGCGGCAAGGACTCGAACGGCGTCCTATACACCACCGCCCAGCAGGCATTGGCTAGCGGTGCCGCCGGAATGTACTACCAGGAGGTCCTCGAATTCGACACAACGGCCTCAGAGGGATCCCGGCTCAAAAACGACGGTTTGGGCATCTTCAGGCTGCCCCCCTCAAGCACGGCGAAGGGCGACACAAAGGCAATTGAAGGTTCTCCGGAGGGATACCTGATCAATGCCAAATCGAAAAACGCGGCACTTGCTGTTGACTTCATGAAATTCGCCACGAGCAAGGAGAACGCCACGAGGCTTTCAGCGCCGCCTTACGGTCAGCCCAGCGCTGTCAGGGGCGCGGTATCGGAGCAAAACTCGTCCGGACCGGTGGTCGAGGGTATCAAGCAGGTGAATGAAGCATCCGACGCCATTATCTGGCTGGACTCAGTCACAGTTCCCGAAGTGGCCGACGCCTGGCTGGCCGGCGGCGAAGCCCTTGTAGCCGGGACCCAGTCCCCACAACAAGTCCTTGACGCTGTACGTTCCGCGTCCAACTCAGCCAGGTAGCGGATCCTGCCATGACAGCTTCCAACACGATCCGGAGGCCTGCTCCTTCGGCCTCCGGATCTGACGCCAGAAGTCTCCCCAGCGGCCGGCAAAGGCCCGGGAGTAGCGCCCGCCGGTGGCGCAACTTGGTGTGGGTCCTGCCAGCAGTCGTGCTCCTTAGTGTCTTCTGCTACCTGCCACTCGTGCAGAATTTGGGCTTCAGCCTCCTCAAGTGGGACATCTACAGCGGTCGGCAGACCTTTGTTGGTGCCGACAACTACGTCAAGATGGTCAATGACCCGATTTTCTGGAAATCGCTCGTCAACAACACCCTTTATGCCGGGATCTCAATCATCTTCCAGGTGTTCGGAGCGCTGGTTCTGGCAGCTCTTGTCGAGGGATTGCCCAGTCAGCGGTGGCGGGGCGCTCTCCGGGCAATCTACTTCGTTCCCTCCGCGATATCCCTGACCGTGGCCGGGCTCCTGTTCTATTTCATCTATGAGCCGCGGATGGGCATCCTGAACGCCGCGCTTGAAACCCTGGGGCTCGGACACCTCGCACAAGCCTGGCTCGGCCAGGAAAACACCGCGATCTTCGGCATCATCGCCATGAGCCAGTGGCAGGGCTTTGGCTACTGCACCCTGCTCTTCGCAGTGGCGCTGCAACGTATTCCCACCGAACTTTTCGAGGCGGCGTCAATCGACGGCGTTGGCCCCGTCCGCCGGTTCTTCTCTATTTCCCTGCCCCTTGTCCGCGAGATGAGCAGCCTCATGATGATAGTGACAGTCTCAGGGGCCTTCCAGGTTTTCAACGAGGTGATGGTCATGACCACGGGTGGCCCCAACAATTCCAGCCAGGTCCTGGGCACCTGGCTCTACCGCAGCGGTTTTGTCCGCAACGACTTCGGCTATGCCGCCGCCATTGCCACCGCTGTTTTCGTCATCACGCTCGTCCTCGCAGTACTCCAGCTCCGGCTGGCCAAGCGCAGGAGGGTGGAATGGTGACGCGCGCTTCAGTCCTGATGCTCCTGGGACGGGTTTTTGTCCAGGCCTTCCTGGTGGCCTTGGCTATCGTCGTTATCTACCCCTTGCTGTGGATGCTGCTGAACGGGGTGAAATCGAATTCCGAGTTGTTCGCCGATCCGTTTGCGCTTCCGGAAACCTGGCGGTGGGAAAACTATGTGACCGCCTGGAACCGCGGCGTGGGTGACTACCTCACCACGAGCGTACTTGTCACGTTGGCCTCCACGGTAGCCACAGTGCTGATCAGTGCTTGGGCTGCCTACGGCCTGACCAGGGTCAAGATTCCCTTCAACCGGACCATCCTGATTCTGATCCTGGCCGGGTTGATGCTGGCGCCGACGGTGGCCCTGATTCCCCTGGTGAAGATGTTCCAGGCCCTGGGCCTCTACAACAGCTTCTGGGCGCTGCTGATTCTTTACACCGCTTTCCGGGTTCCGTTCACCACCTTCCTGATCCGTGCCTACATGCTGGATTTGCCGTCGGAGGTGGATGAGGCCGCCTCCGTGGACGGCGCCTCCAAGGCACGGGCGTTCTGGCAGGTCATCCTGCCGATGTGCCGGCCAATCATCATCTCCACCATCCTGCTGAACGTTCTCTTCACCTGGAATGAATACCTTTTCGCAATGATCTTCACCAGCGGCGGGGCGCTGCAGACGCTGCCGGTGGGACTTACGAATCTCATGGCCAAACACGGCACGGACTATCCCGTGGTGTTTGCGGGAATGGCCATCGCCGCCGTCCCAGTGATCGTGCTCTTCTTCGCGGGCCAGCGTTATTTCATCCGTGGCCTGGCAGACGGCGTGGGGAAGTGATGGTGGCCGGTTTCGGCCTGGACCAAGTCTGTGGCTCCAACTTCGCGTATCAGCACCACACCCTCGAGCGTTGCCTGGACGACATGGTGGAGCTGGGGCGCACCAAGGTGGAGTTGTGGGGCATAGCTCCCCACCTGCACCTCGCGGACGCAGACGGGCACCGGGTCAAGAAGGTGGCGAAGCTGCTGCGTGAACGTGGGCTCTCCCTAGCCTGCCTGACGCCTGAGCAGGTGGCCTACCCGGTCAACATCGCTTCAGGCGAGGCATGGCTGCGGGAGGGCAGCGTGCAGCTTTTCCTCCGGGCTGCCGAAATATGCAGTGAGCTGGAATCGCCCCTGTTGTTCCTCACCTCCGGCCGCGGTTACGAGGACGAGCCGTTGGAATTTGCCTGGGAACGAAGTGTCCTTGCCTTGCAGGCGATCAGTGAACGGGCCTCGGAACTGGGGGTGTCCTGCGTATTGGAACCGCTGCAGCGGGTGGAGTCGAATCTGGTCACCGACCTGTCATCGCTTCGACGCATGGTCGAGGACGTGGGGCATCCTGCCCTTGGGGTGGTGATCGACACTGTGGCATTGGCAGTGGCAGGAGATGCGATCAGTGACTATGGCGAGGCTTTTGGGAAAAGGGTGCGCCACGTACACCTGATAGATGGCTCACCCGCCGGTCACTTGGCTTGGGGAGACGGCAACCTGGACCTGACGGCAATACTGCGTGCGTTAGGGCAGTTGGAGTACACGGAATCGTTCACGTTTGAACTATTCGGCGGCGGATCGTACACGCTGGAACCGCGCACGTCCTTCCAGAAGTGCCTTAATGCATTCAGGGACAGCGCCCTCCAAGCTTCAGCAGGAGGGCGCTGTGGCTAGCACGCCACGGACGCGTATCTGACCAACGCCCACCATCGGGGAGACAAGGGCACACGCCTCCCACCCCGGCGAACTAAGATGGATCAGATAGCCAACCACCGGACCCGGCTCCGCCGTGTCCTGCCGAAAGTAGCGCGCGCCATTCCATCCCAACCGGACGAGAGTACGGATCTGGCAATACAGACCCCCGCAATCAACGACCGCTCCTTGGCGGCCGGGCTTGCCTACGCCATGGGCAGCCGCGTCTCCGGGATCTCGTTCGACGCCGGGACCGGGCTCATGCTGGGCAAGGTCCGGGGCGGTGCCGACGTGCCCTACTCCACCACCGCCAAGCTGGTCCGCAGGGGTGGCGGCTGGAGCTGCACGGTGGGCGTCTGCAGCTGCCCCGTGCGCAAGGACTGCAAGCATGTGGCCGCCCTGCTCTTTGCCGCGGAGGACAACCCGGCCATCCGCGTGCAGCTGTTGTCCCCGGGGGTTGCCACCCAGGTGTCCCGGGAGCCCGCCGGCGCAGTCCTGTCCGACTGGGAGCAGGCACTCAGCCCGCTCATCTCGCAGGCCGGAAACGCACCCGCCGCCAACGGCGTCCCGCTGGCGCTCCAGTTCGAGATCGAGGAACCGGCACCGCACTTTTCCTACACCGGCCGCCGGGATCCGGTGCGCAGCGTCCGCCAGCTCAAGGCCCGTCCGGTGATCATGGGCGCCAAGGGCAAGTGGATCCGCGGCGACGTCTCCTGGAACACCCTGAGCTACCTGAACTTCCGCCGGGAGTGCAACGAGGCGCATATCGAGTGGATGCAGGAATTCCTGGCCGCGCACTCCGCCTCCGCCAGCCGGATGCACAACTCGTCCGGCCTGTGGCTGGGCCTGAACTCCTACTCGGGCAAGAACCTGTGGAGCCTGCTGTCCGACGCCCGCAAGATCGGGCTCGCACTGGTGCACTCGCGCGGCACGGAGCCGGTCCGGATCGCAGAGGCCCCCGCCGCCGTCGGACTCAACCTTGGGCGATACGGCACGCAGGCCAGGGGCGACGGCGGACAGGACGCCGCGCCCGACGGCGGGCTGGAACTTTCTTCCACCATCACCGTGGAGGGAAGCCAGGTTGATCCCGCCTCGGTGGGGACGATCGGACGGCCGGCGCACGGGCTGTTCTTCACCACGGGCGAAGCCGCGCTGCCAGGTGTCCCCGATCCCGACGGCGTCATCACCCTGGCACCGCTGGAGGCCGGACTGAGCGAGGAACTCCTGGCCTTCGTCACGGCCGGCAGCGCCCTCCACATCCCCGCGAAGGACGAATCGCGGTTCCTCACCGGCTTCTATCCGAAACTCAAGCAGAAGGCCCGGGTAACTGCACGGGACGAGTCGGTGGAGCTGCCCGCCCTTGCCGTTCCCAGCCTCTCGCTGCTGGCGAACTACGGCGCCGACCACCGCGTGCGCCTGCACTGGGAGTGGCACTACAAGAGCGGCAACCTGGTCACCGCCCAGCCGTTGTGGCGCCACCCCGGCGACCACGGCTACCGCGACGACGCTGCGGAGGCGCGCATCCTGGAAGGCATCGGCCAGCCCTGGGACGTGGTTCCTGCCCTTGGTGAGTCCGCAACCGGAGGCTGGGGCACTCCCCGGCTGGCGGCGTCGGCCGAGCTGAAGGGCCTGGACACGCTGGCCTTCACCGAGGAGGTGCTGCCGCGGCTCCGTCAGGCGCCGGACGTTGAGGTGGAGACAGCGGGCGATATCGCCGACTACCGGGAGGCCGAGGAGGCACCGGTGGTCTCCATCTCCACCAAGGCCACCGAGCAGCGCGACTGGTTCGACCTGGGCATCCAGATTTCCCTCGAGGGGCAGCCGGTCTCCTTCGCTGCCGTGTTCTCCGCGCTGGCCGCGGGGCAGACCAAGATGTTGCTGCCCAGCGGCGCGTACTTCTCGCTGGACCTGCCGCAGCTGCACCAGCTGCGGGCGCTGATCGAAGAGGCGCGGTCGCTGCAGGACAACAAGGACGCTCCGCTGCAGATCAGCCGCTTCCAGGCAGGGCTGTGGGACGAGCTGGCGCAGCTGGGGATCGTGGACCAGCAGGCTGCGGCCTGGCGTTCGGCCGTGGGCGGCCTCCTGGAGGGCGGCACGGACGGGCTGCCGCTGCCGGCGTCGCTGGACGCGGAGCTCCGGCCCTACCAGCTGGAGGGCTTCAACTGGCTCACATTCCTGTACAAGCACAGCCTGGGCGGCGTGCTTGCCGACGACATGGGCCTCGGCAAGACCGTGCAGGCACTGGCCCTGATGTGCGCGGCGAAGGAACAGGCTGTTGCCGCAGCCGGCGCCGATGCAAAGGCGCCCGACGGCGGTGCTGCCGCCGGCTCCTCAAGCCAGCCAGCCGCCGTCGCGCCCTTCCTGGTGGTGGCCCCCACCAGCGTGGTGGGCAACTGGGCAGCCGAAGCAGCCCGCTTCGCGCCCGGACTGAAGGTGCAGGCGGTGGGCGAGACGTTCGCCAAGAGCGGGCAGGATCCCCTGGCCGCACTCACGGATGCGGACGTTGTCATCACGTCCTACGCGCTGTTCCGCATCGACTACGACTCCTACGCCTCCCGCTCCTGGTCCGGCCTGGTGCTGGACGAGGCGCAGTTCGTGAAGAACCACCAGTCCAAGGCCTACCAGTGCGCCCGCAAGCTGCCGGCCGCCTTCAAGCTGGCCATCACCGGCACACCGCTGGAGAACAACCTCATGGAATTCTGGGCGTTGACCTCCATTGTGGCGCCGGGCCTGTTTTCCAGTCCCAAGCGGTTCGCGGAGTACTACCAGAAGCCCGTGGAGAAAAACGGCGACAAGGGGCAGCTGGACAAGCTCCGCCGCCGGGTCCGCCCGCTGATGCTGCGCCGCACCAAGGACCAGGTGATCAAGGACCTGCCGCCCAAGCAGGAGCAGATCCTGGAGGTGGTGCTGAACCCACGGCACCAGAAGGTCTACCAGACGCATCTGCAGCGCGAACGGCAGAAGATCCTGGGGCTGATCGAGGACGTGAACAGGAACCGGTTCACCATCTTCCAGTCACTGACCCTGCTGCGGCAGCTGAGCCTGGACGCCTCCCTTGTTGACCCGGCCCTGACCGGGATCCGGTCCAGCAAGCTGGATGTCCTGTTCGAACAGCTCGAGGACCTGGTGGCGGAGGGCCACCGGGCGCTGATTTTCAGCCAGTTCACCGGGTTCCTGGGGAAGGTGCGCGAGCGGCTTGATGAGGAGGGCATCGAGTACTGCTACCTCGACGGCGGCACCCGCAACCGTGCCGACGTGGTCAGCGAGTTCAAGAACGGCAGCGCTCCGGTGTTCCTGATTTCGCTGAAGGCCGGCGGCTTCGGGCTGAACCTCACGGAGGCCGACTACGTCTTCCTGCTGGATCCCTGGTGGAACCCGGCGTCGGAGGCCCAGGCCGTGGACCGGACGCACCGGATCGGGCAGGCCCGGAACGTGATGGTGTACCGCCTGGTGGCCAAGGACACCATCGAGGAAAAGGTCATGGCGCTGAAGGCCCGGAAGTCGCAGCTGTTCGCCGACGTCATGGAAGGCGATGCCCTCGCTGGCGGGGCCATCACGGCCGAGGACCTTGCGGGGCTGTTCAAGGAGTAGCGGCTGCCGGCCTGCTCTGCCGCCAGGGGCGTTTACTTACGAAAGCCCCTGCGGCGGCAGCGTCAGGATCTCGGCACCGCTGGCGGTAATGGCGATCGTGTGCTCACTGTGCGCTGTACGGCAGCCCGTGGCGCTCCGGAGCGTCCACCCGTCGGCGTCGGTGACCAGTTCTGCGGTGTCCGCCATGACCCAGGGCTCCAGCGCAAGCAGCAGTCCGGGCCGGAGCTTGAAGCCGCGGCCGGGACGTCCGGCATTCGGAACATGCGGGTCCTGGTGCATGGTGGATCCGATGCCGTGGCCACCGAACTGGGTGTTAACGGGGTATCCCGCGTCGCTGAGGACCGAGCCGATGGCGTGCGAGATGTCGCCGATGCGCGCCCCCGGTCCGGCAGCGGCGATCCCTGCCCGCAGTGCCCGCTCCGTTGCCTCGATCAGGGCCACGCTCTCCGGGTGCTTGCTTTCGCCCACAATGAAGCTGATGGCGGAGTCCGCCGCCACCCCGCCCTTCAGGACGGCGAGGTCAAGCGTCAGCAGGTCCCCGTCGGCCAGGGCGTAGTCGTGCGGCAACCCGTGCAGCACGGCATCGTTGACGCCGGTGCAGATGTAGTGGCCGAACGGTCCGCGCCCGAAGGACGGCGCGTAATCGACATAGCAGGACTCCGCGCCGGCTTCGAGGATCATGTCCCTGGCCCAGGCGTCGATCTCCAGGAGGTTGGTGCCCACCGTGGTGCGGCTCTTCAGCATGTGCAGGATGTTGGCCACCAGGGCGCCGGTTTCCTTCGCCCGGGCCACCTCGGCGGCATTCAGGATCTCAATCATGGGGCAGCCTCCTCGAAACCAACTACAGTACCGGCCCCATCCTGCGGCGGGGACAGCGCAGCGCGCAAGCCGCTACACCGGCGCCTGCTCCCGGTCCTCGAACGGGTCCCTGGGCAGGACAAACGGCAGGGCGTAGAACTCCTCCCAAAGGTCATCATCGGCCGGAAGGTCGTCGGGGTCCTCCAAGTTCCCGCTTAGCGGCTCCTCGATGGGCGGTTCGGGGTACAGGCGGTCGAAGTCCGGCCAAGTGTCCGGGTGCGGCATGTCCGGCCAGCCTTGCCGCTCGCCCGTCTCTGCCAAGATCCATGAGTCATCTGCCTCCGGCAGGCCTTGCGCCTCACCCATGCGTGGCAGGTGTGGTGGTTCCCAGTCCTGGTGTTCGCTGTTGTAGGTGCGGCCTGCCGGGGAGATCCAGCCCGGTGGTTCCTTCTTTGTTGCCGGGGTGGGTTCCCAGCCGCTGGCGTGTTTCATGCGGTGATGTTTCGGGCAGGGCTGTCCCAGGTTCCTGATCCCGGTGGTCCCGCCGTGATGCCAGGCCAGCAGGTGGTCGGCTTCATTATCGAGCGAGGCGTTGCTGCAGCCGGGGAACGGGCACTTGCCGTCCCGCAGCCGCAGCCACCGACGCATTGCAGCCGGTATCCGGTAGTTCTTGCGGCCGATCTCCAGCGGCGCCCCGTCCCGCGGGTCCACCAGCACCCGGTAGAACGACGCCGCCCCGTCGGCGACGAGTTGCCGGGCCATCGACGCCGGGACCGGCCCGTGGCCGTCCAGCACGGCGGGTTCGTCAGTGAGGCCAAGCAGGGAGAACACGGGCACGGTGACGAGCACCTGCGCCGCCGGTGACGGGACCTCCGCCAGGCTGGCCGCGGCCCCGGCGCCCGGCGCAACACTGCTCCCGGTGCTCAGCAGCGCCGCGGCGCCGGTACCTGTGGCCGCGCCCGTAGCCACGCTGCTCCCGGCGCCCAGGAGCGCCGCAGCCCCGATATCCGCCATCAGTTGGGAAAGGGTGCGTGGCTCATCCGGGCCCTGGAGGCCGCGGGCCAGTGCCCTGGTCCGGTTCCATGCCGCGTTGGCCTGCTCGGCGGGCAGCAACAGCGAGACCCAGCCCATCCCGTCGCGGTCCGGAGAATACTCCATCCGCCGCTGGGCCACACCCCGAGCATGCCGGGTTTCGATCGATTCCGGGTGGTGGCGTTCCCGCCAAGACCGCACCTTCCGCCGCAACCTCGCCGGCGGCAACTCCCCCGCCACACCCCCGGGCCCGGCCCCAAGTGCGTCAGGACCAGCCGCGCCGGGGGTGAGGAAGTGAGCTTCCAGGGCCGCCGCGCCGGCGGCGTTCAGGCCCGTGGCCTCGTCCACCAGGACCTGGGCGTTCTGCCACGACACCGTCCCGGCCTGCAGCGCGTCCAATGCTGCAGGCAGGCTGCTGGTCAAAGCGTGCGATGCACCGATCAGCGCGCCCGCGGCGCGTTCGCCGATGGTCAGGACGCAGGCGACTTCGGCCACCACAGCCATTTGCTGGCCGGCCACCCACTGCGGACCGGCGTCCGGGTCGTGCAGCGCGGCAACTGCCCCGGCATGCCCGGCCACCAACCGCACTTTCACCGCCGCAGTGGCCGCCTCCAGTCTGGCGAGCAACGCCAACCCGTCCAGGCAGTCCGTCGGGAACGCCCGTAATGGATCACTTTCTTCACAGCCGGAAGAGTTGCCGGCAACAACACCCGCAAGCTCGTCAGCGAACCCGGTCACAGACGCCAGGGCAGCTGCAACCGCGTCCCTGCCGTCCACGCCCTCCGCCGTTGTGCCGCCCATACCCAAAGCATTGCAGGAGGGTCTGACAAAACAGCCTCTGCGCTGCGGCCTACTGGCTAATGGGCGGCATCGCCTTCCCGTTGAGCGGGCTCGCCGTCGCGTTTCGTTGGCCGGTATCCGGCGAGTTCGGCGCGGATGTCGCCTTCCTCGTGCCCGCCCTTGTTCTTGCCGATCGGAAGGGCCTTCAGCAGCGGGTGCACAACAGCCATGACGAGCAGGCCCCAGGCCAACCCGAGTACTGCCGAGCACAGCGTGTTCACGAGCCAGGCGAGGAGGCCGCCCACCACTGCAATCCCGGCAAAGGGTTTCTCAAGGACATGGACCAGGTCATAGGGCGCGTGCCAGCCAAGGTCGTATGCGCCCTGCAGCATGATGTGGCCGCCGACCCACAGCATGGCGATGGTCCCGATGAAGGTGATCCCCGCCAGCACCGCGGGCATCCCCTTGACGAGCATTTCGCCAAGTCGCTTGGAGCCGGCGGAGTCCTTGGTGGCCAGGTGGAGGCCGATATCGTCCATCTTCACGATGAGGGCAACCGCGCCGTAAACAAGGACCGTGATGACGAGGGCCACCACTACCAGGATGAGCGCCCGGGTCCATATTGATTCAGCGGCCACCTCGTTCATCGAGATGACCATGATTTCGCAGGACAGGATGAAGTCCGTGGTGATGGCGCCCTTGACCACCTTGGCCTCGGCACCCGGTCCGCGGTCAACCGCCGGAGAGTCCTCTTCCGCGGCGTGGTGGCCGCGGATCTTGTGCCAGACCTTTTCGGCCCCCTCGTAGCAAAGGTAGGTGCCGCCCAGCATCAGGATGAACGGGATGGCCCACGGGGCGAAGGCGCTGATGAGCAGCAGGGCCGGCAGGATGACCAGGAGCTTGTTCCGGAGCGAGCCCCAGAAGATCTTCTTGATCATCGGCAGCTCGCGCGACGGGTCCCTGCCGGAGACGTACTGCGGCGTGACGGCGGCGTCGTCGATGACGACGCCGGCGGCCTTAGCTCCTGCCTTGGCGGCGCCGGCCGCGACGTCGTCCACCGAGGCGGCAGCTATCCGGGCCAGGGCTGCGACGTCATCCAGCAGGGCAACGAGACCGCCGCTCACAGTTCGCTCCCGCGCTTCCCGACGGCGGACTGCTGAGCGTGGATGCTTCGGTTGAGGCTCGTTTTTGGCATGTTCGGAGTATACGTCCAGCGCATGACGGTAAAGGGATCCCAACAAGAACGAGGCAGCCAATGTTCACACCGCTCATCGCCCTTTATGCTGGATCACAACCGCAACTACAACGTTGGAGAAATTGTGCTGGCTACACCTGCCACGGACAAGGCCATCACCACCCTGGCTCCCCTGCGCCCCGATGCCTTCACGGTTCCCTACCGCGACCCGGTATGGGACGGCCCCACTGACCCCATCCTGGCGGCCGACCATCTCAGGGGCGAGTGGGTCCTGTTCTACACGCAGCGCCGGGCCACGAAAGCTGGCCTGACCGGCGTCGAATGGGTGCACGATACGGGTATCGGCGTCGCGCGGTCATCGGATGGTGGTGCCACCTGGACCTACCAGGGCACCGTGGACGGGCTCACGACGCCGGGAACTGAACAGCCCGCAACCCTCTGGGCGCCCGACGTCGTCCGTATTGGCAGCCAGTGGATCATGTACCTTACCGTGCTGCCCGGAGTAAGGACTGACTGGACCGGGCAGGCGGGCATCGTGCAGTTCGCCAGCAAGGACCTGGAGCACTGGGAATACCTTGGTGCCATTGACCTGGACTCCCCGCGGGCCATCGATGCGGCCGTGGCACGTTGCGGGGACGGCCGCTACCGGCTCTGGTACAAGGACGAAACCCGCGACTGCAACACCTACAGCGCGGTCAGTGACACGCCGGAGGACCCGGCATCGTGGGTCCTGGAAGGAGTCGCGATTTCCGGGCGCCCCCACGAAGGGCCCAAGGTGTTCCGGATGGCCGAGGCGTACTGGATGATCGTGGACGAATGGCGGGGCCTGGCCGTCTACCGCTCTGAAGATGCCGCGGGCGACTGGACACGGCAAGAGCACCTGGACGGCCTCATCCTCACCGCGCCTGAAACGGCAGGCGGCCGGCCCGTCGTCGGACGCCATGCGGACGTGGTGCCGCTTCCCGCCGGCGGGGACGGCGCGGAGCGGGCCCTGCTGGTGTACTTCACGCATCCGTACTGGGGCGGGGAGGACATCGGCAGCATGGAAGCGGGCCCGCGCACGCGCCTGAGCCACGTCCGGGCGGCCGTCCTGGAAGTCCGTGACGGCGTCCTGGTGTGCACCGAACACTGAAGGCAGCACGCACGACAGCGGGCCAAACCCTGGAACTATAAGCCAGCTGCTGCCGGCACCGGTCCAGGGCTTGGCCCTCTGCCTGATTCGGGGGCGGGCCCAAGGCCCTGATGAAGCTAGCCGCGGTGCGGTGAGCCCAGCTCCACCGGGTCCTCGTCCGTCAGGTACGCCAGTTCGGAGTGGGCCGCGAGGTCGATGCCGCGCATCTCGTCCTCCGGCTTGATGCGCAGGCCCACGGTCTTGTCCAGGATCTTTGCCAGGATCCAGGTGATGCCGAACGAGTACGCCAGGACCGTGACCGTTGCCAGCGACTGCACGCCCAGGAGGTCCAGGCCACCGCCGTAGAAGAGCCCGTTGACGGCGTTCGGGGCGGCGTCGGTGGCGAAGAGGCCGATCAGCAGGGTGCCGAGGATGCCGCCCACCAGGTGGACACCAACGACGTCGAGCGAGTCGTCGAAGCCGAGCCGGAACTTCAGCTCGATCGCAAGCGAGCAGACGGCGCCGGCGATCAGGCCGATGGCAATCGCACCCAGTGGGCTGACCGAGCCGCAGGCGGACGTGATGGCGACCAGTGCCGAGACCAGGCCGGATGCAGCGCCCATGCTGGTGGCGGTTCCGTTGCGGAGCCGCTCAACGAGGGCCCAGGCGAGGAGGCCGGCGGACGCTGCCACGGCGGTGTTCAGGAAAACCACCGACGCCGACTGGCCGGCAGACAGTGCCGACCCGGCGTTGAAGCCGAACCAGCCCACCCACAGCAGGCCGGCGCCAACCAGGACCAGAGGCCGGCTGTGCGGCTTGGTGTGTTCCATCTTGGGCCAGCCCGAGCTCTTGCCCAGGACCAGTGCCAGGGCGAGGGCGGCGGCGCCGGCGTTCATGTGCACGGCCGTCCCGCCTGCGAAGTCGATGGCCTTGATGCCGCTGGCAATCCAGCCGCCAGTCACGCTGCCGTCCGCGGAGGAGAAGGCGAAGACCCAGTGCGCAATGGGGAAGTAGACGATAGTGGCCCAGATGCCGGCGAAGAGCATCCAGGCGCCGAACTTCATGCGTCCTGCCGCCGCACCGGCCACCAGGGCCGTTGTGACGCAGGCGAAGAAGAGCTGGAACGCGGCGAACAGGATGACCGGGATGGACGCCCCCTCGTCCGCGGCCAGCAGTTGCCCCATCCCCGGGAACTCGGTGACGTCCCCGATCAGCCCCAGGCCGCCCACGGAGTTCCCGAAGGCCAGTGAGTACCCAAACAGCGCCCACAGGACGGCGACCAGGCTGGCGCCGCCGAAGCACATCATCATCATGTTGAGGATGCGGCGCGAACCCACCATGCCCCCGTAGAACAGGGCCAGGGCGGGGATCATCATGCAGACCAGCGCCGCGCTGGCCAGAATCCAAGCGACATTTCCCGAATCCATTGGGAAACCCCTTTCGTGATGCGAGGAGAGAACGGAAATCGCCTGTCAGAGCCACTCCGGAGGAGGGACGCGGAGTCAGTACCACGTTCAGCGGAGGGCGGCTATTGCCGTCTGGATCCAACTGTATGGCGGGGGTTTTGAGCTGGGTTTCGGGTGTGTTAAATGATGGTTTCAGTCATCCTCACCCGGGTTCAGGGCTACGCCACAGCTGCAGTGGCCCTGGCGCGGCTAAGCTGGAAAAACCCGGGCAGCTTGGCAAACCCTGCCGGCGGAAGGACAGAGACGGACATGGCGAGAGCGACAGTGCAGGACGTCGCCCGGACGGCGGGAGTGTCCGTAGGGACAGTATCCCGGGTCCTGAATGGCAGCCCTGCCGTGAGCGTAGCAAGCAGGGAAAAGGTGGCAGGAGCCATCCGCCAGCTCAACTACCGGCCGCTCGCCTCCGCGCGCGACCTGCGGCGCGACCGGACAATGCGCATCCTGGCGCTTGCCAAGACCCTCGACTCACCCATCATCAGCGAGGCCTTCCGCGGAGTGGGTGACGCAGCAGCAATGTCGGGTTATGTCAGCCTCATCGCGCCGACGTCGGGCGACCCGGAGCGGGAGCAGCAGCTCGTGGACATGCTCCGCAACGGCTCCGTTGACGGGCTGCTGCTGTTCTCACCCACCATGCCGGACGACGACGTGGAGGCTTTGGCCGCCCAGCTCAGTGTGGTGCAGCTGTGCGAAGTGGGGGACGCGGAGGCAGCATTCGGCGTGTCCATCGATGACCGCCAAGCCGCCTTCGACATCACCCGGCATCTAATCGAAACCGGCAACCGGAGGCTTGCAATGATCGGCAACCGGGCCGCCCGCTCAGGCAGGCTGCGCGAGGAAGGGTTCCGCAGTGCTGCAGCAGAAGCAGGCCTGCCGCCCGCTCACACGCTCTTCACGGATGGCGGGTTCGACTTCCATGCCGGGCGCCGCCTCGCCAGGGAACTGCTAACCCTGGACCCGCTGCCGGACGCCGTCTTTTGCGGCAGCGACACCGTGGCCGCCGGCTGCGTCCGGGAAATTACTGATGCCGGCCTGAACGTGCCCGGCGATATTGCCGTGGCGGGTTTCGACGATTCGATCCAGGCGGAGATGTGCGTTCCGGAGCTGACCACCATCAGGCAGCCGGCGTACGACATGGGCCGGCTTGCCTTCGAGGCACTTTTCGACCGCATGACCGGACCGGGCGAACCCCGCCGCGGGCGCACCTTCCTTCCCCATGAGCTGGTGGTGCGGGAATCGACGGCCCGATAAAAAGGGTTGACAGTGGAGAGCAGGCACTGGAAGAATTTTGGAATCGATTCCAACGTTATTCAAATGCGCTTGTAGCGGCCTCGTGGAATCGATTCCACCATGAACCGTGAAAGTCCCGATCCGAAGGAAGCACACCCTTGAACAACCAGCAGCCCGTCGGCCAGCAGGCAGCCACGCCGGCCGCAGCACCTGTTCCAGAACTGAGGGTCGGCGTCGTCGGCATCGGCTGGGCCGGGCAGCAGCACCTGAAGGCCTACGATGCGCTTCCAGGCGTACGCATTGTGTCGCTGGCCGGCATGGAACAGGACCTCCGCGAGTCACTCCAGGCCGAGTACGGCATTCCGCACGGGTTTGCGGACTGGCAGGAGATGCTGGACCACGGCGGGCTGGACGCCATCAGCGTGGCAGTGCCCACCTTCCTGCACGCACCCATCGCCGTTGCTGCGCTTGAGCGGGGCCTGCACGTCCTGAGCGAAAAGCCCATCGCGCGCAACGCCGCCGAGGGCCAAGCCATGGTGGATGCCGCCCGCAAAGCCGGTCGGGTCCTGGACGTCGCCTTCAACCACCGCCGCCGCGGCGACATCCAGGCGCTCAAGCAGGTCATCGACGACGGCGGCCTTGGGCGCCCCTACTATGCGAAGGCATCGTGGCTGCGCCGTTCCGGCATCCCCACGCTGGGCAGCTGGTTCACCAACCCCGAACTCGCCGGCGGCGGGCCCCTGGCCGATATCGGTGTCCACGCCCTGGACTACGCCCTGCACCTGCTGGGCGAACCCAAAGTATTGGCAGTGTCCGCCGCCACCCACTCCGAGCTGGGCCCGCAGGGGCGGGGCGGCGGCAGCGCCTACTCAGCCCTGGCTTCAAGCCACGCGTTCGAGGTGGAGGACTTCGCGTCCGCCTTCCTCCGGCTCGAGGGCGGCGGAACGCTGCTCATCGAGGCCAGCTGGGCGACGTACCGGGAAACCGACGACCTGCTGGACTTCACCGTCTACGGAACCGACGGCGGCGCCGAGCTCAAGGTGCAGGGCGCACCCTTCCCGCCCGTCGGCCAGCTCCGGGTGTTCACCGACAAGGACGGGGAGTCCGCGGATTATGTGCCTCCGGTCCTCCCGGGCCGGGCGCATGATGCCGTGGTGGAGGACTTCGTGACAGCCGTCCGCGGCGGCCCGGAGGCCTGGCGCGGGCATGACGGATCGCTGGCCCTCTACCGGGCACACATCATCGACGCGTGCTACCAGTCGGCGCGGGAGCAAAGGGAGGTTCGTCTCTAATGGGTGAAAAACTGAGGATCCTGGTCTGGAACGAAGGTGTCCACGAGGCCAACAACGAGCCAGCCCATATCAGGGAGATCTACCCGGACGGCATCCACGGCGCCATCGCAGCAGGCCTGCGCTCCTTTTACCCGGAGTCGGAGATTACGACGGCGGTCCTCGCCACCGACGACCAGCACGGGCTCAGCGAGGAGGTGCTTGCCGAAACGGACGTCCTCCTCTGGTGGGGCCACATCGCCCATGACCAGGTGGGCGACGCCGTCGTCGAGCGCATCCAGCGCCACGTTCTGGGCGGCATGGGACTGATCGTGCTCCATTCGGGGCACTTCGCAAAGATCTTCACCCGGCTGCTCGGCACCAGCTGCTCGCTGGCGTGGCGGAACGAGGGCGAACGCGAGCTTGTGTGGACCGTGAAGCCGTCGCATCCCATCGCCGAGGGCGTGGACAGCCCCATCGTGATCCCGGAACAGGAGATGTACGGCGAGCTGTTCGATATTCCCGACCCCGACGACCTGATCTTCATCAGCTCGTTCGCCGGCGGCGAGGTGTTCCGTTCCGGCGTCACGTTCACCCGCGGCAAGGGACGCATCTTCTACTTCAGCCCTGGCGACCAGGAATACCCGGTGTACCACCACCCGCAGATCCAGCGCGTCCTGGCGAACGGCGTCCAATGGGCTGCCCAACCCGGACTGGACCGTTCGGCACCCGCCGTGACCAATCCCGCGCGGGACTGGTTCGCGGAGCGCTAGGAAGACAAGTTGCGGGTTTCCCCATAGCCGCCCCGCGCCCCAGCGGGTACAACTGAAAGATGACTTCCTCAGCGCTGGTGCTAGGTCCCATGATGCGGTTCGTGGAGGAGACGACGGCGAGCGTCTGGGTGGAAACCCGCGACTCTTCCCAGGTATCCGTGCAGGCCGGCGGCAGGGAATGGACGGCTTCAACCTTTGCCGTGCACGGGCACCATTACGCCCTGGTTGACGTGGATGGACTTGAGCCTGGAACGGTAACGCCGTACACGGTGGAGATCAACGGACGCCAGGTATGGCCGGAGCAGGAGCCGGGTTTCCCGCCGCCGGTGATCGCCACGCTCAAGCCGGGCAAGCCGCTGCGGCTGGCGTTCGGTTCCTGCCGGACCAGCGTCCCCCATGATGCCTCCGGCAACCGCAGTCATGGCGTGGACGCCCTGCGCGCGTACGCCATGGACAGGAGCTCGAACGGAAAGGAACCCTGGCCCGATCTGGTGGCATTCCTCGGAGACCAGGTCTACGCCGATTCCACCAGCGACCAGATGCAGGAGTTCATCAAAACGCGGAGGGACATTAAGGAGCCTCCCGGCGAGGAGCTCAAGGACTACGAGGAGTACGCCCACCTCTACTACCTGGCCTGGTCCGACCCGGCCAACAGGTGGCTGCTGTCCACCCTGCCCAGCGCCATGATCTTTGACGACCATGACATCCGGGACGACTGGAACGCGTCGCGGAGCTGGCGGGAGGAAATGCAGAGCGCCAGCTGGTGGCGTGGGCGAATCGTAGCCGGGCTGGCGTCCTACTGGGTCTACCAGCACCTCGGGAACCTTTCGCCGCAGGCGCGCGCTGCGGATCGCCTCTGGCAGAAAGTTGCCGCTCACAGCGGCAGCGGGGAATTGGACCTCAGCGCCGAGCTGGACGCCTTTGCGGCGCAGGCAGACCAAAACCCGGAGGCTTACCGGTGGAGTTTTTGCCGCGACTTCGGTGACACCCGGCTGATCGTGGTTGATTCCCGTGCCGCTCGGAACCTGGCACCGGACCGCCGCGCCCTGCTGGATGACGCAGAGACCGCCTGGCTGGACGACCGGATGCAGGGCGGCTTCCGGCACCTGCTGGTGGCCACGTCCCTGCCGTTCCTGCTGCCGATGGGCCTGCATCACCTCGAATCCTGGGACGAGGCCGTTTCGGAGGGCGCGTGGGGGAAACGCGCTGCCCGCGCCGCCGAGAAGCTGCGCCAGGCCTTCGACTTGGAGCATTGGGCAGCCTTCCAAAAGAGCTTCCGGCAAGTGGCGGCGATGGCCATGGAGGTGGCAGATGGCCGGCGCGGCCCGGCACCGGAAACGGTGACCTTCCTTTCCGGCGATGTGCACTTTTCCTACGTCTCTGAAGTGGAGCGGAGCGAAGGCAGCAGGATCATCCAGGCGGTCTGCTCCCCCATCCGCAACCCGCTGCCCCGGCTGCTGCGGTCCTTCGGCGCTGTCATGTCCTACGGCCTGGCCGCCCCCGTGGGCGCCGCCATTGCCCGCTCGGCTAAAGTCCAAGCGCCGCCGTTCCAGTGGTCCGGCATCAAGGGCCCGTGGTTCGACAACAACCTGGCCAGCCTCGAGGTGGTGCCCGGGGGGCTGAAGCTATGGTGGCAGAAAGGCGTGGTGGACGGCGGGGACAACCTTCACCCCCGGCTGGAACGCGTGGCGGAGATTACCGTCTCTTCCCGCCGCGCCGGGGAGCCTGCCAGGGAACGGGGTTAAGCCCCGCCTGCCGCCGCAGCCGTGCCACGAGCGTGGCGGCGAGCATCGCCGTCGTTAGTTCCAGTCCGATAACCAGCAGCAGTCGGCTACTGTTGGTCACCTCGAAAGCGGACGACGGCGCTCCCCCGCCGTGGGCGTGCCCCGCACCTCCCGCGCCCAGCAGCAGGACCGCGTGCAGGCCGGCCATCGCCACGGCGGCGGCAGTCACCCGGTGGAGTGCCCCCACTCTTCCGTGGCGCCAGATGTGGACGGTGCAGGGGACGCAGACGGCGGCGAGCGCCACCATCAGGAGTCCGAGCCAGACGCCGTGCCCGCCGGAAGCGGCCACCCACACATGCACCAGGCAGGACGCCGCAGTGACCAGCGCGCACAGCCGGGAATGAAGTCCCCGGCTAGTGGCAGGAGCCAACGCTGGTGCCTTCGCTGTGGCACGCCGACGCTCCGTTGACGTTGGCGGGCACGTCCAGGACCGGGCTGCGGTCGAAGAAACCTTCGGGGCGGAGCTTGAAGCCCACGGTGTCCACGGGCATGATGGGCCAGTCCTCCACCCGCGGGAAGTGAGTCAGGCCGAAGGTATGCCAGACCACGATGTCCTGGCCGTCGATATCCCGGTCCTGGGCCGCGTACCCGGGCAAGCCGGCGCCGCCGGCGTGCTGATTGACGAAGTCGCCCGTGGGGTACCGCTCCTCCTCGGCGTAGCGGGTGACCCAAAGGTCCTGGGTGGCGAATGCGGCGCGGCGGGCAATCGAGGATTCGGGGTCAGCGAGCAGGGTGGGCTGGTTGTGGGAGTGGAGCTTGTAGCCCACCGGCTCGCCCAAGCGGTTGCGGGACTCCGGGTTGGAGATGATCCAGGTGCGGCCGGCGCGGGCGTCGGCCTCCCGGACCGCGTCGGACTCGCGGGCCAGGACGGTGCGCTTTCGGGAGAAGGCGTTGCCCCGCTCGTTGCCCGGGCCCATCGCCTGCCGGACCACGTCTTCTTCCTCCACCCGGTTGGTGAACCCGTCGACTGCCATGTCCAGCCGCGCGCTGAACAGGTGCTGGTGGAACGGGGCGCCCAGGCCGGGGGCCAGCTGGGAGATGTTGTCCGAGCCTCCCTCCGGAAACGCGGAGGTGAAGACGACGCCGGTTGCCTTGGCCTCGAACTCGATGGTGCCGTCCAGGTAGAGGTACCAGTAGAAGCCGTAGTCGTAGTTGCCAATGGTGGTGAAGAAGGAGATCACCAGGCGGCGGTTGCGCCGGGTGTAGTTGACGCCGCTCCACAGGTCACTGTGCTTGGACAGGATGCCCCAGTCCTCCTCGTGCATGCAGATGCCGTTCCAAATCTCGCGCGGGTTGCCGAAGGCGTCGCTGATGACCGGGCTGAGGTAGGTGATGTCGCCCAGGCAGTCGCAGCCCAGCTCCAGGGAGTTGGCGTACTGGCCCACCAGGTATTCGCCGGTGTCGAAGTAGTTCTGCCAGGACCGGATGGGCGACGGATCGCCGTACGGGACCACCATTTCGGCGATGGAGGCCCGGTTGATGATCGGCCGCAGCCGGTCACCGTCCCGGAACGCCAGGTTGTGCAGGACCACGCCCTCGCGGACATCGAAGCCCACGTCCACGCTCCACTTTTCCCACTCCACGTGGTTGCCGCCGGTCACGGTAAAGCTGGGGCCTTCAGGCTGGGTGATGTTGATGGGTTTCTGGGTAGTGCGGAGCGGGCCGGTCAGTTCCGGATCGGTGTAGTTGCCGTGCTCCGCGGGGATGGGCATGGCGCCCAGGTCGATCACCTGCGTGACCTCCTTGTTCACCACGTCCACGTAGGCCACCAGGCCGTCCACGGGATGGGCCCACGCGCTGTCCTCGGGGAAGTCCTGGACGAACGCCAGGCCCCGCAGGATCCGTCGGCCCTTCTCCTCGGCATATTCAAAGACGCCCGCCGAAAGCGGCGCCACACGCACTTTTTCAACATCCAGGCCCCGGTCCTCCAAAGCCTTGAGCCAGCGTGTGTCGGTGGCAAGGAGGGCCTCCACCAGCTCGAATTCCTCCTCAAGGACCGGCAGTTCGCCGGTCGCCGCGGTATCGAGTTCGACGGCGGACAGCACCTTTTGCTGCGTGACCGAGACGATCACGTCGCGCGGCGCCGCGCCGGAGACATCGTGGACAAAGACCCGGAAGCGGCGGTCCGCCTCCTTGGGTGCCGCGCCACGCGGTGGCTCCAGGAGGCCCAGGTAGGCAATCCGGTGCTGTGGTTCCAACTGGCCTGCCGCCTGCAGGATGGAACGTACTTCAAGGATTTCCGGCGCCGTTGCCAGGCTGAAGGGGGATGCAGTGCGGGTTGGTGCAAGAGTCATGGTGAAACCTTTGTCCGGGCCGCAGTCGGCCGCTGGTGGTTTATTTTCTATAGTTGTAGAGAATAAACGTCCGTAACATGGCTCACAAGAGTCTGAGCGAAATATTTCCGGGAGTGCCAGCGGTGCCGAAGATAGTTGACCATGACGAGCGCCGGCTGGAGCTCGTTGACGCCACGTGGCGGATCATCGCCCGGCAGGGCCTCGAAGGGGCCACCATGCGCGAGATCGCCATGGAGGCCGGGTTTGCCAATGGCGCCCTGAAGCCCTACTTCCCCACCAAGGACACCCTCCTCGAATTTGCCTTCGGCCACGTCTTCAACCGGACCAACCAGCGGATTGCACAAGTGACTGCGGGCAAGAACGGCATTGCAGCGCTGCGGGCCTTCTGCCTGGAGGTACTGCCCCTGGACGAGGAGCGCGTCAACGAAGCGCGGATCGTGATCCCGTTCTGGCAGAAGGCCGTCAATGACGCCCAGAAAGCGCAGATCCACCAGCAGTCCATGGCCGCGTGGCTGGACACCATCCAGCGATTCCTGTCAGAGGCGCGCGAAGCCGGCGACGTCCGTGCCGCCGTCGACGATTCCATCCTGGCCGGCCAGCTCCTCAACATGCTGCTCGGCGCCCAGATCGAGGCGGCGCTTGCCCCGGAAGGCGGGGCCGACTTTGGCCACGCCGCCCAGCTTGACGGCTACCTCACCCTGCTAGCCGCATGACGGCGCAAATGATCCCCGCGGACATCGAGACGCCGGGCATCCTGGTCGACCTGGACATCCTTGACCGGAACATTGCCCGCATGGCGGATACCGTCCGGGCCAAGGGACTCATCCTTCGGCCCCATGCCAAGACGCACAAGATCCCGGAGATTGCCGCCCGCCAGCTTGCCGCGGGCGCCACGGGGCTGACGGTCGCCACCATTGGCGAGGCGGAAGTCTTCGCCGATGCCGGCGTGGACGACCTTTTCATCGCCTACCCTTTGTGGCTGTCCGACCGGAAGGCCGGACGGCTCAGGCGCCTCGCCGGAAGGGCGGAACTCACCGTGGGTGTGGACTCCGCGGAAGGTGCCGCCCGGCTTGGCCAGGGACTGGGGCCGGCGGCGGGAAACGTCAGGGTGCTGGTGGAGGTGGACAGCGGCCATCACCGCAGCGGGGTACGCCCGCAGTCTGCAACGGAGGTTGCCCGGGCAGCATCCGACGCCGGGCTGGACGTTGCGGGCGTGTTCACTTTTCCCGGCCACAGCTACGCTCCAGGCATGCCCGCCGAGGCGGCGGCGCAGGAGCAGGAGGCACTACAGCTTGCGGCGGAAGCCCTGGCGGCAAGCGGGTTCACGGCAAGGGTGCGAAGCGGAGGATCCACACCCACTGCGCTGCTCACTGGAAATTCCGGCGCCACGGAGGTCCGTCCGGGCGTCTACGTTTTCGGCGACGCCCAGCAGCTTGAGCTGGGCCGCTGCGCCCCGGAGGATATTGCGCTCACGGTGGCAGCCACCGTGGTGAGCCATCATGCGGTGGAACCCGGCATGACGCCCCGCTTTATCGTCGACGCCGGCAGCAAGATCCTCGGCAGTGACAAGCCCTCCTGGGCCACCGGTTACGGGCGACTGCTTGGTCATCCGGAGGCGAGGATCACGGCCCTTTCGGAGCACCACGCCACCGTGGAGTGGCACAGCCCGGAAGAACCGCCGGCGCTGGGCGGACGGCTGCGCGTCATCCCCAACCACGTGTGCCTGGCCATGAACCTGGTGGACGATGTCGCAGTCGTCAGCAACGGAAGCCTTGTGGAGCGCTGGCGCGTGGCCGCCCGTGGCAGGAACACCTAACCCCTCAGCCGGGGGAGGTCTTTTTTTCGCCAACTGTTGAAAAAAGATTGGTGCCGCATTAACCTGAGTGGACTGTGTTCCACGACACAGTCCGGGGGAAAGTCAGATGGCCGTCCGTCGTCGTCAGGATCATCCATGCCAGCACATAGCCCGTCCGGGTCCGCCGGGCAGCAGCTCACGTCCCGCACCGCCACATCCTTCGACCACTGGAAGCACCTGGTGGCCGAGTCCTTCGTGCCCCTGGCCGCCAGCACCGCGGACGTGGACGGCTTCCGCGGACAGATGCGCTCCCGCGTGCTGGACCGCATGTCCATCGTGGAAGTCACTGCCGCGTCGCACGAGGTGCACCGCACGCCGGCGCTGATTGCCCGGGCCGGCGAGCGCTACTTCAAGCTCAACCTCCAGCTGGAGGGCACCGGCCTGCTGATCCAGGACAACCGCGAGGCAGTCCTCCAGCCGGGCGACCTTGCCATCTATGCCACCAACCGCCCCTACACCCTCACCTTTGAAGAGCAGGCGCGGATGATGGTGGTGATGTTCCCCTGCGACGCCCTGTCCCTGCCGCCGGACTACGTGGGGCAGCTCGCCGCCGTCCGCATGGACGCCACCGGACTCAGCGGTATCGTAGGGCAATTCATCCGCCAACTCTCGGACAACCTGGAGGTCCTGAACGGTCCCAGCGGCTCCCGCCTGGCAACCAACGCCCTGGACCTGGTCTCCACCATGCTGCACGCCGAGATGGACATGACCCCGGACCGGATGAAACCGCAAGCGCTCCTGGCTGTATCCATCCGGGAATACATCGAGGCCAACTTATCGGATCCTACGCTGTCACCCGCCAGCATTGCCGCGGCGCACTTCATCTCCACCCGGCACCTGCACAACGTCTTCCACGAATCCGGCACCACGGTGGCCAACTGGATCCGAAGCCAGCGGCTGGAGGGCGCGCGCCGTGACCTGCGGGACCCCCTGCACGCGGGACAGCCGGTGGGCGCCATCGCCGCCCGGTGGGGAATCCTTGATGCCGCGCACTTCAGCCGGACCTTCCGGGATGCGTTCGGCGTCTCCCCCAGCGACTGGCGGCGCGGCGGCTAGGCTACACCGCGTCCGCTAGATCAGGCCCTGCGCCAGCATGGCCTCGGCCACTTTGACGAACCCGCCAATGTTGGCGCCCAGGACATAGTTTCCCGGCTCGCCGTACTCGTCGGCGGTGGCAGCGCACCGGTGGTGGATGCCCACCATGATGTCCGTCAGCCGCTCCTCCGTGTGCTCAAAGGACCATGAGTCCCGGCTGGCGTTCTGCTGCATCTCCAGCGCCGAGGTGGCCACACCGCCGGCGTTGGCGGCCTTGCCGGGGCCAAAGAGCACCCCTGCCTCCTGGAAGACTGCCACGGCGTCCCGGGTGGACGGCATGTTGGCCCCTTCACCCACCGCGAGGAGGCCGCCCCGCACCAGCCTCGCGGCAGCACCGCCGTCGAGCTCGTTTTGCGTGGCACAGGGCAGCGCCACGGTGGCATCGACGTCCCACACTGAACCGCCGTCAACATAGAAGACGCCGGGACGGCGGACGGCGTAGTCCTTGAGCCGGCCGCGTTCCACTTCCTTGACCTCGCGCAGGAGCCCGACGTCGATCCCCGCGTCGTCCACGATGTAGCCGGAGGAGTCGGAGCAGGCCACCACAGTGGCGCCCAGGGACTGCGCCTTGGCGATGGCGTTAATGGCCACGTTGCCCGACCCGGACACCACCACGCGCTGGCCGTCGAACGAGGTGCCGCGGGTCTTCAGCATTTCCTGCGTGAAGATCACGGTGCCGAAGCCCGTGGCCTCCGGGCGGACCAGCGAGCCGCCCCAGGAGATCCCCTTGCCGGTCAGCACGCCGGATTCATACCGGTTGGTAATGCGCTTGTACTGGCCAAAGAGGTAGCCGATTTCGCGCCCGCCCACTCCGATGTCGCCTGCCGGGACGTCCGTGTACTCGCCAATGTGCCGGTACAGCTCGGTCATGAAGGACTGGCAGAACCGCATCACCTCGGCGTCACTGCGGCCGCGCGGGTCAAAGTCGGACCCGCCCTTGCCTCCGCCGATCGGCATCCCGGTGAGGGCGTTCTTGAAGATCTGCTCGAAACCCAGGAACTTTACGATGCCCAGGTAGACGGACGGATGGAACCGCAGCCCGCCCTTGTAGGGACCCAGCGCCGAGTTGAACTCCACCCGGAAGCCCCGGTTGATTTGCACCCGCCCCGCGTCATCGGTCCACGGCACGCGGAAGATGATCTGGCGCTCGGGTTCGCAGAGGCGCTCCAGGATGGCGGCGTCGAGGAATTCAGGGTGCCGGTCATGGACCGGGCCGAGGCTTTCAAAGACCTCCACCACCGCTTGGTGGAATTCCGCCTCGCCGGGATTCCGCGCCAGGACGGTGTCCCGAATAGCCTCCAGCCGTGCATCCATGAACTGCTTCCCTGCCTGTTCCCCGGCGCACCGGCGGCTCCGGCGCGTACAAAAGTTGATACTTCAACTTATACGATTATGACCGGCGGCCTGTAGCCAGCGGCGCGAATTCCACCCTAATATTCGGAATGTGACATTCCAATTCCGTCTTGTGAAAAGACGCCCGACTTATGCGAACCGCCCGGCGGCCTTCTGATGGCCGACATCTGCCTGCTTCTCTCCGGGGCAGCACTCCTGATCAACGGCCTGGGAACGTTGGGGTTCCTTCCCCGCCGGGACGCCGGGGCCTTCAGCCTCCTGGTGGGCTGCACCCAGTTGGCGCTCGGCATCGCCTGCCTGGCCGTAGGCGGCACTGCGCCGCTGACCGTCGCGGGGATGTTCCTGTTCGGCACCACCTACGCCTACGTGGGCCTGGATGTCCTGCTCGGCCTTGGATCCAAGGGCGTCGGCTGGTTCTGCGGCATGGTGGCCGCCGTCGGACTGGTCCTCGCCGCAGCCTGGCTGGGCACCGACCCGCTGCTGGCCGTCCTGTGGTTGTGCTGGTCCATACTGTGGGGCATGCTTTTTGCCTCCGCGGCACTGGGCGTCACGCGCCTGGATCCGCTGGCCGGCTGGAGCCTGGTGCTGTCCAGCCAGGTCACGGCAACTGCTCCGGCCCTCCTGGGCCTGGCCGGGCTGTGGCCTGCCGGGGGCGGCGTGGCGGGCGCTGCGGCGGTGCTGCTCGCGGGGGTCTTCGTGCTGGCACACAGGCTGGCCCGCCGGGGAGCTGCTGCTCCCCCGCGGGCCAGTGAAAAGCTGCCTCCCGGCCCTGCCGGGCAAGCGTCCTAGAGGCGGCTGCTTCCCAGGTTCGCGGCTGCCTGCCGGCGCTGCACCTGCCCCTCCACCAGCACGCCTGCCACGTAAACGGCGGGGACGGCCACCAGCAGGGCCACCGCGGTTTCGGTGCTGCCGCCGATCAGCGCGGTGAAGTTGCTGACCACCAGGAACAGGATCCACGCCAGCAGGAGGGCGGCGAGCGCCGGAGCCACCAGGGTCTGCCACGGCTGGCCTGTGATGCGCTCCCGGCGGAAGAACCCGACGACGGCCACCGAGCAGAGGATGTACAGCACCAGCAGTGCCGCAACTGCCAGCCCGCTGAACCAGGAGAAGAGGCTCAGCACGGGGTCGAGGCCCAGCAGGGCGAAGGGGGCAACGAGCACGACGGCGGCGCCGGTCTGGATCCACGCTGCCACGGCCGGGGCGCGGTGCCGGTTGGTCCTGGCCACGGCTGCAGGCATGGAGCCGTTCAGGGCCAGGGAGTGGAGGTACCGGTTGATGCCGTTGTGGAAGGCGATGATGCCGGCCAGCAGCGACGTGACCAGCAGGACGCCGGTCACCACCCCGGCCCACGGGCCGAAGAGTTCCACCATGGGCCCCAGGACGAAGACGGTGGCGTCCCCTGTTTCCAGCGCCGCCCCGGCAGCATCCATCACCTGGGAGGGGCCGTAGTAGCTGACCAGCATCCAGGAGATGAAGGAAAAGAAGACGGCGATGACGCCCACGGAAAGATAGGTGGCACGGGCAACGGTGCGGTGCGGATCCTTGGCTTCCGCCGAATAGATCGCCGTGGATTCGAAACCGAACATGGACGCCACGGCAAACATGATGGCCACGCCGGGAGCTCCGGCGCCGATTGCCGCCGGCGAGAAGGACGCCGCAAGCTCAAGGCCCTCCGGTCCCCCGCCGCGGAACAGCACGGTGAAGCCGAACAGCAGCAGCACCGCGACCTCCAGGCCCACCAGCAGGGCCAGGAGCCGGGCACCGAGTTCGATGTTCAGCGACCCGAGGACCTGGACGCCCGCCATGGTGGCCAGGGCCAGCAGCCACCACGGCACCTCGAGTCCCATGGAGGCCAGCAGCCCGGAGAACACGGCCCCGTAGAGCCCGTACATTGCGGCCTGGACCGTGTTGTAGGCCAGCAATGCGAGCCAGGCTGCGCCGGCACCGGTCCTCCTGCCGAACGCGGCTGTGATGTAGGCATAGAAGGCGCCGTTGGCCTGGATCCTGCGACTCATGGCCACGAAGCCCACCGCGAAGATGACGATCACGATGCCCACGATGAGGTAGGCGCCGGGGGCGCCGGCACCGTTGCCGAGCGCTGCGGCGAGCGGCGAGGCGCCCACGATGCCCGTCAGGGGCGCCTGCGCCGAGAGGACGAAGAAAAGGATGCCCAGCACGCCGATGCTGCCGGCGCGGAGGGCAGTGGAATGCTCCTTGGCCGGAGCGTCAGTGGTCCGGGACTCGGAATTGGAAATACTCATTGGATCCTTCTTAGCGGTCATGAGTGGGGGAAATGTCTGTGGGACTCAGCTTGGCAAAGGACTTGTGCAGCGCTTTGTCGTGCAGTGATCAGTTGTTGTCGGTCAGCGCAACGCCGCGCGGGCCGGCAACAAGGCCTTAAATGCAAAATGCCCCTGCCGGGTGCCAGTTGGCGCCCGACAGGGGCATGAACAGTTGTTGCGGCCGGGACGGTCCGGCTAGCGGAGCACCACGGTCCGGTTGCCCCGCAGGATGACCCGTCCTTCGCAGTGCCAGCGGACAGCGTTGGACAGGGCCTTGCATTCGGTGTCGCGGCCTGCGGCCACCAGTTCCTCCGGACCGTAGGTGTGGTCCACGTCCACCACCTGCTGGGAGATGATGGGTCCCTCGTCCAGCTCGGCGTTCACGTAGTGTGCGGTGGCGCCCACGGTCTTGACCCCGCGCGCGTAGGCCTGGTGGTACGGCTTGGCGCCCTTGAAGCTGGGCAGGAACGAGTGGTGGATGTTGATGGCCCTGCCGTCCAGCTTGCGGGTCAGGTCGTCGCTGAGGACCTGCATGTAGCGGGCCAGCACCACCAGCTCGACGTCCAGTCCGTCCACCAGCTCCATCAGCCGGGCTTCGGCCTCGGGCTTGGTGTCAGCCGTGACCGGGATGTGGTGGAACGGGATGCCATGCCACTCCACCAGTGCCTGGTGGTCCCGGTGGTTGGACACCACGGCCACCACATCCACCGGCAGCTCGCCGATCCGTGCCCGGAACAGCAGGTCGTTCAGGCAGTGGCCGAACTTGGACACCATGATCAGCACCCTGCGCTTGGAGCCTTGGCGTTCCAACTGCCACCGCATGCCAAACTTTTCGGCCACGGGGGCAAACGAGTCCCGCAGGACCTGCAGCGTGGAGTCGTCCCCCTCTGAGACGAAATGCACGCGCATGAAGAAGTGGCCCTCGGACCGCTCCCCGAACTGGTTGTTGTCGATGATGTCGCAGCCGTGTTCCAGCAGGAAGCCGGAGACGGCGTGGACGATGCCCGGCCCTTCGGGGCAGTCCAGGGTGAGGACATGCTCCACGCTGGTGGGCGTCTTCGGGGCGGGGACGGAGGTTTCAGTAGCAGTCATGGCTCAGCACTCGATCACATTCACGGCAAGGCCTCCGCGGGAGGTCTCCTTGTACTTGGTTTTCATGTCAGCTCCTGTGTCACGCATTGTCTTGATGGCCTTGTCCAGCGAGACCTTGTGGCTGCCGTCCCCGTGCAGGGCCAGCCGGGCCGCGTTGATGGCCTTGACGCTGGCGATGGCGTTCCGCTCGATGCACGGGATCTGCACCAGGCCTCCCACTGGATCGCAGGTCAGGCCCAGGTTGTGCTCAATCCCCACCTCGGCGGCGTTTTCCACCTGGGCGGGCGTTCCGCCCAGCACCTCGCAAAGGCCGGCGGCGGCCATGGAGCAGGCCGAACCCACCTCGCCCTGGCAGCCGACCTCGGCGCCCGAAATAGAGGCGTTCGTCTTGAAGAGGATTCCGACGGCGGCCGCCGCCAGCAGGAAGCGGACCACGCCGTCGTCGTCGGCTCCCGGAACAAACTTCACGTAGTAGTGCAGCACGGCCGGCACGATCCCGGCGGCACCGTTGGTGGGGGCCGTAACGATCCGCCCGCCGGCGGCGTTCTCCTCGTTCACGGCGAGGGCGAACAGGTTCACCCACTCCATGGCGAGCAGCGGGTCCGCCGGGGCCTGGACGGGCGACGGCGTTGCTGCCGCGGCTTCCGCGCTGGCCGCGGAGGCCGTCAGGGTGCGGAACAGGGCCGGCGCGCGGCGGGGCACTTTCAGCCCGCCGGGCAGGATGCCCTCGGCGTTGCAGCCGTTCTGCACACATTCGCGCATGACGGCCCACAGCCCCAGGAGCTTTTCCCGGAGCTCGGCCTCGGTCCGCCAGGTCAGCTCATTCGCGAGCATGACGTCGGAGATGGACATGTTTTCGCGGCTGCAGATCTCCAGCAACTGGTCCGCGGTGCTGAACTGGTAGGGCAGGACGGTGTCATCCGCCACCACCTTGTCCGCGCCCTCGGCGTCGCCGTCGACTACGAAGCCGCCCCCAATTGAATAGAAGCTCCGCTCGCTCAGCACGGACCCGTTGTGGTCAAGGGCCCGGAATGTCATGCCGTTGGGGTGCGCCGGAAGGGACTTGCGCCGGTGCAGCACAACGTCCTCGTCCCAGTTGAAGTCCACCCGGTGAGTGCCGGCAACGTGGAGTTCAGCGTCCAGGGCGGCCGCCGCCACCTGGTCATCGGCCGTGAAGGTGTTCACGGTTTCCGGTTCCAGGCCCTGCAGCCCCAGGACAACGGCCTTGTCGGAGCCGTGCCCCCGCCCGGTGGCACCGAGCGAACCGAACAGTTCCGACTGGACGCGGACGGTGGAGCTGAGCTGCCCGTCAGCTTTCAATCCGTCGGCGAACTGCTTGGCCGCCCGCATCGGGCCCACCGTGTGTGACGACGAGGGCCCGATGCCAACGGAAAACAGGTCAAGGACGCTGAGCGCCATTAGGGGACCTCGGGTGACGCATACTCCCGCATGGCGTCCAGGAGCCACCGGCCCACGAATTCGGCGAAGGACGCCCGGGGGAAGATCCGGAAGGAGTCCTCACCCGTCTTCCACAGGATCGTGGGGATGTTCGCGATCTCGGTGGAGTAGGCGGTCCCGGCCTTGAACTCCCGGGGGTGCAGGTCCAGCGGGCAGCCCTTCTCGAGGACGGCCCGTGCCCGGGGGCCGCTCAACTCGAAAGTGGTCCGGTTGGCGGAGAGGTCCACCACCTGGCCCTGGCCGTCGGCCAGGGCGTCCTGCAGGGCCTGGATCAGGTCGCCGCCCAGGGACTCGTGCGCCTCTGTGGGGGCAACCACCAGGAACTCGCCCGGTCCCAGCCAGAGGACCGAGATATCACCGTTGGCCACGACGCCGCCGCACTGAGCGGGCAGGCCGCCGGTGACCGAAGCGAGCCGCTGCCCGGCTTCGGAGCCGGCGTAAGCCCGGAGTCCCACCAAGGTGAGGAAGGGCCGCTCGGACAGTTCCACCGTGCCCGCCAGCGAGCCGGCCGTGAAGGCCTCCCGCAGCTGTGCTGCCGGGCTGATGCGGACGGAGAGGTTCTTTTCCGCGGAGCTCTGGGCGGGGGATGCTGCTGTTTCAGCCATCTTTACGGGTCCCTTCGGAGTCAAAAAGCACTGTTTCTGCCACAACCACGTCCACCAGCTGGTCGCCGGCGGCGGCCACCAGGGTTTCGCCGATGCGGTTGCGGCCGTTCTTGATCAGGGCCAGGCCGAACGACCGGCCCAGTGCTGCGCTGTGGTAGCTGGAGGTGACGAAGCCCTCCATCGGCACGGGCCCGTAGGCCGGGTTGGTGGAGCGGCCCTTTTCCACCAGCTGGGTGCCTTCGGGCAGCCGCAGCGTGCCGTCCACCGGCAGGACGCTGACCAGGTGCTTGCGGTCTTCGCGCTGCTGGTCCACCCGGGAGTAGGAGCGCTTGCCGATGAAGTCCTTGGCCTTGGAGACGATCCATTCCATGCCCGCGTCCTGCGGGGTGACGGTGCCGTCGGTGTCCTGCCCCACGATGGGGTAGCCCTTTTCGGCGCGCAGCACGTGCATGGTCTCGGTGCCGTACGGGGTGATGTTGAACTCGGCACCCGCAGCGGCCACCGCTTCCCAGGTGTTGAGCCCGTACCAGGTGGGAACGTTGATTTCGTAGGCCAGTTCACCGGAGAAGGAGATCCGGCAGACCCGGGCACGGACGCCGGAAGCGAGCGTGGTTTCCCGGAACGTCATGAACGGGAAAGCCTCGGTTTCCAGGCCGCCGTTGGCAGCGAGTTCCGGTGCCAGCTTCGCGATCACGGCGCGGGACTTCGGCCCGACGACGGCGATGGTGCTCCACTGTTCGGTCACCGAGGTGCAGTGCACGTCCAGTTCCGGCCATTCGGTCTGCAGCCACTCCTCCAGCCAGTCCAGCACCTTGGCGGCACCGCCGGTGGTGGTGGTCATGAAGTAGCGGTCCTCGTCGAGGCGGAGCGTGACGCCGTCGTCGAAAATCATGCCGTCCGGCGTGCACATGACTCCGTACCGTGCCGAACCCGGGGCCAGCTTCTTGAACGCGTTGGTGTAGACACGGTTCAGGAACTCGCCCGCGTCCTTGCCGCGGATCTCGATCTTGCCCAGGGTGGTGGCGTCCATGAAGCCCACGGACTCGCGGACTGCGGCGCATTCGCGCAGCACGGCTGAGTCCATGTCCTCGCCGGCCTGCGGGTAGTACCAGGGCCGCTTCCACTGTCCCACGTCCTCGAACAGGGCGCCCTTGGCCACGTGCCACGGGTGGATGGACGTAATGCGGGCGGGGTCGAAGAGTTCGCCGCGCTGGCGGCCGGCCAGTGCCGCGAAGGCCACCGGGGTGAACGGTGCGCGGTACGTGGTGGTGCCGATGTCGCCGATGCCGCGGGATGCTTCGCCGGCCGTGCGGAGTGCCGCGGCGATGACGCCAATGGCGTTGACGCCGGAGGTCTTGCCCTGGTCGTTGGCGGTGCTGATCGAGGTGTAGCGCTTCACGTGTTCAACGGAGCGCATGCCGGCTCCGGTGGACCGCAGGACGTCGGCCACGGACTGGTCGCGCTGGAAGTCCACGAAGTGGTGGTGCCAGTCGTCCGGGGTACCGTTCTCCCCCGGCACCAGCCACAGCTGGCGGGTGGGGGCGACGGCCTTCGGCTCACCCAGCGGGGACGGCTCGACGGCGGAGCTGAAGCCGGCGGCGATGGCTGCGGAGGCACCGGCGGAAATGCCTTCGGCGAGGCAGTCCTGGGTGGCGAAGGAGCCGCGGCCGGAGCCGATGGTCTGCTGGTTGGGGACCACGGTGCTGGGCACGAACGCGGCGAGGTCCTCGTCCCAGCGCAGCTTGCCCTGGCGCTGGGAGTGCAGGTGCACCAGCGGGCTCCAGCCGCCGGACACGGCCAGCAGGTCGCAGGCCATCTGCTCGACGCCCGAGGTGAGTTCGCCGTCGTCGTTGAGGCTGCGGATGGTGACGCCGTTCAGGCGGCCGTCCGCGTCTGCCGAGGTGTTGGCAACGGCGCTGCCGATCAGCACCCGGGTGCCTGCCTCGACGGCAGCGGCTGCCACCGGCGAAATCTGCGCCCGGGCGTCCACGACGGCGGCAACCTTGACGCCGGCAGCCTGGAGGTCGGCGGCCAGGGCGTAGGCGCTGTCATTGGTGGTGCTGATGACCACGCGCTGGCCGGCGGCCACCGCGAAGCGGTTCAGGTAGCTACGGACCGCCGAGGCGAGCATGATGCCCGGGCGGTCGTTGTTCTCGAACACCAGCGGACGCTCGTGGGCGCCGGGGGCCAGCACAACCTGCTGGGCACGGATGTGCCAAATCCGCTGGCGGGACACGCCGGGAGCGGCGGGGCTGGAGAGATGGTCGGTGCGGTTCTGCACGGCAATGACGTAGTTGGCGTCGTAGGCGCCGAACGCGGTGGTGCGGTTCAGGACGGTGGATTCGGCGCCGGAGACCAGTTCGGCCTCCACATCGGCAACCCATTCCAGTGCCGGCTTGCCCTCGATGGTCTCGGCAAGCTCCGGCGAAGTGGAGCCGGAGAGCAGCGACCCGCCCAGCTCGGGCTGGTCGTCCAGCAGCATGACGCGGGCGCCGGTGCGGACGGCTTCGCGGGCGGCAGCCAAGCCGGCGGGGCCGCCGCCGATAACCAGGACGTCGGTGTGGACGTACTTCTTGTCGTACTCGGCGCGGTCCTCGTCCGGATCCAGCCGGCCCAGTCCGTTGAGCAGTTCGGCCTTCAGGCCGTCCACCAGGGACACCGTGGTGGCGGGCAGCATGGACTCGGCCACGTGGCCCGGGAAGCGGGGAGCGATCTTGACCAGGGCGTTGGGTTCCTCCACGCCGGCAGCCAGGATGCCGCGGGGGCGGTCCTCGTAGAGGGAGCTGCCGACGGCGACGCGGCCGTTGGCGAGCAGTGCGGAGGCGAGCGTGTCCCCGGGGTGGCCGGTGTATTCCTCACCGTCGACGGTGAAACGCCAGGAGATGGTGCGGTCGATGCGGCCGCCGGTTGCGAGGCGGGTGTTCTGGGAAGTCACTGGGCTGCTCCTTCCGGGGCTGCAGGGGTGGCGGGGGAAATGCTTGTGCCGGAGGTGTCGGGTGCGGCGGTCCCGGTGGTGGTGCTGTCGGCGGCGGTGCTGGCAGTGCCGGATTCCGCGGTCTGCCGTCCGGCCAGGTCGGGGCGGGGCGCGCCCATAGGGTAGACGGCCTTGATGTCATAGCTCACGGTGTCGCGGAGCATGTTGAACCATTGGCGGCAGCCGGTGCTGTGGACCCAGCGCTCGGCGAACGTGCCTTTGGTGTTCGCGCGGTAGAAGAGGTACCGGGACCACTCCACGTCGTTCAGTTCGTTCGGGTTTTCGGGGTACGCCACGTGGGCCTGGCCGCCGTAGTGGAATTCGGTTTCATCCCGGGGGCCGCAGTTGGGGCATGAGATCAGCAGCATGTGCGTTGTCTTTCTGTGGTGGCGGCGGCTAGTGGGCTACGGCGGCGGCGCCGTGTTCGTCGATGAGGGCGCCCGTTTCGAAGCGCTCCAGGGAGAACGGTGCGTTCAGCTTGTGCGGGGCGCCGGTGGCGATGGTGTGGGCGAAGGTCATTCCGGCGGCCGGAGTTCCCTTGAACCCGCCGGTACCCCAGCCGCAGTTCACGAACATGTTTTCCACCGGGGTGGTGCCCACGATCGGCGACGCGTCCAGGGTGGTGTCCACGATGCCGCCCCAGGTCCGGAGTACGTGGGCCCGGGCGAAGATGGGGAAGAGCTCGACGGCGGCGGCCATCTGCTCCTCGATCACGTGGAAGGAGCCGCGCTGGCCGTAGCCGTTGTAGGAGTCGATGCCGGCACCCATCACGAGTTCGCCCTTGTGCGCCTGGGAGACGTAGACGTGCACGTGGTTGGACATGACCACCGTGGGGTGGACCGGCTCGTGCAGCTCGGAGACCAGGGCCTGCAGCGGGTGCGACTGGATGGGCAGCTCGAAGCCGGCCATCTCGGCCAGGACGGAGCTGTGGCCCGCGGCACAGAGGCCCACCTTTTCGGTGTTGATGGTGCCGCGGTTGGTCTTGACGCCCACCACGCGGTCGCCATCCTTCAGGAAGCCGGTGACTTCGCAGTTCTGGATGATGTCCACGCCCATCTCGTCACACTTGCGGGCGAAGGCCCAGGCAACGTGGTCGTGCTTGGCGATGCCGGCGCGCGGCTGGTAGGTAGCGCCCATGACCGGGTAGCGGATGTTGTCGCTGACGTTCAGGATGGGGCAGAGTTCCTTGACCTGCTGCGGGTCCAGCCACTCAGCGTCTACGCCGTTGAGCTTGTTGGCGCCTACCCGTCGCATGCTCTCGCGAACGTCACCAAGGGTGTGGGCCAGGTTCATCACGCCGCGCTGGCTGAAGAGGAAGTCGTACTCGAGCTCCTCCGGCAGGATTTCCCACAGCTTGAGCGCCTGCTCGTACATGCCGGCGCTCTCGTCCCAGAGGTAGTTGGAACGGATGATGGTGGTGTTCCGGGCCATGTTGCCGCCGGCCAGCCAGCCCTTTTCCAGGACGGCAATGTTGGTCATGCCGTGGTTCTTGGCCAGGAAGTATGCGGTGGCCAGGCCGTGCCCGCCGCCGCCCACGATCACTGCATCATAGGAGGACTTGGGTTCCGGGTTCCGCCAGAGGAAGTCCGGGTGCTCCGGAAGCTGGTGGGTGCTCACTGGGCGGCTCCAATCAGGTCAGCCTCTGCTGCGGCCAGGGCGGCGTCATCGTTGAGGTGCGGGTAAAGGGGGAACTTTTCGGCCAGTGCCGTGACCCGGCCGCGGAGTTCGGCGGCGATGTCCTCGGCGAGGGTGCCCGTGCCGGCTGCGGCAATCAGCGCCGTCGCGATGATGTCCGCGACCTCGGTGAACTCTGCGGCGCCGAAGCCGCGGGCTGCCAGGGCCGGCGTGCCGATGCGCAGGCCGGAGGAAACCATCGGCGGGCGGGGGTCGAACGGAACGGCGTTGCGGTTGACCGTGATGCCGATCTGGTGGAGGGCGTCCTCGCCCTGCTGGCCGTCGAGTTCGGAGTTGCGCAGGTCAACCAGGACCAGGTGGACGTCGGTGCCGCCGTTGACCACGGAGATACCGGCAGCCTCGACGTCCGGCTGCAGGAGCCGTTCGGCCACCAGCTGGGCGCCCTGCAGGACGCGTTCCTGGCGTTCCTTGAACTCGGGAGCGGCTGCAAGCTTGAAAGCTACTGCCTTGGCTGCGACAACGTGCTCCAGCGGGCCGCCCTGCTGGCCGGGGAAGACCGCGCTGTTGATCTTCTTGGCGTATTCCTCCTTGGCGAGGATGACGCCGCCGCGCGGGCCGCCGAGCGTCTTGTGGGTGGTGGTGGTGACGACGTCCGCGTAGGGGACGGGGTTGGGGTGCAGTCCTGCAGCCACCAGGCCGGCGAAGTGGGCCATGTCCACCATCAGGTAGGCACCCACAAGGTCGGCGATGCGGCGGAACTCGGCGAAGTCCAGCTGGCGGGAGTAGGCGGACCAGCCGGCCACGATCAGCTTGGGCTTGTGTTCCAGGGCCAGGCGCTCCACTTCGGCCATGTCCACACGGAGGTCGGATTCGCGGACGTGGTACGGGACCACGTTGTAGAGCTTGCCGGAGAAGTTGATCTTCATGCCGTGGGTCAGGTGGCCGCCGTGGGCCAGGGAGAGTCCCAGGATGGTGTCGCCCGGGTTCAGCAGGGCGAACATGGCGGCGGCGTTGGCCTGCGCGCCGGAGTGGGGCTGCACGTTGGCGAATTCCGCACCGAACAGGGCCTTGACGCGGTCGATGGCGAGCTGCTCGATGACGTCCACGTGCTCGCAGCCACCGTAGTAGCGCTTCCCGGGGTAGCCCTCGGCGTACTTGTTGGTCAGGACAGACCCCTGGGCCTCCATGACGGCGGACGGAGCGAAGTTCTCCGATGCGATCATCTCGAGGGTGGACTGCTGCCGCTCCAGCTCCTTTGCTACGGCGGCAGCTACATCGGCGTCGACCTGGGCCAGTGAGGCGTTCAGTACGTTCTGCATGGTTCTCCTTGAAAAGCCCTTGGGTTACTGATCCACAACTGATCTGTAACTGATATATTAGAACTAACGCAATAGTATGTTGCAGGTCACTAAGCAGTCAACAGCAACTTTTTGGAGAGCGCCTGATGAGCCTGATGCTGGAGAACCACCTGGAGATCGAAGGGGATCTCTCGCTGGCCGAGCGCGCCTACCGGCATCTCCGGGACCGGCTGATCATGCTGGACATCCGGCCGGGGGACGCCATCAATGACGGCAAGCTGGCCGCCGAGATGGGAATCGGACGGACTCCCGTCCGGGAAGCCCTCAAGCGGCTGGAAAGCGACCACCTGGTGATCTCCTATCCGCGGCGCGGAACCTTCGCCACCATCGTCGATATCACCGAACTCGCCGATGTCTCGGAACTCCGGGAATCGCTGGAGCCCCTGGCCGCGCGGCGCGCCGCCAAGCTGGCCACGCCTGCCCTTCGTGCGGAACTGCGCGATACCGCGGCGTCGATTGCGAAAATGGCCACCGCGGAGGATCCGTACGACCTCATGCGGTACGACATCACGGTGCACCGGCTGATCTACCGCGCGGCCGGAAACGCCCATCTTGAAGACGTCCTGATCCGCTACGACAATCTCGCCACCCGGATCTGGTGCATGGTTCTGGACAAGGTGCCGTCCGTGGCCGAGCACGTCTCCGAGCACGTGGAACTACTGGAGGTAATTGCCGACGGCGATGCGGAGCGGGCGGGCAAGCTCGCCCTGGAGCACGTCACCAGCTTCGAGCAGGCAATCCGCAGCGTGCTCTAGGCGCGGCCGGGCTTACGAGCCCAGGGGCTCGAGCCGCTTCCGCAGGAGGCAGAATTCGTTGCCCTCCGGATCCTGCAGGACATGCCACGGCTCGTCGCCGGCCTGCCCCACGTCGGCCTGCCGGGCGCCAAGGGCGAGCAGCCGCTCCAGTTCGGCGGCCTGGTCCCGGTCCACAGGATTGACATCGATGTGCAGCGGCAGCCTTCCGGTCCGCGGATTGCTGCTGGGGCTCAGGATGATGGTGGGCTGCAGCCCCCCGAACCCGGTGGCGGGACCGATTTCGATTGCCCCGTCCTCACGGTCGAGCTCCACGTAGCCCAGGACGCCGCACCAGAACCGGGCGAGCCTCTCTGGGTCGTCGCAGTTGAGGACCAGTTCGCTGATGCGGCATGACATGGTGCCCAGTGTATTGGGTGTGACGTGGAATACTTCCGTAGAGGCAAGCCGGAACCGCCGGCGGACGCAGGAAGGGCAACGCGCTATGCAGGAGACCGCCAGGGTGGACGAAACGCCGCTGGAGCACGTGCTGGCAGCTCTGTCCCGTGAACGGGGCAACGGGCTGCTGCCGGACCCGGCCTTCGACCGCCGCCTGGACCGGACCCTGCCCCTGCTGGCGGATCTCTTCGGCTCCCTGTACAGCTCGCGGCCGGACTGGCAGGACCAGCTGGCAGCCCTCATTGTCCAGGCGGCAAGGTCCTGGCAGGAGCGCCCGCCCGGACTGAAGGACCTGGACGCCGGGCGCGAAGGCGACAGCGGCTGGTTCCAGTCCAACACCATGCTGGGCGGCGTCTGCTACGTGGACCGGTACGCGGAAAGCCTGGAGGGGGTCCGCGCCCGGATCCCGTACTTCAAGGAGCTGGGCCTGACCTACCTCCACCTCATGCCGCTGTTCCTGGCTCCCGAGCCGCATTCCGATGGCGGCTACGCGGTGTCCAGCTACCGGGAGGTCAACCCGAAGCTCGGAACCATGGAGCAGCTGCGGTCCCTGGCGGCGGACCTGCGCAGCAACGGGATCAGCCTGGTGGTTGACTTCATCTTCAACCACACCTCGGACGAGCACGAGTGGGCCCGCAAGGCAGCCGCCGGCGACCCCGAATACAGCGATTACTACTGGATTTTCCCGGACCGAACCATGCCGGACGCCTTCGAACAGAACGTGCGTGAAATCTTCCCGGAAAACCACCCTGGGTCCTTCATCCAGATGGCGGACGGCCGGTGGGTCTGGGCCACCTTCCACACCTACCAGTGGGACCTGAACTACTCCAACCCGGACGTTTTCCGCGCCATGGCCGGGGAAATGCTGTTCCTGGCGAACCAGGGCGTGGACATCCTTCGGATGGATGCCGTGGCCTTCATCTGGAAGCAGCTGGGAACCTCCTGCGAGAGCCGGCCCGAGGCGCACACCCTGCTGCGCGCCTTCAACGCGGTGTGCCGTCTGGCGGCGCCGTCGCTGCTCTTCAAATCCGAGGCCATCGTGCATCCGGACGAGGTGGCGCTCTACATCGACCCCGCCGAGTGCCAGATCTCCTACAACCCCCTGCAGATGGCGCTGATCTGGGAGTCCCTGGCCACGCGGGACACCTCGCTGCTGGCCCAGGCCCTGAAGCGGCGGCACAACATCCCGGCCGGCACATCATGGGTCAACTACGTCCGCAGCCACGACGACATCGGCTGGACCTTCGCGGACGAGGACGCGGCGGAACTGGGCATCAACGGCTTCGACCACCGCCGCTTCCTGAACTCCTTCTACGTCAACCGGTTTCCTGGCAGCTTCGCCCGCGGCGTGCCCTTCCAGGACAACCCGCGCACCGGCGACTGCCGGATCTCGGGCACGACGGCGTCACTGTGCGGCATGGAGGTCAACCCCGCCGAGGCGGTGGAACGGATCCTCCTGGCCCATTCGGTTGCCTTCAGCACCGGCGGCATCCCGCTGCTGTACCTGGGCGACGAGGTGGCCCAGCTCAATGACTACGACTATGCGCAGGAGCCGGGCCACGGAGGGGACAGCCGCTGGGTGCACCGGCCGCACTACCCCGTGGAACAATACGCCGGCCGAAACGACCCCTCCACTCCGGAAGGCGCCGTGCACGCCGGGCTGAAGCGGATGATCGAAGTCCGCGGAGCTGCCCCTGAGCTGGCCGGAACCACGCTGCTCGATTTCGAAACCCACAACCGAAGTGTCCTGGGGTACCAGCGGCCGGCAAGCGCGGCCGACGGCGGCCAGACGCGGATCCTTGCCCTCGCCAACTTCGGCGACTCTTCCCGGCAGCTGCCAGCGGAGACCTTCGGCGGATTCCTGCCGGCCGCCGTCGACCTTCTCTCGGAAGCGACGCTGGACCTGGGCGAAGGCGTCACGCTGCTCCCCCGGCAGTATCTCTGGCTGCGCGTCACTCCCGCCTAGCACCGGCGCCCGTTTTCCCAACCGGGGGCGGGCCGTGAAACCATACGGATCATGCCCCAGAAGATTGCGTACCAGGGTGAGCCCGGCGCCAACTCCAATATTGCCTGCCAGCAGATGTTCCCGGACATGGAAAGCGTGCCGTGCGCCAGCTTTGAGGACGCCTTCGAGCTGGTGGCCGGCGGCGAGGCCGACCTGGCCATGATCCCCATCGAGAACTCAATCGCCGGCCGGGTGGCGGACATCCACATCCTGCTGCCGCAATCCAACCTGCAGATCGTGGGCGAATACTTCCTGCCCATCCACTTCGACCTGCTGGGCATTCCGGGCAGCACCATCGAGGGGGCCACCGAGGTCCACAGCCACATCCACGCCCTGGGCCAGTGCCGGCGCCTGATCCGGGAGGCCAACCTGCGGCCGGTCATAGCGGGTGACACCGCAGGATCCGCCCGTGAAGTGGCCGAGTGGAATGATCCCCGCAAGCTGTCCCTGGCTCCCCCGCTGGCCGCGCAGATCTACGGCCTGGAGGTCCTTGCGTCCCGGGTGGAGGACGATCCCTCCAACACCACACGCTTCGTGGTCCTGGCACGGGAAAAGGAACTGCCGGCCCGGGACGAGGTTCCCGGACCGGCAGTCACCAGCTTTGTGTTCCGCGTGCGCAACGTCCCGTCTGCCCTGTATAAGGCTCTGGGCGGCTTCGCCACCAACGGCGTGAACATGACCCGGCTGGAGAGCTACATGGTGGGCAACGAATTCGCCGCCACCATGTTCATGGCCGACGTCGAAGGCCACCCCGAGGACCTGCCGCTGAAGCTGGCCCTCGAGGAACTGGACTTCTTCACCACCGAGGTGCGGATCCTGGGCGTCTACGCAGCCGCCGACTACCGCGCGGCGGCCGCCACGGCGTGACGCGGCTGCTGCCCCGGCTTCAGGAACTGCGCGAAGAACGCGCCCAGTTCCGCGGTGGCGGTCAGCGGCAGGACGTTGGCCACGTACTGGTCCGGGCGGACCACCACCACGGCACCGTTGCGGTCCAGGCCGCGGAGGTCGAAGATGTCCGCGTTCGGGTCCGTGCCGTACACCTTCTCGTAGTCGGTCAGCTTGAACGGGCCCACCTGCGGCTTGAACACCGCGGGAACCTGGTTGATGTCGACGGCGGTGTGTCCCTGCTGGTAGATGACCTTCAGGTCGAACCAGGCATCCGGGTCCGCCCCGGCAGGGGTGGCAGCGAGCGGTGATTCCGGTGAGTTGGCGAACCATTCGGCCAGCAGGTCGGTGGCGGAACCGGTCCCCGGCTGCGCCGCGTCGGCAAACACGTAGATCCGCCAGCGCCCGTCCGCGGTGGCGTGGTGGCCCAGATGGATCGGGTTGGTGTCCGCCACCCGCACCACGGGGGCGGACTTGAAGCGTTTACCCACGGGGAAGCCGGTGGCCAGGTCCTGGTGGTCGTCGGTCCCGACAATCAGGGACGGGGCGTACTGGGTCATGAACCCGGCCGGGAATTCGGCGGTGCGGACATAGAAGTCTTCCAGGTCCGAGGGGTGTTGGAACTCTTCGGGCTTCTTGGCCATCATGGATGACCATTCCTTGTCGAAGTCGATCAGGTTCTTCGCCACCACCTGGCGTTCGGCGGAGTAGGTGGCCAGCAGGCTTTCGGGGCTGCGGCCCTCCAGGACATGGCCCAGCTTCCACGCGATGTTGAAGCCGTCCTGCATGGACACGTTCATCCCCTGGCCGGCCTTGGCGCTGTGGGTGTGGCAGGCATCGCCGGTGATGAAGACGCGCGGGGTGCGGGTGCCGCGGTCCTGCGGCAGGACGTCGTCGAACCGGTCCGTGAGGCGGTGGCCCACCTCGTACACGCTGTGCCAGGCCACGTTGCGGACGTCCAAGGTGTAGGGGTGGAGGATCTCGTTCGCCTTGCGGATGATGTCGTCGATGCTGGTGTTCCGCACCGCATGGTGGGTGGCGGGGTCCACCTCTCCCAGGTCCACATACATGCGGAACAGGTGTCCGCCTTCGCGCGGGATGAGCAGGATGCTGCCTTTTTCGCCCTGGATTGCGCACTTGGTGCGGATATCCGGGAAATCAGTGACGGCAAGCGTGTCCATGACACCCCAGGCGTGATTGGCCTGGTCGCCGGCGAGGGTGCAGCCGATGGCCTGGCGCACCTTGCTGCGAGCGCCGTCGGCACCCACCACGTACTTGGCCCGGACAATGCGCTCCTGCCCCTCACTGGGCCCGGAAGTGTGGAGCAGGGTCACGGCGACAGGATATTCACCGCTGTCCGCGACCTCCAAGCCCTGGAATTCGTAGCCGTAGTCCGGCTTCAGGCGTGAGGGCGAGTTGGCGGCAAATTCCGCGAAATAATCCAGGACGCGGGCCTGGTTGACGATGAGGTGCGGGAACTCGCTGATGCCTGTCTCGTCATCCACCGCCCGGGCGGAACGGATGATGTTGGCACGGTTGGCCGGGTCCGGCTTCCAGAAGGCCATCTCGGTAATCCGGTAGGCCTCGGCCGTGATCCTCTCGGCAAAGCCAAACGCCTGGAATGTCTCGACGCTGCGCGCCTGGATGCCGTCCGCCTGGCCGATGGCCAGCCGTCCGGGCCGGCGCTCGATAATGCGCGTCGTGACGTCCGGGAACATCGAAAGCTGTGCGGCGGCGAGCATGCCGGCGGGGCCTGTGCCGACGATCAGCACATCCACTTCATCCGGAAGTTCTTCGGGGCGGTCGATGCCGACGCCGGCGGCCGGCTTGACGCGCGGGTCGCCGGATACGTAGCCGTGGTGGTGGAACTGCACGGTATTCCTCACTTCTTTGTGGCGGCTAGGCTGTTCTATATCAGAACAAGTGATTCGATAATGGAAACGCTGGAACCTGGCATCCACTGTACGCCCGATGTGACGCGGGCGACAAGTGCCCCCCCCACTCGCCCGCAACGCCGCGGGAAAAAGGGGGTTGACGAATGACGTGCCATGGGTGAATAGTGATCGTATACGATTTCGTACCTGATGAGGAGAAGCTTTGGAGCAGGTCAACGAGGACACGCTGGCATCAGCCCGCAAGGTCATTGCGGTGCACATCAACTACCCCAGCCGTGCGGCCCAGCGCGGCCGCACCCCCGCCCAGCCCTCCTACTTCCTCAAGCCCTCCAGCTCCCTGGCCTTGACGGGCGGCCGGGTGGAGCGGCCGGCAGGCTGTGAACTGCTCGGCTACGAGGGCGAGATTGCCCTGGTCATCGGCAAGGCGGCCCGCCGCGTCAGTATCGAGGACGCCTGGAGCCACGTTGCCGCCGTCACCGCCAGCAACGATCTGGGTGTGTACGACCTCCGCTGGGCGGACAAAGGGTCCAACCTCCGGTCAAAGGGCGGCGACGGCTTCACCCCGGTGGGCCCGGCTCTGATCCCGGCAGACGCCGTCGACCCCGCGAGGCTGCGCATCCGCACCTGGCACAACGGCGACCTGGTCCAGGATGACACGACGGAGGACCTGCTCTTCCCGTTCGCCCGCCTGGTGGCGGACCTGTCCCAGCTGCTTACCCTCGAAGAGGGCGACATCATCCTCACCGGCACCCCCGCGGGCGCCTCCGTCGCCAAGCCGCGCGACCTCCTCGAGGTGGAGGTTTCCGCCGGAAACCTCACCACGGGCCGGCTGGCCACCACCATTGTGGAAGGCACGACGCCGTTCGCGGACTTTGGTGCCGGGCCCAAGGTTGATGACCTGCAGCGGGAGGAAGCGTACGGTTCCCGCGAGGCCGCCGGGCTGGTACCTGCTGCGGAGGCCGCCGTCGTGCCTTCCCTCTCCCCTGAACTAAAGGCCAAGCTGGAGTCCGTGGCCACCGCCACCCTGTCCTCGCAGATGCGCAAGCGCGGCCTGAACAACGTCAGCATCGACGGGCTGCAGGCCACCCGCCCGGACCGCCGGGTAGTTGGACTGGCCCGGACCCTGCGCTACGTGCCCAACCGCGAGGACCTCTTCAAAACCCACGGCGGCGGTTTCAATGCGCAGAAGAAGGCCATCGACTCCGTCAACGAGGGCGAAATCCTGGTGATGGAGGCCCGCGGCGAGAAGGGCACCGGCACCGTCGGCGACATCCTGGCCCTCCGCGCCCAGGTCCGCGGGGCCGCAGCCATCATCACCGACGGCGGTGTCCGCGACTACACCGCCGTGGCGGGGCTGGACATGCCAACCTACTTTGCCAACCCGCACCCCGCAGTCCTCGGCCGCCGCCATATCCCCTGGGACACGGACATCACCATCGCCTGCGGCGGCGCCACCGTCCAGCCCGGAGACATCATCGTGGCGGACGCCGACGGCATCCTGGTCATCCCGCCGGCCATTGCCGAAGAACTCGTGGACGACTGTATCCAACAGGAAAAGGAAGAAGTCTTCATCTTCGAAATGGTCAAGCAGGGCAACGGCGTGGACGGCCTGTACCCGATGAACGCCGAATGGCAGGCCAGGTACAAGGAATGGGAGGCAGGAAAAGCTGATGACTGAGGCACTGACCGACCTGGCCGAAGTGGCCGCTCCCGGAAGCAAGTCCGAACAGGCGTACCAGGCCGTCAAGGCGCGGATCGTTGAGGGCACCTATACCCCCGGCTACCGGCTGGTGCTGGGCACCATCGCCAAGGACCTCGGCTTCAGTGTGGTCCCGGTCCGCGAAGCCATCCGCCGACTGGAGGCCGAAGGCCTGGTGAAGTTCGAACGCAACGTGGGCGCCACCGTAGCCGGCATCGACCCCACCGAATACCTGTACACCATGCAAACACTCAGCATCGTGGAGGGTGCGGCCACCGCGTTGTCCGCCCCGCTGATCGATGCGGTGGCCATCGCCCGGGCCCGCGCGGTGAACGAGGAAATGCGCGAATGCCTGGAACACTTCAACCCCGTCCGTTTTACCCAACTGAACCAGGACTTCCACAGCGTCCTCTTTGAGCACTGCCCCAACCCGCACATCCTGGACCTGGTCCACCGCGGCTGGAACCGGCTGGCTGCACTGAGGTCCTCCACGTTCCGCTTCGTCCCCGGCCGGGCCCGCGAATCGGTGGAGGAGCACGAAGGGCTGCTGCAGCTTATCGAATCCGGCGCCGATCCGGACACCATCGAAAAAGCCGCCCGCCAGCACCGGGCGGCCACCCTGGACGCATACCTCGCCCAAGCAAAGCACCAGTAAGGACATCAACGATGACGACCTCCGTAGAAACCTCCCGGCACTACGTGCCCAAGGACCTGCCCGCCCATATCCAGCACTACATCAACGGCGAGTTCGTTGACTCCGTGGGCGGGAAGACCTTCGACGTCCTGGATCCTGTTTCCAACCGCAACTATGCGACCGCCGCGGCGGGCCAGAAAGAGGACATCGACCTGGCCGTTGCAGCCGCCCGCGAAGCTTTCGTGAACGGCCCGTGGCCGAAGATGAAGCCCCGCGAGCGGGCCCGCGTCCTGAACCGGATCGCTGACGCCGTCGAAGCGCAGGAAGCACGCCTGGCTGAACTGGAAACTTTCGATACCGGCCTGCCGATCACCCAGGCCAAGGGCCAGGCCCTGCGCGCGGCCGAGAACTTCCGGTTCTTCGCGGACCTGATCGTGGCCCAGTTCGACGACGCCATGAAGGTCCCCGGCTCGCAGATCAACTACGTGAACCGCAAGCCGATCGGCGTGGCCGGCCTGATCACGCCGTGGAACACCCCGTTCATGCTGGAGTCCTGGAAGCTCGCCCCGGCCCTGGCCACCGGCAACACCGTGGTCCTGAAGCCGGCCGAGTTCACCCCGCTGTCCGCCTCGCTGTGGGCCACCATCTTCAAGGAAGCCGGCCTGCCCGACGGCGTCTTCAACCTGGTCAACGGCCTGGGCGAGGAAGCCGGCGACGCCCTGGTCAAGCACCCGGACGTGCCCCTGATTTCCTTCACCGGTGAGACCACCACCGGCCAGACGATCTTCCGGAACGCGGCGGCCAACCTCAAGGGCCTCTCCATGGAACTGGGCGGCAAGTCCCCCTGCGTCGTGTTCGCCGACGCCGACCTGGACGCCGCGATCGATTCGGCCCTGTTCGGGGTCTTCTCCCTCAACGGGGAACGCTGCACCGCCGGCTCCCGCATCCTGGTGGAGCGGGCCGTCTACGACGAGTTCTGCGAGAAGTACGCCGCCCGGGCCAAGAACATCGTGGTGGGCGATCCCCACGATCCCAAGACCCAGGTGGGCGCCCTGGTCCACCCGGAGCACTACGAAAAGGTGGCCTCCTACGTGGAGATCGGCAAGTCCGAAGGCCGGCTCCTGGCCGGCGGCGGCCGCCCCGACCACTTGCCCGAAGGCAACTACATCGCACCCACCGTGTTCGCCGACGTCGCCCCCGACGCCCGGATCTTCCAGGAGGAGATCTTCGGACCGGTGGTGGCCATCACCCCGTTCGAGAACGACGACGAAGCCCTCGCCTTGGCCAACAACACCAAGTACGGCCTGGCCGCCTACATCTGGACCCAGAACCTGACCCGGGCGCACAACTTCTCCCAGAACGTCGAGGCCGGCATGGTGTGGCTGAACAGCCACAACGTCCGCGACCTGCGCACCCCGTTCGGCGGCGTCAAGGCCTCCGGCCTGGGCCACGAGGGCGGCTACCGCTCCATCGATTTCTACACCGACCAGCAGGCCGTGCACATCACGCTGGGCACCGTCCACACCCCCAAGTTCGGCAGCGTCGAAGACTCCGCCGCCAACGAGGGCTAGAACCTACTTCCCCACTCAAAGAAGAGAGCACACCATGACCAACTTCGTTCCCACCCCCACTGTCCCGGCACCGGACATCGTCCGCTGCGCCTACATGGAGATCGTGGTCACCGACCTCGCCAGGTCCCGCGAGTTCTACGTGGACGTCCTGGGCCTGCACGTCACCGAAGAGGACGAGAACGCGATCTACCTGCGGTCCCTGGAGGAGTTCATCCACCACAACCTGGTCCTCCGCAAGGGGCCGGTGGCCGCCGTCGCCGCCTTCGCCTACCGGGTAAAGTCCCCTGCAGAGGTGGACGCCGCCGAGGCCTACTACAGGGAACTGGGCTGCCGGGTGGAGCGCCGCAAGGAAGGCTTCACCAAGGGCGTGGGCGATTCCGTCCGCGTGGAGGATCCACTGGGCTTCCCGTACGAGTTCTTCTACGACGTGGAGCACGTGGAGCGCCTAACCCAGCGCTACGACCTCTACTCCGCCGGCGAACTGGTCCGCCTGGACCACTTCAACCAGGTCACCCCGGACGTCCCCCGCGGCCGCAAGTACCTGGAGGACCTGGGCTTCCGCGTCTCCGAGGACATCAAGGATTCCGACGGCGTCACGTACGCCGCGTGGATGCACCGCAAGCAGACCGTGCACGACACCGCCCTGACCGGCGGCAACGGCCCGCGCATGCACCACGTCGCGTTCGCCACGCACGAGAAGCACAACATCATCCAGATCTGCGACAAGATGGGCGCCCTGCGCATCAGCGACCGGATCGAGCGCGGGCCCGGCCGGCACGGCGTCTCCAACGCGTTCTACCTCTACATCCTGGACCCGGACGGCCACCGCATCGAGATCTACACCCAGGACTACTACACCGGCGACCCCGACAACCCCACCATCACCTGGGACGTCCACGACAACCAGCGCCGCGACTGGTGGGGCAACCCCGTGGTCCCGTCCTGGTACACCGAGGCCTCCCTGGTCCTGGACCTGGACGGCAACCCCCAGCCGGTCATTGAACGCGAGGAAAAGTCCGAGATGGCAGTGACCGTCGGCGCCGACGGCTTCTCCTACACCCGCAAGGAGGGCTCGCCGGAAGGTGACCGGACGGGGTTCAAGCTGGGAGCGCAGGTCTAACCCATGCTGGAGCCGACGACGATTGAGGCCATCGCGGACGAGCTGGTGGAAGCCGGCCGGACCCGCACCCCTGTTCCCCTCCTGACGGCCCGGTACCCGGGCATGACCGTGGAGGATTCCTACGCCGTGCAGCAGTTGTGGCGGCGCCGCAACGAGGAAGCCGGCAGGACCCTGGTGGGGCGCAAGATCGGCCTCACGTCCAAGGCAATGCAGGCCGCCACCGGCATCACTGAACCGGACTACGGAGCCATCTTCGACGACATGGTCCTGGACACCGGCTGCTCGGTCCAGTGGGACCGCTACACGCACCCGCGGGTGGAGGTGGAGCTGGCGTTCGTCCTCAAGGACGGGCTCAAGGGCCCCGGCGTCACCATCTTCGATGTCCTGAAAGCAACCGACTACGTGGTCCCGGCCCTCGAGATCCTGGACTCCCGGATCGAGATGGAGGGCCGAACCATCGTGGACACCATCTCGGACAACGCCGCGATGGGCGCCATGGTGATCGGCGGGAACCCCGTGAAGCCTGACGCGGTGGACCTGCGCTGGGTCTCCGCCATCCTCTACAAGAACCAGACCGTGGAGGAAACCGGCGTGGCCGCCGGCGTCCTTGACCACCCCGCCAACGGCGTCCACTGGCTGGCCAACAAGATCGCAGCGCACGGTGATTCACTCAAGGCCGGGGACATCATCCTGGCCGGCTCCTTCACCCGCCCCATGTGGGTCTACAAGGGCGACACCGTGCACGCCGACTACGGACCCCTGGGGAGTGTCACATGCCGCTTCGAATAGAAGACACCTTCCGCGACGCCCTCGCCGCACAAAAAGGTGAAGCAGGCCGGCCGCTGGCCGGGATGTGGGTGTGCTCGGGCAGCCCTCTCATCGCCGAGCTGTGCGCCGGGTCCGGCCTGGACTGGCTCCTGGTGGACGCCGAACACAGCCCCAACGGGCTCGAGTCCGTCCTCGCCCAGCTCCAGGCCATCCACGGCTACCCCGTCCACGCCCTGGTCCGGCCGCCGGTCAACGACACCGTGGTGATCAAGCAGTACCTGGACCTGGGCGTGCAGAACCTGCTCATCCCCATGGTCAACTCCGTTGCCGAAGCCGAGGCCGCGGTGGCGGCCACCCGCTACCCGCCCGAAGGCGTCCGCGGCGTGGGTTCGGCCCTGGCCAGGGCCGCCCGCTGGAACCGGGTGCCGGACTACCTGGCCCGGGCCAACGAGACCATCAGCGTCACGGTCCAGATCGAGTCCACCGCCGCCGTGGACGCGGTCGAGGACATCCTGAAGGTGGACGGCGTGGATGCGGTCTTCATCGGCCCGTCCGACCTCGCCGCCTCGATGGGCCTGCTGGGACAGCAGGAACACCCGGAGGTGCGGGCCGCCGTCGAGCATTGCCTTGCGGCCGCGAAGTCGGCCGGGAAGCCCGCGGGCGTGAACGCCTTCAACCCGGATACCGCCCGGCATTACCTGGACCACGGCGCTGATTTCATCCTGGTGGGTGCCGACGTCGCACTCCTCGCGCGCGGCTCCGAAGCCCTCGCCGCGCAGTACATCCCCAAAGCCGGCGACGACACCCGCGCCAGCTACTGACTCTTAAGGACTTCCCCCATGACAGTTACTTCTGCGCTGCCCCCTGCCGTCTCGCCGGAGCGTGAGGCCGCGCTGCTGGCGTCGGTCCCGACCGGCCTGTTGATCAACGGGGAGTGGGTGGACGCGTCCGACGGCGGCACGTTCGACGTGGACGATCCTGCCACCGGGCAGGTTCTCGCCACCCTCGCTTCCGCCACGAGCGAGGACGCGATTAAGGCTTTAGAAGCGGCCGACGCGGCGCAGGCGTCCTGGGCGCGGACCGCGCCACGGGTCCGGGCTGAGATCCTCCGCCGGGCCTTCGACCTGGTCACCGAGCGCGCCGAGGACTTCGCGCTGCTGATGACGCTGGAGATGGGCAAGCCGCTGGCCGAGGCCCGCGGCGAGGTCACGTACGGGGCGGAGTTCCTGCGCTGGTTCTCCGAGGAAACCGTCCGTGACTACGGCCGCTACCTCACTTCTCCCGAGGGCAAGAACAAAATCCTCGTCCAGCACAAACCCGTCGGCCCCTGTCTGCTCATCACCCCCTGGAACTTCCCGCTCGCGATGGCCACCCGCAAGGTCGCACCCGCTGTCGCGGCCGGCTGCACCATGGTCCTCAAACCCGCCAAGCTCACTCCGTTGACGGCCCAGTACTTCGCGCAGACCATGCTCGACGCCGGCCTGCCATCCGGGGTATTGAACGTCGTCGCCTCCTCGTCCGCGTCGGGGATTTCCGGGCCGCTGCTGAAGGACTCCCGGCTGCGGAAGGTCTCCTTCACCGGGTCCACCCCGGTCGGTAAACGGCTGATGGCCGACGCCGCCCAGAATGTGCTCCGCACCTCAATGGAGCTCGGGGGCAACGCACCGTTCATCGTCTTCGAAGACGCCGACCTCGACAAAGCCGTCGAAGGGGCCATGGCAGCCAAGATGCGGAACATGGGCGAAGCCTGCACCGCCGCCAACAGGTTCCTCGTCCACGAATCCGTCGCCGCCGAGTTCACCCGGAAGTTCGCCGCCGCCATGGGCGCCCTGGCCACCGGCCGCGGCACCGACCCAGCCACCCAGGTGGGCCCGCTCATCGACGCCGGCGCCCGTGACGACGTCCACGCTTTGGTGAGTGCCGCCGTTGACGCCGGTGCCGTCGCTGTCACCGGTGGGGCTCCCGTGGACGGGCCAGGCTACTTCTACCAGCCCACCGTCCTGGCCAATGTCCCCAACGATGCCGCGATCCTGGGCCAGGAAATCTTCGGCCCCGTCGCCCCCGTCACTACCTTCCGAACCGAGCAAGAAGCCATCAACCTCGCCAACGCCTCCGAGTACGGCCTCGCGTCCTACCTCTACAGCCGCGACTTCAACCGGTTGCTCAGGGTAGCCGAGCAAATTGAGTTCGGCATGGTCGGGTTCAACGCAGGCGTCATCTCCAACGCCGCCGCACCCTTCGGCGGCGTCAAACAATCAGGCCTCGGCCGCGAAGGCGGCACCGAAGGCATCGCCGAATACACCACCACCCAATACATCGGCATCGCAGACCCCTACGCCGGCTGACGCCGAGTACACCGCTCCACCCGTTTCATGAGCCTCCCTGCCGTTGCGGCAGGGAGGCTCATGTGTTCCGAATACTTCTAGCGCATGCTCCCAGCATTCTTAGGTATAAACACGTGCTGGCGACCGCGCTGATAAGTACTGGAGGCCGCGACCTGGTGGCGCCGCATCTCGGACTGTAAGGCGGATCAATGTGGGAGTCGATGCTCAGGGAGCTAAGAGCCGGCGTGCAGCTCTCAGGCCGCCGATCCTTCAATGCGGCGTGAGCTTCAGTTTCACGGCGTCGTACTTCTTGAACTTGGCATCGGCTTCAAGATATCGGAACAGGATCGGGTTGGACGGCGTCGCGCGGTGAGGCGTCCAACGGCGAGCCGTCCAGGCCTAGTAGCCATTCATTCAGCAAGATTAAGCCATAAAAAAGACTGGACTAGATGTTTTATAGTGCCGTAGAGTTGCTGGTACAGAGAAAGTGGTGATCGGAATCACATCTGAACTGCTTGTTTTGTCGGACAGTTCGCGTATGGATTACCTTCCGCATGACCCTCCAACAACCATGCACCAGCAAGAAAGGCAGACACGGACATGACACGAGAAGAAGCTTACGCACGATGCCCCTCGGATTCGTACGTCGAATTTTACGGCGGCCAGTGGCTCGTAGTCCCGCTTGTGCCCGTCGAGCAGCCCGACTTTTTCAGGTGCCTGCCTCGGCCGCCGCGCAATTAGAGGCAAGGAAACAAAACGGCGCAAAGGAGCACCGATGACCGCCATTATCAACGACTTGGCCGAGGGCTCGTTCGAGGACCTTCCAACGCCCCTAGCCTGCCCGGCAGCGGATTCCACTCCCCCGGTCTTGACTGTTTCGGTCAACGACGAGGCGGTGCTTGCGATTGCCCGTTGGTTGCACGACAGGGCATGCCTGTACGGGCGCCTATGCGAACTGCGCGACTTCCACGCGTTGGACAACTACGAAACCGATATCCGGGGCATGTTGGCTGCAATGGTGCAGTCCAGCGCTGAAGCTGATTGTCCGGAAATCAGCCCCTGCCGCAGTACAGCTGAACGGCAATGGTTTCAGGGAAAATGGCGGTGCACTGCTTGCCGCGGTGACGTCCGCTTCAGCGGTGGGACCGGCTGGATTCACGTTCATACTGCAGGGCAAGGCTGAAATGTGAAAAAGTGTCGACATGGCTGCACTCATAGAGGATTACGCGTTGCTTTCGGATCTTCAGACCGGTCCTCTCGTCTCCCGGGAAGGCAGCGTGGACTGGCTTTGTTTCCCGCGCTTCGATTCACCGTCTGTGTTCAGCCGGCTTGTAGGTTCTGATGAACACGGTCACTGGCTGTTAGCCCCCAGCGATTCAGGTGCTGTGGTTGTCGACCGGCATTACGTCGAATCAACGTTTGTGCTGCAAACGATGTGGGAAACTTCCGACGGACGAATCCTGGTGACGGATTTCATGCCCTTGGGAGACAGCAGTTCGTCCTTAGTCCGCCGTGTCACAGGTTTGGCCGGGAGCATGGAAATGCGGCAAGAACTCCGGATCCGGCCAGGATATTCCACTGTCCTACCGTGGATGAGCCGTGTTATCGACAGTGGGTCGACAGCATCGTTGGTTCTGTTGGCAATGGCAGGTCCGGATGCTTTCGCGCTGAGAGGCCCCCATCTGCCACAAGCCCATGCGCACGGACATGAAGGAACGTTCATCATCTCCGAGGGCGAGACGGTGGATTTCGAACTAACGTGGTTCCCTTCGCACCGCCCCTTGCCTGCAGCGACGGACGTAGATGCTGCCCTCGAAGTGGCTACCGAGTATTGGAGCCGTTGGGGAAGCCACTGCAGACAAGACGGTGCCTATGGAGGCGCGGTTAAGCGTTCGTTGTTGGTACTTCGCGCCCTCACGCACATGGAAACCGGCGGCATCGTCGCAGCGCCCACGACGTCCCTCCCCGAGGATTTCGGGGGACCGCGGAACTGGGACTACCGGTACTGCTGGTTGCGCGACGCAGCCCTGACATTGGAGTCCATGCTGACTCACGGCTATGAAACCGAGGCGCTTCAGTGGCGCAACTGGCTCCTTCGTGCCCTCGCCGGTGACCCTGAGCAAATGCAGATCATGTACGGGGTCGGGGGCGAGCGGGAACTTCCGGAACGCGAACTTACCCACCTTCCTGGCTATGCCGACTCTAAGCCAGTGCGCATTGGCAACGCCGCCGTATCGCAGTTCCAAGCAGATGTTGTTGGTGAAGTAATGGTGGCCCTGGAGAGACTGCGTATGGCCGGAGGAAAAGAAGACCATTTCTCCTGGGCACTTCAGCAGGCACTCTTGGGCTTCGTCGAAAAGCATATCGATGATAGGGACTTCGGGCTTTGGGAGATGCGCGGCGAAGCACAATACTTCACCCACTCCCGAGTCATGATGTGGGCCGCCTTCAACAGCGCGGTCCGGGCGGTACGGCTGCACGGGCTGACTGGCGATGTGGAGAAGTGGGAGCACCTTCGTGACCGGTTGCGTGAGGAGATCATGCGCGAGGGATTCAACAGGAGCATCGGCTCATTCACCCAAACCTACGGTGGAACTCAAACAGACGCGGCGTTACTGGTGATGCCCCAGGTCGGTTTCCTTCCGTACAACGACGACCACATGCTCGGCACGGTCGCACGGTTGGAACAGGAACTCCTGACCGGCGACGGCCTTTTGCTCCGCTACCGGACAGAGAGCGGCGTTGATGGTTTGGAGCCGGGCGAACACCCTTTCCTCGCATGCTCATTCTGGCTGGTGGAACAATACGCACGCACAGGTCGGCACGGCGAGGCAAAGACCTTGATGGACAAACTCGTGGGGCTCGCAAACGAGCTCGGCCTGCTGAGCGAAGAGTACGCAAGCGATGAAGGTCGGATGGCCGGTAACTTTCCCCAGGCATTCTCACACTTGACCCTCGTCAGGGCGGCCGACGCCATGCACGGGGTGGACCGACTCAGCCTGGCTGTCGAAGAACCGGATTGAACACGATCTCCGGTTTAGCGGCGGGTGCCGTATCAGCGTGGGCCGCCCACCATGCGGCGCAGGCTGCCCGCCAGCTGTTGAGGTCATCTTCAGGGCCGTTGATGCTCAGCGCGGAACCCGACACCCTGGCCACTGCCCCGCCGCAGGAGTAGGCGCCGTCCTCGGCTGTGACTGCTGGGTACTCCTCGTAGAGTTCGCGCAGGGAGCGGATCACGTAGCTTGGGCGCTCGTCTACGGGGGCAACGAGTGCCGTTTGGACTGAATCGACGCCCGTGAGGACGAGGACTGTAGCCATACCTGCGCGGTTTCCGCCCAGAATGTCGGTGTCCAGTCGATCGCCAACAACCAAAGGGCGCTTGACGCTTGAGTGGCGCGCTGCCGTCTCGAACAGGGCTGCTTCTGGTTTTCCTGCCACCAGGGGCACTTTTCCGGTGGCGGCGGTAACCGCTGCCACCAGTGATCCGTTTCCGGGAGCGAACCCCCGCTCCTGCGGAAGGGTCATGTCCAGGTTCGTAGCTACCCATGTAGCGCCCGCCGTGATCGCGTAGGCAGCTTCTGCCAGGTCTTTCCAACCGAGTTCGGGGGAAAACCCCTGAATGACTGCGTCTGGCCGGTCATCCGAAGTGGGTACGACGATGAGTCCTTGTGACCGAACGGAGTCCGCGAGGACCCGACTGCCGACGACGAGTACAGACGCACCGCGCTGAACCTCGCCAGCCAGCAGTTCTGCACCGGCCAAGGCAGATCCGAAGACCTGCTCAGCGGTGGCCGGTGCTCCTAGTTCGCGCAGATGGGCAGCAACCTCCTCGGGTGAGCGCGAAGCGTTATTGGTCACGTACGCCAGGCTTTTGCCCTCGCCGGCGAGCCTGTCGAGTGCTTCGGTGGCGCCGTCGATCGCCTGCGGTCCGGTATAGACGACGCCGTCCAGGTCCGCGAGCACCCCGTCAAAGCCGTCAATCAGCCGCTTGCCGTCTACCTCCCGCTCGCTGGCCGGCTTGGGCTGTCGCGTGGAGGGGGCGCCTTCATCCCGGTCAGCAGGAGACGGTCCAACCCGTGGCGCTGGTCTTTGACGCTTCGCAGCACATGGCTCCAACTCGGCGAGCAGGGTGACCTCGGCCTCCATGAGGTTATTCCGCTGATGGCGGTCCATGGCTACAGCTTCTTTCCGGCCGAGCCGAGCTGCTTGGTGGCCTCCACGACGCGGGCTGTGAGGCCTGCTTCTGTCGAGGCGCCCCAGACGCGGGGGTCGTAGGTCTTCTTGTTGCCCACTTCGCCGTCCACCTTCAGGACACCGTCGTAGTTCTTGAACATGTGGTCGGCCACCGGACGGGTGTACGCGTACTGGGTGTCGGTGTCGATGTTCATCTTGATGGTGCCGTAGGACACGGCGTCCGCGATTTCCTGGTCCGAGGAGCCGGAGCCGCCGTGGAACACCAGGTCGAACGGGTTTTCCTTGCCGATCTTCGCACCCACCTGGGCCTGGATGTCCTTGAGGAGCTCCGGGCGGAGCTTGACGCCGCCGGGCTTGTAGACGCCGTGGACGTTGCCGAAGGGCAGCGCGGTGATGTAGCGGCCGTGCTCGCCTGCACCCAGCGCCTCAACGGTGGCCAGGGCGTCCTCAACGGTGGTGTAGAGCTTTTCGTTGATCTCGTTCTCAACGCCGTCCTCTTCACCGCCCACTGTGCCGATTTCAACCTCGAGGATCATCTTGGCGGCGGCGGTACGCTCCAGCAGCTCGCGGGCGATGCGGAGGTTCTCCTGCAGGGTCTCGGCGGAGCCGTCCCACATGTGGGAGTTGAACAGCGGGTTGCGGCCGGCCTTGACCTCAGCCTCGGAGGCGGCCAGCAGCGGCAGGACGAAGCCGTCCAGCTTGTCCTTGGGGCAGTGGTCGGTGTGCAGCGCGATGTTCACGCCGTAGTTCTTGGCCACCTCGCGGGCGAAGGCTGCAAAGCCCAGGGAACCGGCCACCATGTCCTTGGTGGAGGCGCCGGACCAGTAGGCGGCACCGCCGGTGGAAACCTGGACGATGCCGTCGGACTCAGCCTCGGCGAAACCGCGCAGTGCGGCGTTCAGGGTCTGCGAGGAAGTCACGTTCACGGCCGGGTAAGCGAAGCCGCCTGCCTTCGCGCGGTCGATCATCTCGGAGTAGATCTCTGGGGTTGCAACGGGCATGCTGACTTCCTTGATTGGGGGGTATTCGACCGCAGTTGGACGGAATTGGGTCTTAGCTGGTGTACAGGGTGACGGGATCATCACGAACAAATAGACGGCGAGAGCCGGTGCCGTGCTCGATGACCCAGATCACCTGGCCGTTGTCGGCGCAGTCATCTACAAAGGCTGGGTAAAGGAATGAACCGTTGGACCACACTTGAACACAGTCCCCTTGCTGCAGGGTAGCCCACTCATGGACAGGCTGCTGGCCCGGGAACAAGCGCCTTCCCCCGGTTGCCTCCTTGAACATGTTCTATTCCTTCTTTTGCGCCACGGCGGTCAGCTGCGCTGTGCATCGCACGGCCGGCCCCAAAAGCCTCTGGACAAGACAGAACTAGCGAACGACTTCGTGCGTCATGCCGAATGGAACCTGGTCTGAGAGCGCGGCCGTATAGTGTCCCGGCCGGTTGCGAACGACCAAGATACCGTGATCGCCCGTAAGCATTGCCAGCTCCTGGAGCGTCTTGACGGCTTCATTGAGGCGCTCGTCCAGGACGCGGCGACTAGTGACGTGAATATCGATGGAGTCAAGGAAGGCGGTCATGGTCTTTCCTTTCTGTTTTCGCTGGGCGGGTTACCGTTGCGCCTGCCTTCGGCGAGGCTGCGGCACTCATCCCCAGGCTTTGCGGTGTGAGTGGCATCACATATCGTGTTGGCTGTAGCAAAGGTATCGCGCATAAATCATATAGTCCAGCTTTTTTAGCAGCCATTCCAATCCCTGAACGGGATTGCTCCAATTGCCGGAAGCCAGCGCGGAGTCAGCCTCGGGAGCGGCGACGGCCAGCCATGGGCCCCGCTCAAAAGGGTGGTTTAAACAATCCTAAATTGGGATTTCTCCTACTCGTTCCGGGCCGGACGATGGAGGCTTAGCCCATTCAGGAGGCAAAGTGACCGCACTGATCGCTGAACTGACCCAGATACAAACCGAGCGGCGACACCGTGCAGGCCCCAGCGAAGTCCAAGTGGTCTGTGTCCGAACTGCAGGGCGAGTGCGCAAACTGCGCGACACCCCTGGAACAGCATAGGAAACGCGATAGGGAGAGTCTGTGTGGGAAAAGTAGAGTCCGATGATCCAGTCGTTCCCGAGGTTACTGCGATGCCGTCACCAGGCCGGCCGCTTGTTCTTCTTCGCCCCGGGGAATTTGTCCAGCTATCACAAATCCCGCCACCGCGAAACCGCGACCTCGAGATACAACAACTCATCCACGACCTCGCGGTGCTGGCAGCAACGCACGGCCCGCGTTCTACCGGTATAACCTCGCCCTGAAATTTCGAGTGAAGCTGTCGGTAGCGGTCGAAAAGTGAACCATCACGTGGGGAGTGACGTCGTCGCCTCCGCCGGCGGTTCCGCTGCTTTGATTTCCCCCAAGTTTGTGGAGCTGGAACGCCAGTCAAAGGCTGCATTCAGGACATGGTGTACTTGGCTCGGAGCCAGGAAGCCCGGGAGCTCGAATCGATGCCAAGCCTCAGGCTCGCCGCGAGCCAGCTCGACGCGAATCCAGAACCGAGTCCCGTCCAGCCTCGGTCTCGGCGTCACATTTGTCCACCCTTGCGGCAGCCGAAGGCCTGGTCGCGCTTTACCCGGCTCCGGGCAAAACGCAACCAGGCACCTCGGCGATTTTCACGATGATAACTAGGTACGAAAAACTTATATTTTTCCAAAGGTCCTGAATGAGCGACGGTGTGCGAGCATCGGCATTGCGATGAGCAGTTGAAGCCGCCTGCGGTCCTAAACTTTCTTGTAGTCGTGAGTATTGCTTATGGAATTGGAAGTTTTTCGAGATCTTCGACATCGTCTGAAGAGCGAGCAGGGGATGGTTCTTGTTTCGTCCGCCTTGATTCGTGCTGAGAGTAGAACCAGATGGGTATATAGACTGCCAGTACTATAAAGCCGAGCCAGGTTGGCGCCCAGCCAATTTCCAGGCTGTTGAGATAGACGACACCGATCAGGCACAAGGGCAGATTAAACAGTCCGAAGAGCATGGCGACACGTTTCCATCCCTTGGGTGCTTTGAAGGGTCTTTCCAGGTTTGCCAATGCCGGATGTTTTTTGGCCTTGACGTAGGCGAACAGGCTGATGCCGTTGGCACAGGTGTAACCGATCGCGGCAGCCGCAAGAATTGCCGTCATGGAGCCCATCGAAATGAGGACCATGTTGAACGCTGCGGTGACGAGCAAGGCGATGAACGGGGTTCCGTGGCGGTTGGTTTTGCCAAAGATCTTGGGAAGGTTGTTCTCGGTTGACATGGAGTGCAGAGCGCGCGAGGAACCCAGGTATGCGGTTTGGATGATGAGTATCATGGCCGCAATCAACACGATGATCGTGATGGTCGTGCCCGCCCCGCCAAATACCGCTTGGGCGACTGGAATTAGGGGGGAAATCGGCTCGGCGATGACGCCGTCAACGCCAAGCACACCGATTACTGCAGCTTGCACCAGGACATATGAGAAGAAGCAGATAATGCCGCAGGCGAAGAGCGCTTTGGGAACATCTTTGGAGGGGTTTTTGTATTCAGGGCCGTAAATGGCGGCCGTTTCCCAACCGCAGGCGCTCCACTGTGCAATCGCGAAGATGCCAAAGAGAATCAGGATGTGGTGCATATCCCAGGCCCAATCAGCCGGCATCCAACTGCCGGTGATGTTGTCCAGGTCGACATGGCCGGTGGCAAAAGGCGCGACGGTCAGGATTATGAGCGGTATCAGGGAAACTGCCGCAAGGATGTAACCCAGGATGGCGCCGTCCTTGAGACCGAACCAGTTGATCACGAACAGTCCGGCGAAAATTACCAAGCCCGAGATCAACGAGAGCTGATACTCGGTGAATGTCCCAGCCAGCACCGGAAACAGCCCATGCAGGTAGCCGCCGACCAGGATGGCGAAGATTGCCAGCACCGGGTTCCAGGCAAACCAGTAGCTCCAGGCGCTGAAGCCACCGATCAGCTTGCCCTTGTCATACTTGCCCTTGTAGTTCTCAGTGCGAAATATGTGCTGGGCATAGCCCGGAAGGCCTGAGGCCTTAGGGAAGGTTGTGGCCATTTCAGCATACGCGGCGTTTTGCATGAAGCCCTGAATGACTGATAATCCCCAGACGAGGATTGCCGCGGCAGATAGATACAGTGGGATATAACCCAGCGACGGCAATATCAGCAGGGGCACGCCCAGTGAAATGGACAGCCCCTGCTTCCAGTCGATTGATCTTTTCAGGTGATTGGCTGTATCCAAGCTATTTTCACTCATAAAATTCTCCTTTGAATAGCGGTGAAAACTAAAGAATTCTGCTGGTAGGGGTGACGCGGGCACTTGCCTTTGCCAGGCACCTCTAAGTGATCAAAAGTGGGTGGCTGGGTATGAATCACCCGTGAGGCTGAAGGGGGTTCCCGATTGTGCAGACACGAGGCGGAGATAGGGGTTGGCTGCCGCTGTTTCTTAGTTCGCAGACACCCAAGGGTCACAGGTTGAACTGCTCCAGGTGAGCCTTGGTGATTGCTCTTCCTGCCAAGCTTGATGGTTGCGTCGCCTTTGAGACGAACGCTTCGTCAGTGGTTCGACGATCTGTGTGCTACTCGGGTTTATATTTCGAAGTATCGGAAGGAGTGCGACTTCAGACCTTCGGGATTGGGTCCGTACATCGTGACCATGCGTGCGTAGACCGGGGCCCAGTATCGGCCGAGCTGGCCGGGATTAACGCGAGCTGAATCGCCCGGCTTCAGGATGACAGTCTTGCCCTCACTCTCCACGTGGAGCTCACCTTCCAGAACGAAGTTTGTCTCGCTATGCGGGTGGAAGTCTTCCCAACCGCAGGACCTCAGTTCCCACTCCGAGAGTATGAAATCATCCCAGCTGCCTACTGGATCGGCATTGATGAATCTGCAGTGCAACCGTTGCCATTCGTCCTTCATAGGCTTCATGGACTTAATCGGCCAGAAGTCGATCTTTTCCCCTGCCATAGGTGCCAAGGGCTGAGAGTTGCTGGTAGTAGCCATAGTTTTTGAACCCTTTCTTAAGGCGCGCGATTTGCCGTCCGAATGCTTCGCTGGATCCGGGGCCAGGTTGCGTCATCGTGATGTGGGTCACGGCGATGTCCACTGTGACAGGGACATCCGTTCAAGTCAATCGTTCAAAAGGATAGGTGCCCGGGCTCGAATGCCGCATCAACGAAACGTGAAAAAAGCGAACATGAACGGTTGACTTGCACGCTTGTTCATGTCACCTTTTTTGTAGCGAGCAAACGTGACTGGCATCACAGCATTTAGCTCGGGCCAGCGCCCAGGAGGCCACCCGCGAGGCTAGGGCATGTCGGCTTTTTTCGATCCCTAGAGCCCCTACAGGGGTACCAACTTGACCTTCAGGGCAATTCTGCACGGCATCACAGACCACCAGTTCTTCCCCCATTTCAAAGGAGAAATCATGGAAACCACCCTCATCGGAACGCTCAGCAAGGCCGGATCCATCCACAAGGTAGAAAGCGGCTATGTCGGCCTGCCGTCAATGAACGAACCTGGCACTGTAGCTGCCATCGGCGACTCCCTCCACAACCCGCAGGGCTCGGTCATGTCCGCCGGATTTTTTGAGCTGAAGGCTTCCGAGCCGCTGGTCTACACCTACACGTACGACGAAATGAAAGTCGTCATTAAGGGTGAGTTCATCCTCACCGATCAGCTGACGGGCGAGGTTACGCACGCAAAGGAGCGCGACGTTCTGTTCTTCCCCAAGGGCACAACAGTGAAGTTCGAGACCCCTGAGTATGCCCTGGGGTTCTTCGTCGGTGACCGCAATTTCGCTGCCTAGACCAACCAACGGGCGGTCAAGACCCGTAGCGCAACTTACACCGCCGCACACCGGCGACCTAAAACATCTTTGTAGAGGAGAAGACCATGGTATTACGAGTCGGAATCATTGGCGCCGGCCCCAGCGGCCTGGCACAACTGCGGGCGTTTGAATCAGCGCGTCAGAAAGGCGCCTCGATCCCCGAGATCACATGCTTTGAGAAGCAGGGCGAGTGGGGCGGACAGTGGAATAACAGCTGGCGGATCGGGTTGGACGGTCAGGGCGAGCCGGTGCACTCCAGCATGTACCGGCACCTATGGTCGAATGGGCCCAAGGAGTGCCTGGAGTTTTCGGACTACTCCTTTGACGAGCACTTCGGCCGTCCGATCTCCTCCTTCCCGCCGCGCGAGGTCCTCTTCGACTACATCAAGGGCCGCGTGGAAAAGTCAGACGTTCGCAAGTACGTCAAATTCAATACGGTTGCCCGCCACACCAGCTACAACGGGGCCACGCAGGAATTCACGGTGACGGTTGAGGACCTCAAAACCAACCTCACGGAGACCCATGTGTTCGACAAGCTCGTAGTGGCCACCGGCCACTTCCACGTCCCCGCCGTCCCCGAGTTCAAGGGCATCGAAACCTTCCCGGGCGAGGTTCTGCACGCCCACGATTTCCGCGGCGCCGAGCGCTTTTACGGCAAGAAGCTGCTCATGATCGGAAGCAGCTATTCCGCAGAGGACATCGGCATGCAGTCTCACAAGATGGGCGCCGCATCCATCACCCTCAGCTACCGCACGGCCCCGATGGGTTATCACTGGCCGGAGAACACGGTGGAGCGCCCGCTCGTCACCCATTTCCAGGGCCGCACAGCGTACTTTAGCGACGGTACACACGATGACTTTGACGCCGTCATCCTTTGCACCGGATACCAGCACAAATACCAGTTCCTACCCGGGGAGCTGTCGCTGAGATCACCGAACGTGCTATACCCTGGCAACCTCTACAAGGGTGTGGTGTGGCTACAGAACGACAACCTGTTCTACCTGGGCGCCCAGGACCAGTACTACACGTTCAACATGTTCGACGCGCAAGCATGGTTTGCCCGCGATGTGATGACCGGAAAGATCGACCTTCCATCCCTCACGGAGCGCAAGGCGGATATCCAGCTCTGGCTCGACCGCCAGGCCGCACTGTCCGATCACGACGCAGAAGCCGATTTTCAGACGGACTACCTGCGGGAACTCATTGAGGCAACAGACTACCCTCCCTTCGATCTGGACGCCGTCTGCCAGTTGTTCAAGGACTGGATGCACCACAAGCACGATGACATCCTGGGGTACCGCGATATGCTCCACCGTTCAGTGGTCACCGGCACCATGGCGACGAAGCACCATACACGCTGGATCAATGCAATGGATGACTCGATGGAGCGCTACCTGCACGGAGCCTCCCAGGATCTGGACAACGTGGCACCTGACGATCTCACGGAGACCGTAGCCGCCACCTAACCAAGGTCACGTGGCGTCAGGCCGTCGGCTGGGCTTACCAGGCGGCGGCCTGCCACGTGTACGAGTCAGCCCTACTACTTCTACCTCATGACCTTCGTGGCATCGACAACGGCACCTCTCGTGGGGAGGAACCAGTTCGGTTACTGCGTGGAGTGGTGGAAGTGTTTCCTAAAAGCTCTCGAAATCCGGGCAAATTATGGGCACTAAGGGAAACGAACACAAGTTCGGGTCAAGCGTTCTAGACAGGAAATGAACCTTTCACTCGCCAGGCCATAGTCTTAAGAGGTGCCCCAGGAGGGCCGCCGAACGCGAGACTGGAGAGTGAATTATGCGGGTGTCCTCAAAAGATCGAAAAGAACAGCTGATTTCAGCAACCGTGGAACTTATGAGGCGCGAGGGTGTTCAGTCTGTAACCATGCGCGCCATTGCTAAAGAGGCCAATGCTCCCTTGGCCACTGCCAATTATTGCTTTAGCGGTAAGGAAGAGCTCATGGAGGCGGCCGCCGAGGCTTGGCTAAAAAACCTGAGCAGCTTTTCCGGGGACGTCCCGGCCCACCTAGGCCTTCGTAATGCGGTGGAACAAGTGGCTAAAGGCTATTGGCGAGCACTGGAAGAAGAGCCGGGCAGTCTCCTTGCTGAGATCGAGCTCATTTTGTGGGCAACACGCGGCGCCGCCGTCAGCCCGCTGGCCGCGAAGATTTATCCTGCCTACGAAGTGGAGCTGGGAGGCATATTCTCATCGGCAGCCCAAAGCAATGGCGACGAGTGCCGTATTGGCATCCCTGAGCTCGTAAGGTCTTTCCTGATGATCTACGACGGGGCGGCCCTTCAATACCTGACCGACCCAACGGCGGCCGACCACCGCGCCTTGTTCTTCATGACGCTTGATGCACTGCTGACCAGGGCCGGCGTCTGAGGACAACTCTGCCGCTAACCGCGGCAACGCGGAGAGTCAACGACCGAAAGGGTCTCCTTGCTGGTCACCCACCGCTATGACAGTGCCACAGCTGTTTCAGTCGGAGCGGAACGCCTCTTCGTTGCGTGCCGCCCGATCGAGGGCTTCAAGCACCCGGGCATTGTTGGCCGCGTCCGTGAGATCGTAGCGGAGCGGAGTACCGTTCAGGACGCTGTCAGAGAAGTGTTCGCTCATCCGTACGAAGTGATTTTCTCCCTTGATCTTGTGATAAATCGTGTCCTTTCCGAAGTGGTGCTCCTCCAGAACCGAATCCTCCTCAAGAAGGCCAAACGGATTATCGAGGTAGAGGCGGCCCTCGGTTCCGGTCAGTTCCAGGAAGTTGCGTCGTTCGAGGTTTACTCCGGTATCGAACAGCGCTGTTACGCTGCCGGGGAAGCGCAGTATGCCCGCAATACTGGTGTCGATTCGACCCTCGTCGTTGGCGTCGCGGTAGTTGCCGAATGCGTTGACTCGGCTCGGTTCCTGGGCGGTAACCATACGGCTGACGTTGACGCAGTAGCATCCCGTGTCGAAAAGTGCGCCGCCGCCGAGCTGGCTGTACCAGCGAATGTTGTCACCGCTGCCGGCGTCGAACGAATGCCCGACGTGAATAAAGGTCAGTTTGCCTACGGCATTGCCCGCGAGCAGTTCCTGCAGCTTTTCGAAACGCGGGTGAAAGCGGTACATGAAGCCTTCCAGGACTTTAAGCCCGGTCTCCTCGGCCTTTTGTCTAACCTCATCGCATTCGGCGGCGCTGGTCACCAGTGGTTTTTCACAGAGTACGTGCTTGCCTGCGTCCAAGGACTTCAGTATCCACTCGAGGTGGAGTGCGTTCGGCAACGGAATATACACAGCGTCGATGTCCGGGGAAGCAAGAAGCGCGCCATAGGAGCTAAACGCCTGCGGGATCCCGTGCCTGTCCGCGTATTCCCTGGCCTTTCCCTCGGTGCGGGAGGCGATGCCAACGACTTCCCCGTTCTTCGCCTCCTGCAGCGCCGGGATTGTCTTACGGACGATACGGGCGGTGCCGAGCACGCCCCAACGCAATTTATCGCTCATCTAAATCTCCTCGACGAATGGTGCGCGTACGTGCGAGGGCAGTTACACCGGTGATCAGCCCGATCAGCCCTGCTGCAAGGCCGAGCCATCCTACTGCCGATCCCGCATCAGTGGCAGCGGAGATGCTGGACGCAGCCGCGGCCGGAACGTGGGCGTTGGGAGTTGCAGTGCTGCCCTGTGAGTGGCCATCCGTCTTTGCCGTGGTGGTGAAGGCGGGGGCCGGGTATTCTGGCTCGGCTTGGCTCTCGCTGGTTTCCTGTTCCCATTTCACGGTGTTCCCGTCGGTGTAGGTCTGGGACGCAGGCAGGATCAGTTCAGTACCGGCTTTGGGCAGCACGCCGACCGAGATGGAAAAGGTTTGGTACTCATGCGGACCGATCTGGTGAGCTTCATCCGCGGTCCAGATGACGGAGGTCGGCGCCTTGGTGACGGTTGCGCCGTTGACGGTGACGGGCTGCGGCAGTTCGCTGTTCACCACCTCTGCCTTCCACCCGACCACGGGCTTCACGGAGACGGAGGTGAATGGCGTCTCCGTGGGCAGGGAGATTTCGAGTTTGCTGGTTCTGGCCGTTTCGGATTCGTTTGGCACCCGGAAGGTTAGTTGGGTGTAGCTGCCCTCGGCTGTGCCGTCAGGGTCGACGCGGACGTGGGCGGAAGCTGTGCCTGTGCTTAGGGCCACCAGCCCGGCAGCCAATGTTGTGGCGGCGACGGTGCTAAGGGTACGGCGAGGTGATGTCTTCATGGCAGAATGCCTTTCGCGGAACTAAGGGATGGTGAGGTCAAGAAACCCAGGCGGGGCATGGGGCGCACGCCTGTTGTCGGCGGCGGCCGGTCCCTGGTTTCCTGTGTTCCAGACGGAAGGCGGGTACTCAGGTGGCCGCGGGGACGGCTGGTGGCGGACCTCGCCGGGTAGGAAGTCGCAGCGAGGCGGCTGCCGGGGAAGTTACGACGTCGGTGCGCCACCGGGTGCGGACCGTCGGCGGCAAGGCGATGAAGTCAGGGAGTCGCACGAGCGGCTCAAGCAAGGTGGCTACAAGGCGCAACGCATCCTCGCCACGAGCCAGGAGCAGCGCTGTGACCAGAGTGGCAACGGCGTGGGCAGTGAACATCAGCCATCCGCTCGCTGCGTCAGCGGAAGACATGACGATCCCCACGGAAGTGTCTGTGCCAGGAGCCGGCAGGTGTCCGGCATGCGGGAAGCGGGCAACAGCAGAGCCGAGGTGGGGTGCTGTCCGGGGCCGAGAGCGTCAAGGGACCAATGCAGCCACCCTTGGCCGGCGCCCAGCGAACAAAGAAGCCCAGGTACCGAGAACCGGTGTGAGGAAAGCATCACTATCGGAACCAAGGTCACAACGAAGAGCGCGGCCATGACCTCGGGCCGGGGCGCGTGACCGCCACCAGCGAGGTGTCCGCCCGCACCGAGAATGAAAATCAGGGATCCCACCAGACCGGCGCGGAGCAGCCGGACGGACGTTTGTGTCGTCATCTCTGCTCCTTCCCGGCATCCATGATCCCGTCATGTGTGGTCGTGGGAAACGCTGTATCAGGATGGTTTTACCTACCGTTTTGGACGGCTTGCAGTCGGTGGTGCCTGCACCCCGTTACAGGAACTCGGCTCGTCCTTCCAAGGGTGATGACGCCAGTGCATGCTCGCGGCGGGGTATGCGGCCGCCGCGGTTCGCCAGCCTTCCAGAGAGGACTGCGTGTTTAAATGCGGTGGCCATGCGCACCGGATTCTGTGCCCGGGTGACAGCTGTAGCCAGCAGGACAGCGTCACACCCCAGTTCCATTGCAAAGGCCGCGTCCGAGGCGGTTCCGATGCCAGCGTCGAGCACGACGGGCACGGAAGCGCGGGACACAATCAGCTCGATGTTGTGCGGGCTCAGGATGCCCAGGCCCGTGCCGATGGGTGAGCCAAGGGGCATAACGGTGGAGGCTCCCAGATGCTCGAGCCGTAGGGCCAGGACCGGATCATCGTTGGTGTACGCGAATACCTTGAAGCCGCGGTTGACCAATTGCTCCGTGGCATCGACCAGTTCCACGGCATCGGGCAACAGGGTGTGCTCGTCAGCTATCACCTCGAGCTTGCCCAGTCGGTTTCCAATGCTTCGCGCGCCATTTCGGCGGTGAGCACCGCATCTTTTGCCGTGAAGCAGCCTGCGGTGTTGGGCAGCACCCGGATCTTGTGGTCGAGCAGGAGTTGGAATAAGGAACCGGCCTCCGACGGCGAATAGCGCCGCATGGCGACGGTGGTCAGCTCGGTCCCAGAAGCAACGAGGGCGCTTCCGAGTCCGTCCAGGCTGGGGGCTCCGCCAATGCCCATAATGAGCCGCGAAGTTATTTCGACTCCGTCAATGATCAACGGATCGCTGTCCACGCACATTTCGGTGGTGATGGTCATCAGCTAACCTTTCAGGCCTCAGGAGAGGACGGACTCCGTGGCTGCCTTGCGCGAGGCAAAGGAGCTCAGGACCCCGGTCTTCGCCAGGCCACGGGTCGCGATCCAGGACAGGGCACCGGCGATGACCGCGCCGGAAATCGCGGTGAAGATGATGTAGGCAAGCTTGTCACCGCCGGAGTACGCAATGTTCCAGCCCCACGGCGCGAAGGAATCGTTCAGGCCGCAGAACAGGCCCGCGGCAGCACCGGCCAGCAGCGACACCGGCAGGTTGAACTTCTTGTAAACGAAGATCGCGAAGATGATTTCAGCGCCCAGGCCCTGGACCAAGCCTGAGAACAGCACCGAGGCGCCGTACTGCGAGCCCATCAGGAGCTCACCGGTGGCTGCCACGGTCTCGCAGAACAATGCCGCGCCGGGCTTGCGGATGATCAGCATGCCCAGCACTGCCGGGATCATCCAGCCGCCGGCGATCAGGCCGGTCAGGGGCGGGTAAACCGCGTTCATGGGCCCGGAGACCGCGGCCGCGCCCTGGGACCAGGCCCAGAAAATCACGCCGCCGGCGATGGCGATCAGGGCCGCCACCACGATGTCCACGACGCGCCAGGACTTGCTGGTGGTCTTCTTGATTGCTGCAGTGCTCATGAAAAAATCCTCCTGGGAAACAGGAGGGGAAAGCACGGCACGCGGCTACTGCCGTTACCGGACTTCGAGAACTCGACTCCCTTGCGCCGGTACTAACCGGATCAGGTTCGAGGGTCTGCGGCTGTCCGCACTCTCAGCGCCCACCTGCGGTCCCCGGCCATGGCCAGTGCCGGATGGCGGCGCTCCCCTGTCGTTGTATGAATGGCTACAAACTGTAAGGCCTGGCACGTGTCCAGGCCTTACAGTTTCCCTGGGTCAGGGCGTGAAAATGACGAAGAATTTTCTGATGCGCTCCTGGATTTCCCAGGTGCCCTTCCAACCGATGGGGAAGATAGCTGCGGTTCCGGCCTCTACGGTAGTCGGCTCTCCGCCATCCTCGGTAACCACCATGCGGCCTTCAAGGACGTAGATCGACTCGCCGCGCTCCAGAAACTCCCATCGTGAAAGGCCTGGGTCAGCTTCCCAGACTCCGGAGAGGATCCGGGAATCATCGCTGGTAAAGGGGATAGTGATCCGCGTCGGAATCTCGTCGCCCAGCACTTCGGCCAGGGGTGGACCGAGCGGTGCTTCGTCCAGCTTCCCCTGGAAGAGGGCGGTCGGCTCGAAAGTTATGCTCATGTGAATCTTCCTTTCTGGGTTGCTCCCCCGGGACGGGAGAGTCGGTGTTGGGATCCCCGACTGGTCTAAGCAGCGGGAGAACTTTCCGGGATGGCTGGCGGCAGGGTTGACGACAACCTTGGCCCGGGGTTTTGTTGGTGGGGGTTATTCGACGATCTCGCCCGTGGTTTCGAAGGTAGCGATTTTGCCGATGCGGCGCTCATGGCGTTCGGCATTAGTAAATGGTTCTGCCAGGAATGCTTTGACCAGTTCCGTGGCCTCTTCGACGCTGTGCTGCCTGCCTCCGACGGCGACCACGTTGGCATCGTTGTGTTGGCGGGCGAGCCTGGCTGTGTCGAGGTTCCACGCGAGGGCTGCCCGGACTCCCTTGACCTTGTTTGCGGCGATTTGCTCGCCGTTGCCGGAGCCGCCCAGCACGATTCCGAGCGCGTCCATGCCTGCCGCCCGGTCGGCCACGACGGCGGCGGCGGCGTTGATGCAGAATGCGGGGTAGTCGTCCTCGGCGTCGTAGGCGGCCGGTCCGTGGTCCACCATCTCGTAGCCGCTGGCTGCGAGCGAGGTGATCAGATGGGAGCTGAGCTCCATGCCGGCGTGGTCGGTTGCGATGTGAACGCGCATTATGGGTCCTTCAAGATTGGTAACGGTGATGGGGCGGCCTGCTGCTATGCGAAGGCAAGCTGGCCGTTCGCGCGCAGCGACTCGATTGCCTCAGCAGGGGAAGGTTTGCCGTACACGGCCGAGCCCGCGACAAAGACGTTGGCGCCGGCCTCGGCGGCACGGGTGATGGTTTCTTCCGTGATGCCGCCGTCCACCTGGATGGCTACGTTCACCCCTGAACCGTCGACGGCGGCGCGAGCCCGGCGGATCTTGGGCAGCATCACGTCCAAAAAGGCCTGGCCGCCAAAGCCCGGTTCAACGGTCATGATCAGCAGCATGTCCAGTTCGGAAAGCATGTCCAGGTACGGTTCCACCGGCGTGGCAGGGCGCAGGGCCATGCCGGCCTTCGAGCCCCGGGCGCGAAGCTCACGGGCAAGCTTGATCGGTGCAACCGATGCTTCAACATGGAAGGTGACCGAGGCAATCCCGGCGTCAGCGAACTGGGGGGCCCAGGTGTCAGCATTGGAAATCATCAGATGGGCATCCAGCGGCACAGGACTGACCTTCTGGATCCTTTCCACGACAGGCAGGCCGATGGTCAGGTTCGGGACGAAGTGGTTGTCCATAACGTCCACGTGGACAGCATCGGCATTGCTGATGCGGGCAAGCTCTGCTTCGAGGTTGACGAAGTCGGCCGACAGGATGCTGGGATTGATACAGCAATTTAGGGGTGGCTTGGACATGGTGTCCGCCTTTCTGATCTGCGGCCACTGCGCGGGACCCCTATGGGTCCCGCGCAGTGCGCACTCAATGGTTCAGGATGCCTTCCGGGCGCTGGAGAGCGCGCCCTCAACATCGGCCAGCAGTTCCTTCCAGCTGGCCACGAACTTGTCCAGACCTTCGGATTCCAGGAGAGTGACGACGTCGTTGTAGGAGACGCCGAGGCGCTCGATGGCGGTGAGCACACCTTGTGCTTCCTCGTATGTGCCGGTGATCGTGTCGCCGGTGATCACGCCGTGGTCGAAAGTGGCGTCCAGCGTTTTCTCGGGCATGGTGTTTACCACGTCGACGGCGGCGAGTTCGGTGACGTAGAGGGTGTCCGAGTAAGCGGGGTCCTTCACACCGGTGGAGGCCCATAGCGGCCGCTGCCGGCGGGCGCCGGCTTGAGCCAGGACTGCCCAGCGTTCAGTGGCAAACAGCTCCTCGTAGACCTGGTAAGCCAAGCGGGCGTTGGCGACGCCTGCCTTGCCCTTGAGCGCCCTGGCTTCGTCGGTGCCGATGGCGTCGAGGCGCTTGTCGATCTCGGTATCCACACGCGAAACGAAGAAGGACGCCACCGAATGGATCTTCGAGAGGTCGTGGCCGTTCTCCTTGGCCTGTTTCAGGCCGGCCTGGAAGGCGTTGATGACGGCACGGTAGCGCTCCAGCGAGAAGATCAGGGTCACATTGACGCTGATACCCTCGGCCAGAACGGAAGTGATGGCCTCAAGGCCCTCAAGGGTGGCCGGGATCTTGATCAGGACGTTGTCTTTGTCGACCTTCTTGAACAGTTCTTTGGCCTCGGCGATGGTGCCGGCGGTGTCCCAGGCGAGGCGTGGGTCCACCTCGATGGACACGCGGCCGTCAACGCCGTTCGTCGCGGCGGCGATAGGGGCGAAGAGGTCACAGGCGTCCGCGACATCGGTGGTGGTGATCTCGAAGATCGTCTCCTCCACGCTGCTGCCCCGCGCGGCAAGCCCGGCGATGGCGGCGTCGTAGTCGGTGCCCGAAGTTATCGCGGCCTGGAAGATGGACGGGTTGGTGGTCACGCCAACCACGTTCTTCTCTTCGATGAGCTTCTGCAGCCCGCCGCTGGAGAGCCGGCCTCGGGAAAGATCGTCCAGCCAGATCGATACTCCGGCGTCGGAGAGCTGTTGGGTGGGAGTAGTCATTGTCTTTTCTCCTGAAATCGGTTGTTAGGCCTGCAGGCCTGCGAGGGAGTCCTTAGCGGCGGCTGTGACTGCTTCCGCCGTGATGCCGAACTCCTGGAAGAGACGCTTGTAGTCAGCGGAGGCGCCGTAGTGCTCGAGGCTGATGGAACGGCCGGCATCACCGACGAATTCCTTCCAGCCCAGGGCCAGTCCTGCTTCAACGGAGACACGCGCCCTGACCGCGGACGGGAGGACCGACTCACGGTAGGCAGCGTCCTGCTTGTTGAACCACTCAACGCACGGCATGGAGATGACACGGGTGGCGATGCCTTCGGCCTGGAGTGCTTCGCGGGCCTGGACTGCCAGCTGCACTTCGGAGCCGGTGGCGATCAGGAGCACCTGGGCCGGGACGGTGGCACCGCCATTGGATGCCTCGGCCAGGACATAGCCGCCCTTGGCCACACCTGCCGGGGAAGCGAACGTGTCACCCTCGGCGGTCCCCTCGCCGCGGGCGAAAGTCGGAACGTTCTGGCGGGTCAGGACGATGCCGGCCGGGTTGCTGTGGTTTTGCAGCATGGTCTTCCATGCGATGCCAACCTCGTTGGCGTCGGCCGGTCGAACAACATCCAGGCCCGGGATCGCACGCAGGGTGGAGAGCTGTTCCACCGGCTGGTGGGTGGGGCCGTCCTCGCCCAGTCCAATGGAGTCGTGTGACCACACATAGATGGACCCGACGCCCATCAGGGCGCCGAGGCGGATGGCCGGCTTCTGGTAGTCACTGAAGATCAGGAACGTCCCTGAGAACGCGCGGGTCTTGCCGTGCAGGCTGATGCCGTTCACGATCGAGGCGGCGGCGTGCTCGCGGATGCCGAAGTGCAGGACGCGGCCGTAGGGGTTGCCCTTCCAGGCTTCCGTGGAGCGGGAAGCCGGGATGAACGACGGCGATCCCTCGATGGTGGTGTTGTTGGACTCGGCGAGGTCGGCTGAACCGCCCCAGAGTTCCGGCATGACCGGTCCGATGGCGTTCAGGACCTTGCCGGACGCGGCGCGGGTGGAGACGTCCTTACCTGCCTCGAAGACAGGCAGGGCGGCGTCGAGTCCGGCGGGCAGCCGGCGGGCTTCGACGCGCTCCAGCAGGGCGGCGCCCTCGGGGTTGGCGGACTGCCAGGCGGAGAAGGACTCTTCCCATTCGGAGCGGGCGGCTGCGCCGCGGTCCACAACCTTGCGGGCGTGGGCAAGGACGTCCTCATCCACCTCGAAGGACTTGGCGGGGTCGAAGCCCAGCACTTCCTTCAGAGCTGCAACTTCATCGGCGCCCAGGGCTGACCCGTGGATCTTGCCCGTGTTCTGCTTCTTGGGGGCGGGGTAGCCGATGATGGTGCGCAACGAGATGATGGACGGCCTGGAGGTCTCAGCCTTGGCCGCCAGCAGCGCGGAGTAGAGCTCTTGGACGTCTTCGACGTATTCGCCCGTCTCGGTCCAGTCAACGCGCTGGGTGTGCCAGCCGTAGGCTTCGTAACGCTTCAGGACATCCTCAGTGAAGGCGATGTCGGTATCGTCCTCAATGGAGATGTGGTTCTCGTCGTAGATGACGACGAGGTTGCCCAGTTCCTGGTGGCCGGCCAGGGAGGAAGCCTCCGAGGTCACGCCTTCCTGGATGTCGCCGTCGGAGGCAATGACCCAAATGGTGTGGTCGAACGGGCTCTCGCCGGCGGGGGCATCGGCGTCGAACAGGCCGCGCTGGCGGCGCTGGGAGTAGGCAAAGCCCACCGAGGATGCAAGGCCCTGGCCCAGCGGGCCGGTGGTGATCTCCACACCGGCAGTGTGCTTGTACTCCGGGTGGCCGGGGGTCAGTGCCCCCCAGGTCCGCAGCGCCTGAAGGTCCTCCAGTTCCAGGCCGTAGCCTGACAGGAACAGCTGGCTGTAGAGGGTCAGCGAGGAGTGCCCCGGGGACAGGATGAACCGGTCACGGCCGATCCAGTCCGGATCGCGCGGATCGTGGCGCATCAGCTTCTGGAAAAGGAGATACGCAGCAGGAGCCAGGCTCATCGCGGTCCCCGGGTGTCCGTTGCCTACCTTCTCAACGGCGTCGGCTGCCAGGACGCGGAGTGTGTCCACCGCGCGCTGGTCCTGGGACGTCCAGTCCAGTCCAGCAGTATCAGGACGCGGGGTGAGTACGGCATTTGCTGTCGGGTTCACTATTAATCCCCTTTGTTTGAATGATTTGGCCTTGCACGACCACATGAACTTTCGGTTAGATCCATCATCGCGAAACAAAGGGGTAGCAGTAATCCTGTTTTCTGGCAGTTTTTACTATACTTTAGGACTGGGTGGTGTGATCCACCTCTCCTCGACCAGCCACTAGGAAGATGACATGACCGTTACAGACCTGCCATGGCCACTGTTGCAGACCGTTGCTGCCCTGGCTGATGCCCCACTGGCCAAAATAGCGGAACGGCTCCGTAACGCCACCCTGCCTTACATCAAGAGCAGTGCGCTGGTCATCTTCACCGAGGACTGTACTGGCAGGCCCCAGAAGAAGGCGGGTGCGGAGGACATCATTTCCCGTGTCAGCATCCCGGAATTGGACGAGCTTCGCGCCACCCTGTCCGACGAAACGCCTTGGTTTGGGGAAGCCGACCTGGCCGGCAAACCCCGGCAGGTGCTAGCTCACAAGCATGCCGCCAGCCAGGCCCTCCTCGTCCTCACCGATCCCTCCCCCACCGGTTCGGGAGATGACGCCAACCTGGACCTTGTGACGTTCCTATGGCGCATCGCGGCGCGGCGAATCCAGGAAAAAGTGGCGGATGCACCGCCGTCGTACTTGTTGGAGTCCCGGGCAGCATCAGCTGAACGCATCCGTGTGACGGCCGAACTGACCGATCTGCATTCGACCACTCTCGAAACCCTCATGGCAGCCCTGCGCTCGGCGTCCCTGGACGATGCAGCTGCCCGCACAACCGTCATAGAACTCACTGCCAAGGCCCTCCTCGGGTTAAGGACCCTTAGTGACCGGACAACAGACATAGCAGAAGAGCCCGTCGCCAAAGCCTTCGAACGGCTGCGGGAAGACTTGCGGCCGCTCACGGGCTTTAGCGGCATTGACGTCCAATTCATCGAACCACCCTTGAATGGCAGGGCCCTCCCCGGCGAGATCGCCCATGCTGCCCGTGCCATCGTCCGCGGACTTGTCCTGGCCATGATGGAACAAACAGACATCACCAGAATCCGGACACAGTGGGACTGCGATGGCGGAAACCTGCTGATCAACGTGCGAGATGACGGAGGCGGTGCACTCACCGCCGAAACGCCGAGCATCGTGGGCCTGCAACGCCGGGTCCAAGCGCTCTCCGGACAGCTGCGGATGGACGTCATGTCCGGTTGGGGGGCCGACATCTTCGTATCACTCCCCCTGGACCCGCCCGCCCGCCCCACCGGAGATGTAGCGGGATGGAATCTTGCCGCAAGGGAACTCGAGGTACTCCAGCACCTCGCCGCCGGACACCGCAACCGTACTATCGCCTCAACAATGGGCATCAGCGAGAACACGGTCAAGTTCCACGTGCGAAACCTGTTCAGGAAGCTCGACGTCGGGTCACGAACCGAAGCTATCGCCTTGGCCCACAGCCACGGACTCCGGTAACGCTGCTTTTTGACACCAGCAGAGGCGCGCCGGGCATTCCCGGCGCGCCTCACTTACTCACTCCTGGTGAAATTGCTGCCTACTGCGGAACCTTGGCAAGAGTTTCCTGCTCGGCGCCGATGGTGGTGTCGTCGCCGTGGCCGGTGCGGACCACAGTCTCGGGCGGCAGCACCAGGAGCCGCTCCCGGATGGAAGCCAGGATGGTCGGGTAATCACTGTAGGACCGGCCGGTGGCGCCGGGGCCGCCGTTGAACAGCGTGTCCCCGGTGAAGATCGTTGCTTCGCTTTCGAGATAGAAGCACGTGGAGCCAGGGGAATGGCCGGGCGTGTGAATTGCCAACAGGGCCGTTTCTCCCACCTCGAACACGTCTCCGTCTCCGTGGTAACGGTCAGGTTCGTAGTCCGGGTAGACCTGCTCCCAGAGCACAAGGTCCTCCGGGTTCAGGTAGATCGGGGCACCCACGGCGACGGCAACTTCCCGGGCAGCGCCGATGTGGTCGTTGTGCGCGTGGGTCAGCAGGATGGCCTTGACCTTCCGGCCGCGGACCTGATTGATGATCGTAGCGGCGTCGTGCGGGGAGTCAATGATCACGCACTCCTCGTCGTTGCCCACGATCCATACGTTGTTGTCCACGTCCCAGGTGCCACCGTCGAGCGAAAACGTCCCCGAGGTGACCACGTTCTCAATCCTGACGGACATTAGATTGCACTCCTCTGCGTCAGGTCGACCACCGAACGCAGGACCTTGCCCTTATGCATCCGTTCGAAAGCCTCCTCCACTTGATCAATGCTGATGCGTTCGGTGACGAAGGCGTCCAGGTCCAGGTTGCCCTGCTTGTAATGCGAGACGAGCATCGGGAAGTCCCGGGAGGGCAGGCAATCGCCGTACCAGGAGGACTTCAGCGAACCGCCCCGGCCGAACACGTCCAGCAGCGGCAGCTCCAGCTGCATCTCCGGCGTCGGGACGCCCACCAGCACCACCCGGCCGGCGAGGTCGCGGGCATAGAACGCCTGCTTGTACGTTTCGGGACGGCCGACGGCGTCAATCACCACGTCCGCCCCGTTGCCACCGGTGAGGGCGCGGATCGCCTCCACCGCGTCCTCCTGCCGGGAGTTCACGCCATGGGTCGCGCCCAGGGACCTGGCCATCTCGATCTTGTTATCGTCGATGTCCACCGCGATGATCGTCGTCGCACCCGCCAGCCTGGCGCCGGCGATCGCGGCGATACCCACCCCGCCGCAGCCGATCACGGCCACGGACTCGCCGCGCTTGACCTCACCGGTATTGATGGCGGCACCAATGCCGGCCATCACACCGCAGCCCAGAAGGCCCACCGCCGCGGCGTCGGCCTCCGGGTCCACCTTGGTGCACTGCCCGGCAGCCACAAGGGTCTTCTCCGCGAACGCACCGATGCCCAGCGCGGGGGAAAGTTCGGTGCCATCCTCCAGCGTCATCTTCTGGGTGGCGTTGTGCGTGTTGAAACAGTACTGCGGCTGGCCCTTGGCACACGCCCGGCACTGGCCGCAGACCGCGCGCCAGTTCAGTATCACCCGGTCACCCGGGGCCACAGACGTCACATCGGGGCCCACCGCGCTGACCACACCCGTGCCCTCATGGCCCAGCAGGTACGGGAACTCATCGCCAATGCCGCCCTGCTTGTAATGCAGGTCCGTGTGGCAGACACCGCAGGTCAAGATATCCACCAGCGCCTCCCCCGGCCCCGGGTCCGGCACCAGGATGGTCTCCAGCGAAACCGGGGCATCCTTCTCCCGGGCTACCACCGCTTTAACTTTATGGACCATTGCTTGGTTTCCTTTCATGGATCCGGCCGGACCCCGTGACTCGGCGGTGATATGGGTGGCCATAAGCCGGATGTGTTGTTGTGCCGCCACCGTTCTGTCCCGAGTGCCGTCGACCTGTACCAATCAAGCCGGGACCAGGCACGCCTGCCGCGGGTTCAGCACAGCACCGGAATCCTGCGAGGTTGCCATGAGGTTTGCCCGCCCCAGTTGGGCGACTGTTTCACCGAAGACGTGGTCCGGGTCCAGGCGGCGGAGTTCTTCCGCGAGGCAGTCGCGGAGGTTTGGGCGCGGGAGGGAGATGCGTTGGGCGGGTTGGCCCGGCTGGGTGAGTACAGCGACGGTTTGTCCGGGGCGGAGGAGTTGAATGTCGCCGTCGGGAAGTGTGAGGCGGACCCGGCGGAGGCCCGTTCCGGGGGTGCCCGGCACGATGGTCACGGGCACGTTCAGCGCGGTGTTCAGCCAGGCTGCCATCAGCAGCGTGCTTGGGGAATCCGGGGCCCCTTCAACTTCGGCGGCCAGTACCGCGGTTGAGCTGGCCTGGTCCAGGGCTGCGGCGAGTTGGATGCGCCAGTTGGTGAGGCGGGTCCAGGCGAGGTCGGTGTCGCCTGCTTTGTAGGTGGCGCGGATGTTTTCGAGC